>NZ_JBEXSJ010000017.1:0-168030 GCF_040613535.1 Kribbella sp. NPDC006257
CCGGGCGGCCGACGCGGTCAGCCCGGCCGGCAGCACGACGGCGGCGAGCACCCCCGCGAGGATGCCTCGCATCGCCTTGTTTCGAAGGAACCTGGTCATCAGCGGAATGCCCTCTCTTCGTGGTTCAACAGCCCCCGGCCCCAACCACAGATCGGATAGGATATTGGAACCCTGATGGCTCCCGCAGACGATGTCAAGGTCCTGAGCGCAGTATTCTTGACGCAGTTAAGTTAATCTCCGGTACGACGTACGCCGCCATCACCACCAGTGTCCGACCGGTGACCCTCACCCGTCGGCGAGGCCCAGCTCGTCGGCGCCGAGGCCGGCGAAGTAGGCGGCGACGGCATCGCCGGCAACGTCGGCGAGTTCACCCGGAGACCAGTTCGGCGAGCGATCCTTGTCGATCACCTGCGCCCGCACCCCCTCCAGAAAATCGTGCGACCCGTGGAACCGCACCGCCAGCCGATACTCCTGATCCAGCACGGCCCGCAACGACGGCAGATCGGCCGCACTCCGCAACGCCCTCAGCGTCACATGCACTGAGGTCGGCGATTTCGAAGCCAGTACTACGGCAGTCTCACGAGCCGCCGCGATGCTGGAAGCAGCCAGCCGGGCATGGATCTTCACCACGTCGTCACCTTCGTACGCCGCGTCTATCCACTCCTGATCAACCAGCAGGGTCGACCCCGGTCGTGGCTCGGTCATCTTCGCCAACGCATCCAGTGGCGCCTCGGAAGCCAGTGCCTCGAGCAACAAAGGCAGTCGCTCGCTCGGCACATACCAATCGGCCAGTCCCACCGCGATCGCGTCGCCCGCTCCGACCAAGCCGGCCGTCAGCGCCAGGTGCGTACCGAGCTCCCCGGGCGCCCGCGACAACAGATACGTCCCGCCGACGTCGGGGAAGAATCCGATCCCGGTCTCGGGCATCCCGATCTTCGACCGCTCGGTCACCACCCGTACGTCGGCGTGCGCCGAGAGCCCGATCCCGCCACCGAGCACGATCCCGTCCATGATCGCCACGAACGGCTTCGGGTACTCCGCGATCGTCGCGTCCAGCCTGTACTCGTCAGCCCAGAACGCCAGCGAGTCCGTCCCACCGACGAGCCCGTCGCGGTAGATCGACACGATGTCCCCACCCGCACACAGCCCCCGCTCCCCACGACCAGTCAGCACAACCGTCTGCACCGCGGGATCGTCGGCCCACTCATCCAGCGCGCCCTGAATGATCGAGACCATCTCATGCGTCAACGCATTGATCGCCCCCGGCCGATCGAGCACGATATGCCCGGCCCGCCCCTCAACCCTGGTCACCACCGGCATCCCGCTCATCCCGCTCCATTCCCGGCTAGCCCGCGCTGACCAATTAGTAGGACGCCCAACTATATCCATGACGCCTCCCCCTCATGCGACGAGTGGGCAAGCACAGTCTTCGCCCGGCGAGCCACCCGCGAACCCCGGCGTCTCGGCGCGCGATTGTCAAACAGCGCTTCGCATCGAACCCGATCGCGCTCACCCGCGAGGCCCACCCGGCAGCAGCCGCCCGGGTGTCCCGATCGACAGGAAATGGACCCCGAAATCACCCCCAGTGCTCCCACCCTGAGCGTGAAACCCAGACAGCTACCCCTCCATTTCCTGTCGATCGGGACGGCCCTCCACCAGGCCAAGCTCCGCGGCATACCCGACCTCGCCACGCCGGTGGGTCAAGGCTCGACGGGTGGGGTTGCCGCTGCCAGTTCCTACGGGAACACTCGGACAACCTGTACTTCGTCGGTGGCAGGTGCCCCCGACGAACTCGTCGCCCCACGAGAGGAAACAGATGAGCTGGCTTCGGAGGACTGTTGTTGCGGTTGCTGTTGCGGGACTCACGTTGAGCAGTACGTCGTACAGCTGGGCCGCCAGCACTTGGCCGGGTGGATCCGCGGTTGCGGTGGCGGATGGGAGCAATGTCTTCGGGACGAATCTGAGTGGGCTGTCCTTTCAGAGCGCGACTGTGGTCTGGGCGGTGAAGAACGGGCCCGGGACGATCTACAAGGTGGTGCCGAACGGGTCGATCTGGCAGCCGAGTCCGAGCAGCGGGAAGCCCTTGCGCTACAGCAACGGCGAAGGTGATCCGGATGCTGAAGGGGTCGTCTCGACACCGGACGGCCTGGTGGTTTCCACCGAGCGGGACAACAACAATGACAACGAGAGCCTGCTCAAAGTCCTCCGCTTCGACCCCAACTCGACCGCGTCCTCGCTCAACGCGACAGCCGAGTGGGACCTCACTTCGGACCTCCCCGAAGTCGACCCGAACGGGGGTCTCGAAGCTATCTCCTGGATCCCCGACACGTTCCTCACTACCCACGCCTTCCGCGACGAGCACACGGGCGCGACCTACAACCCCAGCAGCTATTCAGACCACGGCACCGGCCTGTACTTCGTAGGTCTCGAAGACAACGCCACGATCTACGCCTACGCCCTGAACCAAACGAGCAGCAGCTACACCCGCGTCGCCACCATCACCACCGGCTTCAGCGGCCTGATGGACCTCGAGTTCGACCCCAGCACCGGCCACCTCTGGGCCGAATGCGACAACACCTGCTCAGGCCAGACCAAGACCTTGGACCTCAACGTCCAAGGCAGGTTCGCCGTCACCGCGACCTACAGCCGCCCATCCGGCATGTCCAACCTGAACAACGAAGGATTCGCCCTGTCCCCCGCCTGCACCTCCGGCCACAAAGCCGTCCTCTGGTCCGACGACGGCAACAGCAGCAAACACGCCCTCCGCACAGGCACCCTCAACTGCACCAGCTGAGACCCCGCCCTGTCACCTGGTGGGCTGCGAGGCCGGCTACCTGCCGCCCCGCTTCACCGACGAGTTAAGGCAGCAGGATTAGCTTGCCGGTGGAGTGGTTGGCTTCCATGTAGTGGTGGGCGGCAACGACCTCGTCGAGAGGGAAGGCGCGGTGGATGTTGGGGCGGTAGGTGCCGGCCTCGACCTCGCGGACGATCTGCTGGAGCACGGCGGAGTTGCCGGCGAGGTTCTGGCTGTGGAACGCGGTGAGCCTGCTGCCGGACGGGATCATCGCGATGGGTTCGAAGTCCGGGATCAGCCAGCCGCTGAGCGAACCAGCCACGCAGACCGTCCCACCCCGACGCACCAGCCGCAGCGAATCCGGCACGGTACTCGCCCCGACGAGATCCAGAACGTAGTCCGGGCCGTCCGGCCAGATCGAGTGCACGCTCGCCGCCAGTGAGCCACCGCGATCCGCAGTCGCCGGCCGGTCGACCAGGACATGGTCGGCAGCAGTCAACGCGCCGAGCCGATCCTCCCGCCGCGTCGTCGAGGCGACCTCGGCCCCGTAGCCGGACGCGATCGACGCCGCCGCCATCCCCACCGACGAAGTACCGCCGCGGATCAGCAACCGACCGCCCGCCTTGATCCCCAACGTATCCAGAGCGCCGTACGCCGTGAGGTAACTCTCCGGAAGCGCGGCCAACACCTCCCAGGGCAGACTCGTGACGACCGGCATCAGCAATGTGTTGGGAACCAGCGCGTACTCCGCATAACCACCGTCGAACGCGCGACCCATCTCGCCCATCACCGCCGCGACCGTCGACCCCTCCGGCAGCGCCGGATCGGTCGAAGCGGCAACCACCCCGACACACTCGATCCCCAGCACCCGCGGAAATCGGACAGCCGGCGAATGCCCCTGCCGGGTCCGGAGTTCCGAACGGTTCAACCCCGCGCCCTTCACCTGCACCAAACTCCAGCCGTCCCGGACCGGCGGCACCGGGACATCTCGGATCTCGAGGACCTCCGGTTCGCCCGGCCGGACACAAACTGCGGCTCGCATCATCGTCATGCGTCCACCCTCGTCAGTGAGTGCCGTGGCTGCCCACCGGTAAACTGCCAACTTATGCTCGACGGCCGCCAAGTTCCCCAGACTTCGCGCCTATGGGCCTCGGGTGGGATGCACCTCTGGTCGTCCGGCGGATCGAGCCGGCCGGACTCCCATCGTCGTGGACATCTGGTGTATGCGGCGAGTGGCGTGCTGACCGTGCACACCGAACGCGGTACGTCGATCGTCCCGGCGAATCGAGTCGGCTGGACACCGGCCGGCTTCAGTCATTACCACCGGGCTCACGGCGACACCGACATGCGAATCCTGTTCCTCCCGGCAACCCTGGCCCGGCTACTTCCGGATCGTCCTGCCGTGTTCGCGGTCTCCGCTCTCACGCGCGAACTTCTACTCACCCTCACTGGTCCGCGCAGCTACGACTCCGAGACCCCTGATGCAAACAGCGCCCGACTCCGGAGGGCTCTGGTCGACGAGCTCCCCGAAGTACAGGAACAGCCTTTGCAGTTGCCGGAGCCACAGGATGATCGGCTGCAGGCACTCGCCCGATTCCTGTACGAACAACCTGCGGACAACACCTCGCTCGCCGAACTCGGGCAGACGATCGGCGCCAGTGCCCGGACGCTCAGCCGCTTGCTGCACAACGAGTTCGGCATGACCTTCTACGAGTGGCGCACCCAGTTACGCATCTACCACGCACTCCTATTGCTTGCCGAAGGCCACGACACCACCTACGTAGCTCACGCCTGCGGCTGGTCGAACCCGAGCAGCTTCATCACCGCCTTCAGCACCGTCATCGGCACCACGCCGGGCCGCTACAGAAAGACCTGAAGGAGCCTTCGGCAACGAACAGGATCCTCAGTGAGCCCGGCGCCGAGACCCCAGAGGTAGTAGTCCACCGTGCGATAGACGACCCAGTCGCGAGCCCGGTCACTGTCCAGGGCGGCGGTCTCGACGAGAGTGCCGAAGTGTTCGAGGATGTCCGCGTCGGTCTGCATCTTGTCGAGGCTGGTCCAGAGGATCCGGGCAAGGTCGAACTCGATGTCGCCGCGATAGAGCACGGGGTCGACCACCAGCCAGGGTTCGCGAGCGCCGCGTAGTACCTGGTCTGCGTGGAAGTCGCCGTTGACCGCCAGGTCGCGCTCCGCCGTCGCCAACGGTCCGGCGCCGAGCTGCTCGGCCGCACGCAACCAGGACTTGTCGAAGGGAGACCCAAGACGATCCCACTGCGGACCGAACTCCCCGGCGCGCCGGCGCGCCATCGTTGCCGTGGACAACGACATCGGATCGCCGGAAATCGCCAGCCGGCGCATCAGACCGCCGAGGATCGCGATCGATTCATCCAGCGGTACGCCGGTCAGCGGCGCACCGAGGCGCTCGAGCAACATCGCGCCGCGGTCCGCATCGGCGTCGACCAGTCGCACCATGCCGTGGCCGTTCCACCACCGCAGGGCGTGGATCTGCTCGGTGACCTCGGCACCCGGAGGCGACAGGCGAAGTGCCAGCGGTTCGCCGTACCGGAGGACCGGCAGGACGATCGCGTTCGACCCGTGCGCAACTTCACCGTCGAGCTTCAGATCCCAGCGTTCGCACTGGGCCGCTGCGTTTGCGGGTAGTGCGGCAAGCCAGTCAGCGCCTTCGGTCCACCATCGCGGCATCGCGAGGAAGGACGGCGGCAGCTCGATCACTCCAGCGAGACTACCGATCGACCGACCAGGTGGCATCCACGTTTTCGACCGGCGCCGGCGCCGTACAGACACACGCCTTGTTGCCGTCCTGATCGGCGATCACCGTGTACGACGGCGCCTGGCTGTCATCGACGACGGTCCCACCCGCGGCGACCGCAGCGGCGATCCGTTCCTCGGCCACATCGGCCGGCACCCACACGTCGATATGGAAGCGCTGCCGCGGCGTCTCGTGCTCGTCGGTTTTCTGGAACCACAGGATCGGCACCCGCCCGGTCACATCGCGAACATCGTTTCCGATGCTCCCGCGCCCGATCGCCTCCAGACCTCCGGTGAGCAGCACGGCCCAGACCGGCGCGATCGCGGCGGCATGCGCGGTGTCGATCGCCATCTCGATCACGGTGATCTCACTCGGTACGGCGACAATCCCTTGCTCAGCAGCGATCTCGCTCACCAACTGCGCCGCCTCGAGGTCCTTCTCCGTCACCCACTCCACCACATGCTCGACGCCGTCCCCATCGCGATACACCGCGTCCTGGCTGATCAACTTCAGATCGACGAACCCGTCCCCCAACGTCACCGTCGGCGGATGCGCCACCCCCAACGCCCCCACGAACCGAACCCCTTCGGCAAACCCGCCCACCCGGTACCGCGCATGCAACCCCTGCCCCAACTTCCGCCAATCCTTCAACCCCGCCGCAGCAATCTGCTCATCCATCACCATGTCCATGTCCGCCACGCTAACCCCCATTCCCGACATTCAACTTCCGGAATCTTCACGGCTTCACGCTGCCGCAGCCGACCCCGGATCGGCGCGGTTGCCGAAGGCATGGGTTGGGTTTGGCGGCTGAACGAGCTGGGTACCGCACTTTCGGCGACCGGGGTGGGCGGCTTGCCTCCGGAAGGGCGGCCCACTACCCGGCCGCCGCCGGGTGTCCAGCTCAGTCCAGGCAGAATTCGTTGCCTTCGGGGTCTGTCATCACGATGAAGCCGAGGCTCAGCGGGGGCGCGGGTTCGTGGCGTTCGAGGCGCTTGGCGCCGAGGGCGACGAGGCGGTCGCACTCGGCCTCGAGGGCTGCCATCCGCTCGTCGCCCTCGAGCCCCGGAGCTGCCCGGATGTCGAGGTGCAGGCGGTTCTTCGCGACCTTGCCCTCGGGGACCTGCTGGAAGAAGAACCGCGGCCCCTGCTTGGTCGGATCCTCCAGGGCCGACGCCGAGTTCCGCTTCTCCTTCGGTACGCCGGAGCGCTCGAGGAACTCGTCCCAGGCGGCCAACGGGTCATCACCCTCGGCGAGCTCCACTCCGGGCGGCCCCGGGTGCACGTAGCCGAGCACGTCGCGCCAGAAGAGCGACAAAGCCGCCGGGTCGTTGGCGTCGAAGGTGACCTGGATTTCACGGGTTTTCGTCATGGATCCACCCTGGCATCCCAAGCGGACAGAATCGGTCCGCTAGTTCTGGCAAGCTGGAGATTGTGGAAGACGACCTCGGCACGACCGAACGGGTGCTGACCCTCCTCGGCCTGCTCCAGCAGCGCCAGGTCTGGACCGGCCCGGAGCTGGCCGAGCGCCTCGGCGTCACCGCGCGCACCGTACGCCGTGATGTCGAGCGATTGCGCACCCTCGGGTACCAGGTCAATGCGAGCCAGGGTGTCGGCTACCAACTCGGGCCGGGCCAGGATCTGCCACCGCTCCTCCTCGACGACGAGGAGGCGATCGCCACCGCTGTCTCGCTGCTCGCCGGAGCCGGCGGCGGCGTGGCCAGCGCGGGCGACGCCGCCGTACGGGCGTTGACCAAGCTCGATCGCGTGTTGCCGACTCGTTTGCGGCACGAAGTACGGGCGTTGTCCGGTGCGGTGGAGTCGTTCGGTGGCGGGCGGACGCCGGTCGATCCCGAGGTGGTGATGACGCTGGCGCGAGCGTGCCGCGACCAGGTCGAGGCGGGGTTCGACTATCCATCCGGGCAGTCCGTACGCCGGAGGCGGGTCGAGCCGTATCGCCTGGTCAGCTCGGACCGGCGCTGGTACCTGTTCGCCTACGACCTGGACCGCGACGACTGGCGCACCTTCCGCGTCGACCGGATGACCGAGGTCGCCGCGCGGACGTGGCGGTTCCGTCCGCGCCCCGCACCCGACGCGGCGGCGTACGTGCAGGAGACCGTCGCAAGCCGGGTCTACCCCCATCAGGCCCGTTTCCTCGTCCACGCGCCGGCCGAGACCATTCGCGCCCAGATCCCGGCCGCGGCCGCCGTCGTGAATCCGCGCGGAGCCACCGACTGCGAAGTGATCACCGGCGGCCCCAACCTCGACTGGGTGCTCATGCACATGGTTCTGCTCGAGCAGCCCTTCGAAGTACTCGAACCACCAGGCCTCACCGACCGCTGCCGGGTGCTGGCCGAACGTCTGCTGGCTGCGGCACGTTAGCTTTTCGTGTGTTTGCGGACCTGTTCCGGATTGGAGGTTTCGAGCGGGACGTCGGCGGCCGGGATGACGTTGAGTTGCGTGGTCTGGCGGCGTAGTACGGCGTCGAAAAGCCAGTCGGTGGCCGTGCGGAGGCGGTTGCCCGGCATCGACAGCAGGTGGTACCCGCGGGTGACCACCTTCGCCGGGAGACCGGCCAGCGGGATGTGCAGCGGGTCGGCCGCGGCCTGGGTGCCGCCGAGGTCGACCACGAAGCCGAGATCCTTGTGCACATAGGGTTTCAGCTCGCCGGTGCCGAAGCTGGCCGCCACGTTCGACGCGGCCCGGCGACCTTGCCGTTCGGCATGCTGCGCCGTCATCGGCGTGATCTCGCCCGGGCGGGTCAGGTCCGGAACGGCCGCCGCGTCACCGCAGGCGAACACCTCCGGACGACCCGGCACCCGGAGATATTCGTCGACCACCAGACGCCCCTTCTCGGTCTTCAGCCCGAGCGCCTCGACGACGGGATCCGGCCGGACGCCGACGCACCAGATCAGCGACCGGGTCGGCACGTTCGTGTGGTCGGTGAGCCGTACGCCGGCCTCGGTCGCCTCTTCGACGGACAGACCCATCCGTACTTCGACACCGCGGTCCCGCAGCACCTTGTCCGCAGTACGGGAAAGTCGTTCGTCGAGCTCGGGCAGGACCCGGTCGGCGATGTCGAGGAGCATCCAGCGCAGGTGCTGGTCGCGCAGCCGCGGGTGCCGCTTGCGGAGGAGCTCGGTGTAGAGGACGCCATGTGCGGCGACCTCGGTGCCGGTGTAGCCCGCGCCGACGACGACGAAGGTGCAGAGCGCGTCCCGTTCGTCCTGATCGTCGGTCGCATCGGCCAGTTCCAGTTGCTGGGTCAGGTGATCGCGGAGGAAGACCGCTTCCGGGATCCCTCGGAAGCCGTGAGCGTGTTCGGCGACACCGGGGATCGGCAGCAGTTTGTTGACGCTCCCGGCGGCGATGATGAGCCGGTCGTACCCGAGCTCACCGCGGGCACCCGTCGGATCGGCGTACCGGACCCTCCGGCTGTCGAGATCGAGGCCGTCGACCTCCCCGAGCACCAGTTGGACGCCGGGGAGCGTGTCCGCGATCGACACCGTCACCCGGCGCGGCTCGAGGATGCCGGTGGCGACCTCGGGCAGCAGCGGGACGTAGAGGAAGTAGTCGGTGGTGTTCACGATGATGACGTCGGCCCGGGCGCGGGCGAGCCGGTGCAACCGGCGGGCGGCGTGGAATCCGGCGAACCCGGCTCCGATGATGACGATCCTCGGCCTGTTCATGCGACTGCTGTACCAGTTCCGGCAACCCGCAAACAAGAGGCGCACGGCACCGACGGCCGACTGTGTCGCTCGGCCGTGTCCGTGGTGATCCGCGGGCTGGACTTGGCATGATGTGCGCATGGTTCAGTCCGACGGCGCGCCCCTGGGGCCCGACGAGCAACAGGTCGCCGACACATTTGCCCGGCTCGCGGTCGAGCTGCACGATGCCGACGGGGTCGTGGAGACGGTCGACGCGGTCGCCCAGTTCGCGCTCCAGGCCCTGAACTGCTCGTACGCCGGAATCGTGCTCTACACCCGCGGCAGCGGGCCCGAGATCGCCGCCGTCACCGATCCGGTGGTTACCGAGGCGTACAAGCTACAGCTCGACAGCGAGAACGGGCCGCTGGTCACCTCGCTCCGGGAGCAGATCACCGTACTGATTCCGGACACCCGCGCCGAGCAGCGCTGGCCCGAATGGTCTGCCAAGCTCGCCACCCTCGGCGTCCGCAGTGTGCTCGACGTCCCGCTGCTCACCGGCAGCGGCCGCTCCCGGACCGTCGGCGTCCTCGGGCTCTACAGTCCCGACCCGGACGCGTTCGGCGCCGACGACGAGGCGATCGCGCACATCCTGGCCCGGCACGCCTCGGTCGCCGTCGCCACCGCCCGGCACGAGGCCTCGATGGCGCAGGCGGTCGACGCCCGCAAACTGGTCGGCCAGGCGATGGGCATCCTGATGGAGCGCTTCGACGTCGACGGCGACCGGGCCTTCGCGATCCTCAAGCGCTACTCCCAGGACACCAACACCAAACTTCGCGACGTCGCCCAGCGACTCATCGACACCCGCAAACTCCCGGTCGCCCCGCAGCAGGAGCTGCGTCCGCCGGCCTGACTGTGGGTACCTCCTACTGAAAGTCGAAGCAGAGGAGGCCTCATGCCGAAGGTGGCGACGCTCGAGGAGCTGCAGCAGCGGCGAAGCCAGAAGTGGTCCGGCTACGACGACGGCGTGATCGCCGCGACGGTGGCCGAGATGGATTTCGCACTGGCCGAGCCGATCGCGGCGGTGCTGCGCGACGCGGTCTCGCGCGGCGATCTGGGCTACGCGCCCGGCGTACCGGATTCACTCCGTACGGCGTTCGCCGGGTTCGCTGAGCGACGGCTCGGGTGGCGGGTCGATCCCGAGCGGCTGACGCTGGTGCCGGACGTGATGGTCGGGTTGATCGAGTTGTGCCGGCTGATCGCGCCGGGCGGCTCGGTGGGTTTCGCGACCGCGGGCTATCCCCCGTTCTTCCTGCAGCTACCGGCGGCGGGTTTCTCGCTCGTCCACTTGCCGTTGCACGACGACAGGTCGTTCGATCTGGAGAAACTGACCGCGGAGTTGCAGCGTGGCCTGAAGGTGCTCATCCTGGCCAACCCACACAACCCGACCGGCCGCACACTGCCGTACGCCGAACTGGAGCAGATCGCTGATCTCTGCGTGTCGTATGGCGCCTGGGTGCTCGCGGACGAGATCCATGCGCCGATGGTGCTGCCTGGTGCGAAGCACGTGCCGTGGTTCGAGGTGTCGGATGCAGCGCGGGAGTGTGGGATCTCGTTGACGTCGGCGTCCAAGGCTTTCAACCTGGCCGGGTTGAAGGCGGCGCTGATGGTGACCGCGTCGGATCGCGCGCAGGACGTCGTACGCCGGATGCCGTTCACGGCCGACCAGGTCGGTCTCCTCGGCGTCCTCGCCGCCGAGGTCGCCTTCTCGTCCTGCGACGATTGGCTTGATGACGTACTGCGGCAGCTGGATCGCAACCGCACTGTTCTAGGCGACCTGCTTCCCGACGCCATCACCTGGACTCCCCCACAGGCCACCTATGTCGCCTGGCTCGACTGCACGGCGACTGGGCTCAGCGATCCCGCCCAGTTCTTCCTCGAGAAGGCCCGCGTCGCCCTCAGTCCAGGCCACACCTACGACCCAGCCGCTGTCACTCATGCCCGCCTCAACTTCGGTACCAGCGAAGAACTCCTCACCGAAATGCTCACCCGAATGTCGAAGGCCCTTGGCTAACCCTCGGGGTAGAAGAGGAAGAGGGTGCAGCCCTCAGCGGACTGTGGAACATGGGACGAGCCGGCCGGAGCGTGGATGAACGACCCGGCGGGATAGTCGCGGATCCCGTCGTTAAAGGTGCCTTTGACAACGAACACCTCTTCGGGACCTGGCTGGTGGACATCAATGCCTTCCCAGCAAGAGCCTGGAGCCATCTCGAGCACGTGGGCTGAGGCGACCTCGCCTTTCCACAGTGTTCGCAAGCTGATGCCTGGGAAGAGCTCCCGGGCTTCGACATCGTGGACCGAGGACCATTCGAAGTTCTGCACAGCTCGATCGTCGGTCGTACGGGGACCGGATCCCAGTGTCTGAATTGTCCCGATCAGGTACTTTTCTGCCATGGTCGCGCATCGGGTGGTCGCGCTGGTGACGGCACCGCAGTCCTCATTCGAACTGGGCTGTGCAGCGGCCGTGTTCCGGGACGAGAACTACCGCTTCGCTGTGTGCACAGAGGAACCGGGCGCGATCGCGACGCTGGAAGGCTTCGACATGGTAGTGACGGCCGGCTTGCGTGCGCTGGATCGCGCGGACACGGTCGTCATCCCCGGCTGGCTGCCGCTCGATCGCGAGCCTTCTCCTCCCGTACTACGGGCGCTCAGGCGCGCGCATCGACGAGGAGCCCGGCTGGTCAGCATCTGCTCGGGGGCGATCGCGCTGGCTGCCACCGGGTTGCTCGACGGACGCCGGATGACGACGCACTGGCGGTACGCCGATGAGTTGCAGCGTCGCTTTCCGGCGGTCCGAGTTGATCCGGATGTGCTTTACATCGACCACGGCGACGTCGCCACGAGCGGCGGTTCCGGCACCGGGATCGACCTGTGCCTGCAGTTGATCCGCGCCGATCACGGTGCCGCCTACGCGGCTCGGGTCGCGCGGCGGATGGTGATGCCACCGCATCGGGAGGGCGGGCAGATCCAGTACCGCGCCGAAGCTCACGTCGTACCGGGTGATTCTCTTGGTGAGCTGCTCGACTGGGCGAACGAGCAGTTGGCGGAGCCGCTCACGGTGGAGGATCTTGCTGCGCGGATCAGCGTCTCACCGCGGACTCTTGCGCGGCGGTTCGCCGAACAGCTCGGGATGGCTCCCGGCCAGTGGATCCTCCAGCAACGCATCGCGCGAACCCGTGCACTGCTGGAGGAGACGGATCTCCCGATCGAGACGATCGCGGTCAGAGTCGGTCTCTCGTCGGCGACGAACCTTCGCCGGCGGTTCGCTGCCGCCGTACGGACAACTCCTAGCGCCTACCGTCGAGCCTTCAGAGCTGGACGCGTTGCCGGTGCAGTTGCGTACGATCCTGAGGCATGAGCATCGAGATTCGTCCGGCCTCGGTCTTCGAGGACGTGCGGGCCGTGATCGGTCCGAAGGCGCCCACGTCAACGGTTTGCTGGTGCCTCAGCCATCGCATCCCGGCCAAGGAGAACAACGCCTTGCGCGGTGCTGCGCGGGGTGAGTACGTCGCCGAGTTGTGCAAGGCGGCGATCGCTCCGGGCGTGCTCGCGTACGACGGCGACACGCCCGTCGGGTGGGCTGCCATCGCACCCCGCTCGGAAACGGCCTACGCCCGCAACCGCACGATCCCGCACGTCGACGACCTCCCCGTCTGGTCGCTCTGGTGCATCCGTGTCCGGCCCGGTCACCGCGGCCAGGGCATCTCGCACACCCTGATCACCGGCGCCGTCGACTTCGCCCGCACCCACGACGCCCCCGCCGTCGAGGCCTACCCGCTGGACAACGGTACGGCCAAAGTCGACCTCACCATGGCCTACGCCGGCCTCCGCAAAAACTTCGAAAAGGCCGGCTTCGTCTACACCGCCCCCACCACGAGCACCCTCGCCCGCCACCCCCGGGTCCTCATGCGCCTCAACCTGACCTGAGCAGTACCTTCGCATAGCAACGCGTTCCGGGCTGGGTGATGTATTTACCCCACGGCGCAGCGGGCGTATAGCCGCTCGATTCGTAGAGCGCGATCGCCTCAGGCTGCAGCCCGCCGGTCGTCAGCCGCAGTACCGGATGCCCCGCCGTACGGGCCAGCTCTTCCAAGGCAGCCAACAGCCCCCGGGCAAACCCACGCCCACGAGCCGCCGGTACGACGTACATCCGCTTGAGCTCCCCATCCCCCGGGTGCTCGCTGTCCGCCTCGAACGCCTGCACCGCCCCGCACCCAACCGCCACACCGTCATCGTCGAGCACCACGAGATACCGAGCGCCACCCTTCACCTGCGAGCGCCCCTCCGCCCCGTACCGCCCCACCAACTCCGCGAACGCAGCCGCCAATAACCCATCCAGCCCCGCGTCCCCGACCGCCCTCTCCTCGAACTCCACCTCAGGCGTCGCGGCACACGTCGACGATGAGGGCACCAGGACCCTTCAAGTAGGCGGCTTCGGTGCCCCAGTCAGTGGTCAACGGGCCCGCGAGGAGCTCGGCCCCGGCCGCGACCGCACGCTCAACTGCCCGCCCCACGTCGTCGACGTACTCATGCAGAATCACCCCACCGAGCGTCTCCCACGGCACCATCGCCTCCCGCGAAAGCATCAGTCGCACCCCACCCGCATCCAACTCCCCGAAGTTCGCATCATCACTCAGCACCCGCCACCCATAGGCGTCCGCAAGCAACTTGGTAGCCCCGGAGACGTCCTCCACCTGCACATCGATCGCCCGAATACTCATGGTTGCAACGTACTTGGCGGCCGGGTTCAGCAGGAGGTCCTGAAGGCCGGCGACGGCCGAGGGCCGCACGATCCGCCCGCCGGGTTACCGCTCCTTCACCGGGTTACCCCATTGGTCTAGCGATGGGGGAAGCACGCGACGAGGAGGTGAGCACATCGAAGGGTGCGCACGGCGGGCCGAGCGGCGGGCTCGGGTGGCGCACAGCCCGCCAGGTAACCCTGCCTCGGTCGGTCATCCCCTCGCCAGATCGTCGAGAGAGTCGCCGGCTGGTGGGTCCCCGCAAGTCCTCGGAATACCCCCATGGGGTATGGTGTTGGCGGTTGAGAGATCGACGAGGCTGAGAGGACGACGACGATGGTTGAGCACGGCGTACATCAGCACGAGACCCACAGCAACCACGCAAGCCATGACGCCCACGGCGGACACGAGCAGCACGGCGGGCATGGCGGGCATGGCGGGCACAGTGCGCACGACAAGCACGCGGGACATGATCCGGAGGTGTTCCGGCAGAAGTTCTGGCTGAGTTTGCTGCTGACGCTGCCGATCGTGGCGACCAGTGAGATGGTGATGGACTGGTTCGGCTACGACCTCGACTTCCCGGGGATCAGCTGGGTCGGCCCATTGCTCGGCACGTTCGTCTTCTTCTACGGCGGCTGGCCGTTCCTGGTCGGCGGTGTCCGTGAGGCCCGCGACCGGGTGCCCGGGATGATGCTGCTGATCTCGATGGCGATCACGGTCGCGTACGTCGCGTCGCTGGCGACCAGCGTCGGCCTGTTCGACCTGGACTTCTGGTGGGAGCTCGCCGCCCTCGTCACGATCATGCTGCTCGGTCACTGGCAGGAGATGAAGGCGATCGGCCAGGCCCAAGGCGCTCTCGCCGCGCTGGCTGCCCTACTGCCCGATGACGCCGACCGTGTCACGGCTGACGGTGTAGAGACCGTGCCCGTGTCCGAACTCAACCCGGGTGACGTCGTACTGGTCAGGTCCGGAGCCCGCGTCCCGGCCGACGGCGAGATCGTGGAGGGCGCTGCCGAGGTGGACGAGTCGATGATCACCGGTGAGTCCCGCCCGGTTTCCCGCTCCGTCGGCGACCGCGTGGTCGCCGGCACCGTTGCGACCGACTCCGCGATCCGCGTGCGGGTCCTCGCTGTCGGCGAGGACACTGCTCTGGCAGGGATCCAGCGGCTGGTCGCCGAGGCTCAGGAATCCAGCGGTCGCGCGCAGGTGCTGGCCGACCGCTTCGCCGCCATGCTGTTCTACATCGCGACGGCCGTTGCCTTGATCACCTTCATCGCCTGGTGGGCCTTCGGCACCCTCGACGAGGCCGTCGTACGGACCGTCACCGTCCTGGTGATCGCCTGCCCGCACGCCCTCGGGCTGGCCATTCCGCTGGTGATCGCGCTGTCCACCGCGGTCGCCGCGAAGTCCGGCATCCTGGTCAAGGACCGGTTGGCGCTCGAGCGGATGCGGACCGTGCAGGCCGTCCTGTTCGACAAGACCGGCACGCTGACCAAGGGCGAACACATCGTCACCGGCATCGCAGGCAACGATCTCGAAGACTCTTCGGTACTACGGATCGCCGGTGCCGTCGAAGCCGACAGCGAGCACCCGTTGGCCCGCGCGATCGTCACCGCTGCCGACACGCGGGACGGACGCGCCAAGGCAACCGAGTTCAAGTCGCTCACCGGCCGCGGTGTGCAAGCGGTCGTCGACGGTACGACGTACGCGGTCGGCGGGCCTGCCCTGCTGCGCGAATTGGATGCGACCGTACCCAGCCGGCTTCGCGATCACGCCGAGGAATGGTCCGGCCGAGGCGCTGCTGTCCTATACCTGCTGCGCGTTGAGGATTCCACCGCGATTGCTGCGATCGCACTGGAGGACGAAGTACGGCCGGAGGCGCGCGAGGCTGTCGAGCAACTTCGGGCAGCCGGCGTGGCCAAGATCGTGATGATCACCGGCGATGCCGAGCCTGTTGCCCGTGCGGTGGCCGCCGACCTCGGTTTCCGCGACGGTGTGGACGAGGTGTTCGCCGAGGTGCTGCCGGCCGACAAGGACAAGGCGGTCAGCGAGTTGCAGGCGCGCGGGCTGACCGTGGCGATGGTCGGTGACGGCGTCAACGATGCACCCGCGCTGGCGCGCGCCGACGTCGGGATCGCGATCGGTGCCGGCACCGATGTCGCGATCGAGTCGGCGGGCGTCGTCCTGGCGTCGTCGGATCCGCGCGGAGTCACCGGCGTGATCCGGTTGTCCAAGGCGTCGTACCGCAAGATGATCCAGAACCTCGCCTGGGCCGCCGGCTACAACATCGTCGCGCTCCCGCTCGCCGCCGGCGTACTGGCCTGGGCCGGCCTCACCCTCAGCCCCGCCATCGGCGCCGTCCTGATGTCAGCCTCCACCATCGTCGTCGCCGCCAACGCCCAGCTCCTCCGCCGGGTCCATCTCAGCCCTGTCCGCGACTGACCGGTAAAGACCTGCGGGCATCGCGGCGGCTCAGGATCGCGAGCGTCGCCAAGATGTTCGCGGGCACGGCGAGGACGACCATGAACGCCAGGTAGGTATCGCGGCGTTCCGAACAGTCCCGCGCGATTCCGAGCCGGCCGGCCGATCCGACATTGCGATCGGTGGTGATGTGATCGCCCCAAGAGGTCGACGACTCGGTATCGAGGAACGATCCGTCACTCGGCCACCCCACGGCGATCAAGGACCCGCACTTCACGCTCACCGCCTCCTGCCCGAATCCACTCGTCGTGAAGCTCGGTCCCTTGAACAACAACACCGTCATCCCGACGTACAGCAGACCGGCGATCACACCGGCAACCTTGTACGAACCACGCGCCATCCGAACCCCTTAGTCGTTCCAAAGGGCGGCAGTCTAGGCCAGTTCCCGCGCACCCACCGCCTGGTACGAATTGGTCGCGAACGGGGGTGCGCCACGGGCGGCGTCTGGTGCGGTGAGGGCGGCCCGGACGCCCACGTAGCCATCCTCCGCATCCGCACCGCCTGACCCCGACGTCGACGAGGGGGTTTTGAAGCCTGTCGAGGGGCAGACGTTCTGTCCGTACAAGGGGATGGCCAGTTACTACGCGATCGGCGAGGTGGTTGGCGGGGCGTGGTCTTACGAGGATGCTTGGCAGGAGGTCGGGCGGATCTCCGGGATGGTGTCCTTCGGCCCGACAAGGTCGACGTGGAACTGGACGGAGTACGGATGCGACTCGAGCCGGGGCAGAGCGTGGTACCGCATGGTGTCGATCGGGATCTGACGCCGGAGGAGTTCACCGGATGACAGCTGGTTCGGTCGTCTCGGTGAACGTCGGCAAGCCGAAGAACGTCACCTGGAACGGGAAGACCGTCTACACCGGGGTCTGGAAGTACCCGGTGGACGGACCCGCGATGGTCCGGCGGCTCAACGTCGACGGCGACGGCCAGGGCGACACCGGCGGGCACGGCGGCGAGCAGCGGGCGGTGATGGTCTACCAGCTCGGCTCCTACCGGTACTGGCAGGAGTACTTCGGGCGCGACGACTTCACCTACGGCCAGTTCGGCGAGAACTTCACCGTCGAGGGGATGCCCGACGACGAGGTCTGCATCGGCGACCGCTACCGGATCGGCGCGGCCGAGTTCGAGGTCACCCAGCCGCGGGTCACCTGCTACCGCGTCGGGATGCGGATGGGCGAACCGGAACTCCCGTCGCTCCTGGTCGCTCACCACCGGCCGGGTTTCTACCTGCGGGTCATCACCGAAGGCGAGGTCCAGGCCGGCGACGAGATCGTCAGGACCAGGACCGGGCCCGAGGCACTCACCGTCGCCGAGATCGATGCCTTGCTGTACCTCCCCGATCGCGATCCTTCCGTACTCCGGCGCGCGACCCGGATCCCCGCGCTGAGCCCTGGTTGGCAGGGCTCCTTCCGCGAACTGCTGGAGTCTCCGGCAGCATCGAAGGAGCCGTCGTGGGCCGGGTTCCGCCAGCTGCAGGTGGCGGATGTGGTGCCGGAGAGTTCCACGGTTTCGTCGATCTACCTGGCGTCTACGGACGGCACGGCGCTCCCTGCGGCTGTTGCTGGGCAGTACCTCACCTTGCGTGTCGGTGCAGGAGTTCGCAGCTACTCGCTGTCGACCACCGACGGATATCGGATCAGCGTGAAGCACGAGCCGTACGGCTCGGTCAGCGGATATCTGACGACCGAGCTGCAGAAAGGTGCGGTCGTCGACGTGGCCGCACCACGCGGCGATTTCGTGCTCGACAGCACTGACGGTCCGGTGTTGCTCGTCTCCGCCGGGATCGGGCTGACGCCGGTGCTGGCGATGCTGCATCAGTTGGCTGGTAGTGAGCGTGAGGTCTGGTGGATCCACAGTGCGCGCTCACCGAAGGAGCACGCGTTGGCTGAGGAGGCACGTGAGCTGCTCGCGTCGATGCCGCACGCGCATGAGCACGTGTTCTATACGAGTACGACTGGACGGCTGACCAAGGACAAGCTGCTGGCGCTGGGTTTTCCGGTGGATGCAAGTGCCTACCTGTGCGGGCCCGAGGCGTTCATGACCGACATGCGGGAGGCGTTGGTTGCCGCGGGCCTTGGATCCGATCGCATCCACAGTGAGCTGTTCGGAGCGCTAGGGGTGATCAACCCTGGCATCCTCGACCAGGTCAGCCGGCCGCCTCATCAACCGGAAGGTCCATCCGCGACCGGTCCGATGGTGACCTTCGTGCGGAGTGGTATCTCGACTCCGTTCGGCAGCGGCAACCTGCTGGAACTCGCCGAGGCCTGTGATGTGCCGGCTCGCTGGAGCTGCCGCACCGGTGTCTGCCACACCTGCGTGACCCCGCTGCTGTCCGGCGAAGTCACCTACTCCCCCACTCCGCTCGAACCCGCACCCGACGGTCAGGCGCTGATCTGCTGCGCCCGGCCGACGGGCGACGTCGTGCTCGATATGTGAAGGACGCCTGCAGGCTACTTGGCGGTCCAGTCGGTGTAGTGGGTTTCGGCGAGGGTGGCGTCGTCGTCGGGGACCATCGCGCTCTCGGTCGGCGAGATTCCGTAGTACATGGCATTGGGATCGGTGACGACCTGGCGCGGGTCGTTGCTGTCGGCAAGGACCTTGCGGAAGAACTCGTCCATCCGGAACCGGTCCGGGCCGGCGATCTCGAGCTGGCCCTTGAGCGGCGTACCGACGGCGACCCGCCCGACGGCCTGAGCGACGTCGGCGGCGGCGATCGGCTGGAAGTACACGTGCGCGAGGTGCACCTCGGCACCGTCGGTCGCCGCGTCGGCGATACTCGGGACGAACTCGAAGAACTGCGTCGCGCGAACGATCGAGTACGGGATCGAGGACTCCTCGATCAGCTTCTCCTGGGCGAGCTTGGCCCGGAAGTAGCCGCTCTCCTGCAGCCGCTCGGTGCCGACCACCGAGAGCGCGACGTGGTGCCCGACGCCGGCCTTCTCCTCCGCGGCGAGCAGGTTGCCGGTCGACTTCTGGAAGAACTCCAGTACGGCGTCGTCCTCCCACGACGGCGAGTTCGAGACGTCGACGACGACGTCCGCGCCGGCCAGCGCCTCGTCGAGTCCCTCGCCGGTGACCGAGTTCACGCCGGTGTTCGGCGACGCCGCCACCGCGTCGTGACCGTGCTCGCCGAGCTTCGCGACGAGCTTGGAGCCGATCAAGCCGGTACCGCCGATAACCACGATCTTCATGGCATACCTTTCCTGTCCGCCGGGGCCTTCGCGGCGCCCGGTCATCAGCTAGGACCGGACAGCCTCGCGCCCTGTGACAGTGCCCTCTGTCACAGTTGGCCCAGCTGTGCTGTCCGAACTTCGTGACCGAGAAGGATGTGCTCCCCTTGCCCGCAGAGAACTCCCGGATCCGGGTGCGGATGACCCCGCGTGAGATCGACGAGCCGCACCGCGTCTCCAGCCAGCTCGAACTGCTGTTCGACCTGACCTTCGTGATCGCGGTCGCCGCCGTCACGGCCCAGCTCGCGCACCGGATCGCCGAGGCGCACGCACTCGACGGGATCGTGCCGTTCCTGCAGGTCTTCTTCGCGATCTGGTGGGCCTGGATGAACTTCACCTGGTTCGCCTCGTCCTACGACACCGACGACGTTCCCTACCGGCTGCTGACGATGGTGCAGATGGCCGGCGTGCTGGTGCTGGCGGCCGGCGTACCGGCTGCGGCCGACCACGACGACTGGCGTGCGGTGACGATCGGCTACGTGATCATGCGGATCGCCCTGGTCGCGCAATGGGTGCGGGCCGGCGTCGAGGATCCGGCAAGCCGTCGTACGGCGTTCCGCTATGCGGCCGGAGTCGCCCTGACCCAGCTCGGCTGGATCCTCCGCCTGGTGCTGCTGGACACTGAGGTGCTGCCCTCGTGGACCCAGCTCCCGGTGTTCCTGGTGATGGCCGTCCTGGAGCTCTGCGTGCCGTGGTGGGCGGAACAGACCGCTCGCACCAATTGGCATCCGCATCACATCGCCGAGCGTTACGGCTTGTTCACGATCATCCTGCTCGGTGAGAGCGTGCTCGCTGCGGCCACCGGGGTCGAGGGCGCGCTGGACGGTCACGGGATCAGCGGCTCGTTCCTCACGATCGCGATCTCGGCCCTCGTCCTGCTGTTCGCGCTCTGGTGGCTCTACTTCCTCGAGCCGGCCGGCGAGGCGCTGAGCAATCGCCGCGAACGCTCCTACTTCTGGGGCTACAGCCACTACGGCATCTTCGCCGCCCTGGCCGCTCTCGGTGCCGGGCTCGAGGTCGCCGTCGAACAGTCCGGTCACCATCTAGAGGCGTCCCACCTCACCGTCACGTACGCCGTCGCCATCCCGGTCGCGATCTACCTGACCCTTCTCTGGGCGGTACACGCCCCACTGGTCGAGAAGGCCGTCATCCCCCCGGCCTTCCTCCTGGCCTGCGTGGTCATCACCCTCCTCCTCCCCCTCACCGTCCACTGGATCGGCGTCGCCGCAGTCGTCGCCGCCATCGCCACCACCTCGGTCCTCCTGATCGCCGCCACCGTCACCCGGGCCGATCGGTGAGCAGGCGGCGCAGAGCGGTCGGGGTGTGGCCGAGGTGGGTGCGCACGGTGCGGGTGAGGTGAGCCTGGTCGGCGAAGCCCAGGTCCGCGGCGAGGGACGCGAGGCTCGGTTCGCCTGCTTCGAGGCGGTCCAAAGCCCGCGTGATCCGCACCCGGTTGCGGTAGTGGGTCAAGGAGACGCCGAGGATCCGCGGAAAGGCACGGCTCAACCGGTACGGCGAGACGCCGAGCTCGTCGGCGAGAGAACCGAGCCGGTGGGCGACCGGGTGGCCGGCCAGGATCGCCGACCGGGCGTGCTCGACCAGCGCGAGGTCGGCCGGTGTCGAGCGATCATGGATCGGTGCCTGGTCCGCCGTCCGGCTGACCAGGCCGGTGAGCAGTTCGAGTAGCTCCTCGGTGAGCGCGTAGCCGGGATCCGCCTGGGCCGCCAGCAGCCTGCGGTGCGCGAACTCGATCCGCGCCGACGTGTAGGCATGCGGGCGGACGACCGCTGACTCACCGGCGACCGAGCGCCATAGCCGCGGGGTCAGGGTGACAACCGTGCAGATCTCCCCCGTCGCCGGATGCGCGAAGTCCTCCTGGGCACCGGGCACCCCCAGGTAACAACTGGTCCGGTCCACCTCGGAAACGACTCCCCGGCTGCGGACCCGGAACATGCCGCTACGCACCAGCACCACCATGTGGCTCGGTTGGTAGTCCTCGAACCAGCCGGTGTGGTCGTCGATGCAGCTGAACTTGTGCATCGTGAAATCGCGATCGGCGGCGATGGCGACGGCACTTCGAACATGCATGTCCTGGAACGTAACACCGGACGTCGACCAGAACCGCCCGCAAGGATCTTCAAGACCCGAAAGGGCAACCCCGCAATTCTTGAGGCACACAAAGAAGGGGTTGGTTATGCAGAAGAAGAAGATCGGCGTCGTGGTGGCTCTGGCGACGGCGGGTGTGGGCATGATTCCGCTGACGTCGTCGGCGGTGGAGGTCGCGGATCACCAGCGACCGGACGCCGCGAAAATCGTGGCCGGCTTGGATACGCAGTACCAGGCGGCGGTCAAGCGCAACGACGCCAGGACGATGAGCCGGATCCTCGCCGACGACTTCGTGCTGGTGACAGGCCGCGGATCGACGTACAGCAAGGCGGATCTGGTCGGCGACGCGCGCGCGGGGTCGTGCACGTACGAGCAGCAGGACGAGGTCGCCGGCACCCAGACGGTTCGTCTCTACGGCCCGGCGACGGCGATCGTGACGGCCTTGCTGTGGGAGAAGGGCACCTGCACCGACGGCTCCACGTTCGACTCCCACCTGTGGTTCAGCGACACCTATGTGAAGATCAGCGGCCGTTGGAGCTACGTCTTCGGACAGGCATCACGAGCCTTGTAGCAGAATCACTGCATGGCTGAACCTTGTCCGTGTGGGCTCGATGCTGGTTATGACGATTGTTGTGGCCGCTTGCACAGGGGGCTGGCGGCGACGACGGCTGAGCAGTTGATGCGGTCGCGGTACGTCGCGTTCGTGGTGCACGACGCCGGCTACCTGCTGCGGACCTGGGCCGCGGCGTACCGGCCGCCGCACCTCAGCTTCGAGGACGACATGGAGTGGACCGCGCTCGAGATCCTCAACACGGTGGGCGGGAGCGCCTTCCACACCGAGGGGACCGTCGAGTTCCGGGCTCACTACCTGCTCGACGGCGAGCCCGGTGAGCTTCAGGAGAACAGCCAGTTCACCCGCGAGGACGGCCGCTGGGTCTACGTCGCACCCGCAGGCTAGGCGCCGGGCTCCTCGAGACGATTCTGGAGGAGTTGCTTCAACGGGATGGACTCGCCGTCGCGGGCGCCTTGGCCGATGATCAAGGGTGGGTCCGAGGGGAGCACCTGTACGCCGAACAGCAGTGACTTCAGGCTGGGCTGGGTGCCGAGGATGTAGAAGTTGCCGTCGGTATCGAGGCCGAGGGACTTGTTGCGGCGGAGGTACCAGCCGGTGATGCCGGTGCGATAGCTCGTCCCCGATCCGACGACCGGCGCCCGCAGCGGTTGCGGCTCGACACCGGCGGCCCGCAACTTCTCGATGAACTCGGCCAGCAGAGCGCGAGCCTGCTCGCTCTCGGCAGCCCTACGGCGATCGAGCGCCTCGGCCTGTGCAGCCGCCGCCTCTCGACGCTGCTCCCGCCAACTCGTCTGGTCGTCCACATCAGCCACCCTACGCAGGGGAGCCCGACGCTGCCGGGCTCCCCTGACGGTTATGGGTAGCTGACCACGTTCACCGGGACGGTTCCCGGCGGTGTCACCGCGCCCGTGTCGTTGATGACGTGGGTGATCACGCCCTGATAGTTCAGCGACACCGTGCACAGGCTGTGGAAGCGCACGTTTGCGTTGTTCGGGACCTCAAAGGCGTTGTACGCACTCACCGACGGGTTGACGTTGAAGAAGTTGTAGCTCCCCAACCCCCAGGCCTCGTGCGACGTCACGTTGTCCCCGACTTTGTACGCCGGGTAGCCGTTGCGCCCACTCGGCCGGTTCCAGCTCGCCTGGTTCGGCACGTCGTACGGCATCTCGTTCTGGAAGAAGATCGTCTTGCCGCCCTGGCCGTTCCAGATCACCTGACTCTTCTGGTAGTGCTCGACGAACAAGCCGGTCGCCAGCACGTTGTTGCCATTGACAAGCAATCCGGTGTCGCCGGTCGACTGGGTCCAGCCCCAGGTCCCCGCGTTGCCGTGGTCGGCCCGCCAGGCCCAGGTGTGGTCGATGATCGCGTTGTTGCTGTTGACAACAAGACTCGTGGTCGCCTTACCGACCGTCGCGCCGCCGATCCGGAAGAACACGTCCTGCAACGTCGTCGGATTGCCGGCATGGCTCGCCGACGACCCGGCCGGCCCGACGGTCAGCAGCGCCGCCGAGTTCGTCGTACCGGCATCGAACAGCAGGCCCTTCAGCCGTACGCCGTCCACGTCGGCCACCTGCATCGCGTTCACCCCGTTGTCCGGAATCAACGTGGGGTAACCGATGCCGAGGACAACGGTGTTGGCCTTCGTCACGTTGAGCGTCTGGTTCAGGTGGTACACACCAGGTGTGAAGAAGAGGTTGCAGCCCGAGGCCAGCGCCGAGTTGATGGACGACGCGGTGTCGCCCGCCTTCACGACGTAGAACTGGCTCATCGGGATCGACGTACCGGGGGTGGACCCGTTCGCCCAGCTCGCGCCCGAGGCGTTGGTGCGCAGCGACGGGGTGAAGACGCGGTACTTGCCGGCGCCGTCGACGTACAGGTACGGCACGTCGCGCGAGACCGGAGTGGTGGCGAGGGTGGTCTCCGGCGGGTTCGGGAAGGTGGTGGCCGGCGCGCCCGGCGTACCGGAGAAGACCATGTTCCAGACGCCGCCGTCCCAGCTCCCGAGATTGCTGTCGCGGGTGTACCACTGCTGCTGGGAGATGGACGCGGTCTGGCCGGACACCTTCGTGTCGGCGATGTAGCCGCCACTCGCGAAGCCGTAGCTGGCCGGGTAGAGCTGGAGGTTGCCGCGGATGTCCATCCGGCGGAACGGCGCCGCCTGCGCCACGGCCCAGCGGTCCGAACCACCGACCGGGTTCACGGCCATGTTCTCCGCGGAGCGCCAGAAGTTTTGCAGCGCCACACCCTGGTCTGAGGCGTTGAAGGCGTCGACCGTGATCGCGCCGTTGATGACCACGTCGCCGGGATTCTGGCCGAGGCCGGCGACCGAGGTGTAGTAACCGACGTCGTCGTGCACGCTGTAGGTGCCCGGCTTGAACAGATGCGCGATCCGGCGGTCGGCCATCTGCGCGGTGAGCGTGTCCTTCTGGTTGTTGAAGTCGGTGTCGAGCTGCGCCTGGATGCTCGCGCTCGACATGCCCGGGTCGAAGATGCGCACGTTCGGACCGAAGTTCGGTACGTCGGACTGCGTCGGGCAGCTCGTCGGCGTTGTACCGATCGTGTACGTCGCGCCGGCGACCGCCGAGTTCGTGAGGCCGGACTTGAGGCCGATCGCGTTGATCGTCCGCGACGACGGGACGCTGGTCGGGCCGCTGTAGAGCGTCGAGGATGCGGTCGGGGTCGAGCCGTCGATCGTGTAGCGGATCGTGGCGCCCGAGGTGGTGGTGGAGATCGTCACCGTCTGCGCGGACGAGTACTGGCCGCCCGCCGGCGAGAAGGTCGGCGTCGCGACGGCCGTCGTACTGCTGCCACCGTGTGTGTAGGAGAAGTGCGGCGTGTCGTACTGCGGACCGTTCTTCTCGTACGTGAACCAGTAGTCGAGAACGGTTCCGGTGGACAACCCGCTCACCGTTGTCCGCCAGGTGCCGCCGCTGAGCGTCATCCGGACGTTCTGCTGGCCCTGACTCGTGCCGGTGTAGTGGACGTCGACGTACACCGCCGGCGTCGTCGGAGTGAAGGAGATCTGGGCCTGGGTCGCGTTGAGTGACGTGACCGACTGGGTGTAGTCGTCGGCCGCTGTCGCTACGCCACCCACCAGGAGGGTCGAGCAGACGGCCAGCACGACGGCGACGATCAGTGCGCGCAGGCTTCGGCGCCGGGTCGGATCAGGGCTGAGTTTCACGGGTGCCACCTCCAGGGGGCGGAAGAGAGATAGAGGCAGGAGGTGAGAGCGCTCTCACGTACCGCGAAGGTAGACCCCCGCGGCCCGTTGGGGAAGACCTCGGCCACCGCTATCGAGAGCTTGGCCACTCGCCGCCGGTCCCGGCCGGTGCGCCTATTAGGGTGGGGTTGCCTCCACGGGTGGCCCGGGGAGTGATTTCGACGGAGCAGAGGACAGACGCGAGTGACTGAGTCGACCATCATCTACACCCATACCGACGAGGCCCCGGCCCTGGCGACGTACTCGTTGCTGCCGGTGATCCAGGCGTACGCCGCGCAGGCGGGGGTAGGCGTGGAGACCCGGGACATCTCGCTGGCCGGGCGGATCATCGCCGTCTTCGGCGACTTCCTGACCGAGGACCAGCGGATCCCGGACGCGCTCGCCGAGCTCGGCGAGCTGGCCAAGACGCCCGGCGCGAACATCATCAAGCTGCCGAACATCTCCGCCTCGATCCCGCAGCTCAAGGCCGCGATCGCCGAACTGCAGTCGCAGGGCTACGCGCTGCCGGAGTACCCGGACGAGCCGAAGACCGACGAGGAGCGCGACATCCGTGCCCGCTACGACAGCACCAAGGGCTCGGCCGTCAACCCGGTCCTGCGCGAGGGCAACTCCGACCGCCGCGCGCCTGCCTCGGTGAAGAACTACGCCAAGACGCATCCGCACCGGATGGGCGCCTGGACGCCGGACTCCAAGACCAACGTCGCGACGATGGACGCGGACGACTTCCGCTCGACCGAGAAGTCCGCGGTGATCGAGGCCGATGGCTCGCTGCGGATCGAGTTCGTGGGCGCCGACGGTTCGACTTCTGTACTGCGTGAGTCGGTCCCGGTCCTCGCCGGTGAGGTCGTCGACTCGTCGGTGATGCACGTCGCCGCGCTCGACGAGTTCCTCGACGCCCAGATCGCCCGGGCCAAGGCCGAGGGCGTGCTGTTCTCGGTGCACCTGAAGGCCACCATGATGAAGGTGTCCGACCCGATCGTGTTCGGGCACGTGGTCCGCCGCTTCTTTCCGAAGACCTTCGCCGAGTACGGCGCGACGCTCGCCGCCGCGGGCCTGTCCCCCAACGACGGTCTCGGCGGGATCTACGCCGGCCTGGCCGCACTGCCCGAGGGTGACGCGATCAAGGCGTCCTTCGACGCCGAGCTGGCCGACGGCCCGGCGCTGGCGATGGTCGACTCCGACAAGGGCATCAGCAACCTGCATGTCCCGTCCGACGTGATCGTCGACGCGTCGATGCCGGCCATGATCCGTACGTCGGGGCACATGTGGGGCCCGGACGGCGCCGAGCTCGACACCCTCGCCGTCCTCCCGGACAGCAGCTACGCCGGGATCTACCAGGTCGTCCTGGACGACTGCCGCGCGCACGGCGCCTTCGACCCGTCGACGATGGGTTCGGTCCCGAACGTCGGCCTGATGGCGCAGAAGGCCGAGGAGTACGGCAGCCACGACAAGACCTTCGAGCTGGCGGCCGCCGGTGTGGTCCGGCTGGTCGATGCCGAGGGCAACGTCGTACTGGAGCAGGACGTCGCCGCCGGGGACATCTTCCGTGCCTGCCAGACGAAGGACGCGCCGATCCGGGACTGGGTCAAGCTGGCCGTCACCCGGGCCCGCGCGACCGGCGACCCGGCCATCTTCTGGCTGGACGAGACCCGCGCCCACGACGCGAACCTGATCAGCAAGGTCGTCAAGTACCTCACCGAGCACGACACCGAGGGCCTGGTGATCAAGATCCTGGCGCCGGTGGACGCGATCAAGTTCTCGCTCGAGCGGATCCGGCGCGGCGAGAACACCATCTCGGTCACCGGCAACGTGCTGCGCGACTACCTGACCGACCTGTTCCCGATCCTCGAGCTCGGCACCAGCGCGAAGATGCTGTCCGTCGTACCGCTGATGGCCGGCGGCGGCCTGTTCGAGACCGGCGCGGGCGGCTCGGCGCCGAAGCACGTACAGCAGCTGGTGAAGGAGAACTACCTGCGCTGGGACAGCCTCGGTGAGTTCTTCGCCCTGGCCGCGAGCTTCGAGCACCTGGCCCAGACCACCGGCAACGCCCGGGCCCAGGTCCTCGCCGACACCCTCGACCGGGCGACGGCGACCTTCCTCAACGAGGACAAGTCCCCGACCCGCCGCGTCGGCGGCATCGACAACCGCGGCAGCCACTTCTACCTGTCCCTCTACTGGGCCCAGGAACTGGCCAAGCAAACCGACGACACCGACCTGGCCAAGGCCTTCACCACGGTCGCCGAAACCCTGGCCACCAACGAACAGAAGATCGTCGAGGAACTCCTCGCAGTCCAGGGCTCTCCCGTAGACCTAGGCGGCTACTACCAACCCGACCCGGAGAAAGCCGCCGCCGTCATGCGCCCCTCCACCACCTGGAACGAAACCCTCGCAACTCTCAGCTAACACCTCTTTGTGAAGGCGCCCGGTGACCTTGTCACCGGGCGCTTTCCACTGTCTTGGCCTTCCGCTCGGCTATGGTCAAGCAGCTATGAGCGATCCGCGGGTAGTGGATGCCTTGCAAAAACGCATCCCCAAGCTGCTGGATGTGCATCGGCTGCCGGGAATGGCGATCGCGATCTGCGACGCGTCAGCGGTCTTGTGGTCGGGCGGCTTCGGGACCACGCGGGACGAAGGCGGCGAGCCGATCACTCCCCAGACAGCATTCGGCGTTCAGTCGTGCTCGAAGATGTATACGGCGACCGCGGTTCTGCTGGCAGTTCAGGCCGGGCTGGTCGAGCTGGACGTGCCGATCACCAGGTATCTGCCGGAGTTCCAGGTCAACAGTTCCTTCGAGGAACATCCCGAGCGGCTGATCACGCTGCGGCATCTGCTCAGTCATACGGCCGGTTTCACTCATGAGGCGCCCGTCGGCTCCAACTATCTGGTCGGGCGCGAGTCGTTCACGGCGCATTGCCGGAGCATCTCCGAGACCTGGTTGCGCTTTCCTGTCGGACATCACTATCAGTACTCGAACCTCGGCATCGACCTCGCCGGATACGTCCTGCAGCGGCGCAGTGGTCAGCCGTTCCACGAGTTCGTACGCCGGGTGCTGCTCGAGCCGCTCGGGCTGGAGAAGACGACGTTCGACGTACGGAAGATCATGGGCGATCGCAGTCGGGCGATCGGTCACACGCCCGGCCATTCACGAGTGCCGGTCAGGGTGCCGATGGTTGCCGCAGGTGGGCTGTACACCAGCGCCGAGGATGCCTGCCGCTACGTGCAGTTCCACCTCAGCGGAGGCGCCTCCTTACTGGATCCTGCACTCCTCGCCGAGCTCTACCAGGTGCCCGGAGCACCAGACCGCGACGAGGGCTACGGCCTCGGCACTGCGCTCAGGCGCGCCGACGACATCCCGGTCCGCGGGCACGGGGGAGGCGGCTTCGGATTCCTCTCGGACATGTACTGGGCGCCAGAAGCCGGCCTCGGCGTCGTCGTACTGACCAACTCCACCAGTCACCCGCTCCAGTGGGAACTGGCCAGTGAAATCTTCCGCGACCTCATCCCCTCCCAGCCTCGCCCTCGCACACCTCCTCCGAAAACAGTCCCGCTGTCCGCCGAATCGATGGCCGCGATGACGGGCGACTACGTCGGCCGCAGCAACGACCCCGAAACCTTCACCGTGGAGGGTGATCGGGGCATCCTCATCCGCGACGACGGTCGGCACCCGGTGGAGTTCATCGGCCCGACCCGCTTCCGGATCGGCCAGGAGCAGTACATCTTCCGCGACTTCGACGACGCCGGTCGCCCCAGCTACCTAGAACGCGCCGCCGACGGCTTCGTCCGCTACCGCAACGACCTCCCCGAAACAACGCCCGCTCCGCCGGACGGCCCTTGGAACCGGGACTACGTCATCCGAGTCAACGGCGTACGGGACGGTACCGCCCGACTGCGCAAGGAGCACGGATACCTGTTCTTCGACTACTGGGACGGTGGAACCCTCCGCCTCCACGAACACACCCGTGGCGTCTACGTATCCGCAACCGGTGAGGTCCTCGACCTCGCCCGAACCCCTCCCACCTACGCCAACATCAGACTCCACCCGCTCTAGCCCCGCCCTCTGACTGATTCAGGTCTGGAGTTCGGCTACTACTCGGGCGCCGGTGAGGAGTCTGAGGACGGCTGGGTCGGGGGTGGCGACGAGGAAGCGGTGCTTGGTGGCGCGGAAGCGGGTCTGGGTGTCGCGGACGAGGCGGGCGACCAGCTCGGCGCCGTCCACGGAGACGTGGAGGTGCAGCCGGAGCGTGGCGGGCGCCCGGTTGCCAAGCTCCAGCAGCACTTTACGCAGGGCGACCACCAGCCGTACGTCGATCCGCCCGGCCACCGTCACCGTCACGGTCTCCCCCACCGTCGACAGCACGATCTCGCCCGGTTCGTCCCCATCCCCGTCCACAAGCCCTCCGAGCCTCACCCAGCAGAAGTCGCTTCCCACCCACCATGCCACCAAACCCCCAACCACAGGCAACTCGAAGCGTGGGACCAGCCTCAATCCGCTCCCGCTACCCAGCCGTGGCGAGCCGCCTGGATTCCTGCCTGGAAGCGGCTGGTGGCGCCTAGTTGGTCCTGGACCTGGGAGATGCGGCGGCGGAGGGTTCGGCTGCTGATGCCCAGCTGGCGGGCGATCGTTTCGTCCTTCATCCCGGTGGCCAGCAGGTTGATCAGGTCCGTCACCGGGTCCGCGGTCGAGGTCAGCCGCAGCGGGCTGGCCTGCGCCCAGAGCTGGTCGAACAGGACCTGCAGCGCGTTGGTCAGCACAGAGTCCGTCACGACCACCGCCCGACCGCGCCCCCCGATCCAGCAGCGCCAGCTCCGCACCGGACACCTGCGAACTCCCGTCCGCGACGTACGGCGGGGTGTCGGTGCCGACCGCCTGCTCCGTTGCCCCCAGCAACATGTCCCCGATCCGCGCCTCGATCGCCTCCCGTCCGACAGCGATCTCGATCAACCGGGTCGGTTCGGCCAGCAACTGCCCGGCGCTGTACTCGCGCGCCAGCTGATCCGTCATCGCCGCCACCCCGTCGAGCGCCGCCCGCCGCTCCCGCACCAGCATTCCGACCGCCGAGCGCGGACCCCAGCGAGATCCCCGGATCGCGCAGCACCTGCCGATACACCTGCGCCTCGAAATCGGACAGCCCAACTATTTCCCAGTCAGCCACGTCAAACAGCCTAATTGGCCACAATCGGCGTCTGGCCGGATTCGGCGCCATGCCGGCACACCGGAGGTCTAAGTTACATCTGGCAAGCGTCAGGGTCCGAGGAGTGAACAGTGCGTCTACATGTTGGCCGGTCAGCGATCGCCTTGGCCGGGATCGCCGCCGCGGTTCTGGTCAGTTCCGGAGCGAGCGCTCAGCAGAGCGCGGCACCGCAGTACGCCCCGCAGTCCATCGTCTGGCCAACAGCAACCGATGGTTACGTGCTCGGCGGCATCGGCTGCACGGATACGAGCTGCCCGTCCGAAGTACGCGCCACCCACGACGGCGGCAAGACCTGGACCACCGCCGGCAAGCCCCACAACGGCCTGGCCAAGAGCGGTGAACCAGGCCTGACCAGCCTGCAGATGGCGAACCCGAAGTTCGGCTGGGCCTACGATCCGTTCCTCGAGGTGACCAAAGACAGCGGCAAGACCTGGACCCAGGTCCCGCTACCCGGCGGCGCCACCAAGGTGCTCAACCTGCTGGCCGCCCCCGACGGCACGTACGCCATAACCTCGGACTGCCCCATCGGTTCCGGCGTCTGTGACGACAAACCACTCCGGGTCTGGCGAGCGCCGACCGGCAGCTCCACCGGCTGGCAGCAGCTGAATATCGACGTCGCCGCGGACGACGAAGTCCTCTTCGCCGCCCAGGGCCGAACCGTCTACCTCGTGGCAACCCCGTTCGGAGCGCCCGGCCGCCTCAACACCCTCACAGATGGCAAGGTCCGATCCACCAGCACGATCACCTGCGCAAACGCCGACGACGCGATCGTCACCAACCTCGCGACCAACGGCCCGAACCGGCTCTTCGTGCTCTGCAACGCCCACTACGGCCGCGGCCAGTCCGAGAAGACGGTGATGGTCTCCGGCGACGGCGGCAAGAGCTTCCGGTACGACGCTGTGCCGGGCACCCTCGGTCTCGGCAGTGAACTCGCCGTCGGCGCCGATGGTGCCGTGATGATCTCGACCGTCACCGCGAGCCTCGTCTACAACCGGCCGGCGTTGAGCAAGGCCTGGCGCTATGACAAGAGCTGGCTCGAGAACAGCGAACACATCCACGACCTCGTGATCCAGACCGCCACGACCGCCTGGATCGTCGAACGCGACGCGGCATACGGCAGCGGCACCCAACTGTGGGTCACCCACGACGCCGGCAAGACCTGGCAGCAGACCACGCTCGGAGTGCACCTGTGATCCGCCGACTGATGATCCCGCTGGCCCTACTCCTCGTCGGCGGCACGAGCATGGCGGCTTCGGCAAACGTCCATGAGCCGCCGAAGGTGGTGGCGAGTTGCGACCAGAAGGTCGAGCCCGGCTTCTTCACCTGCTTCGCGCAACGACGGGCGGACCTGGGCTTCCGGTCGCGCGCGCTCGGCGTACCGGAAGGCTTCGGACCGGCTGACCTCGCTTCGGCGTACAAGTTGCCCACCGCAACGGCCGGGAAGGGGCAGCGGGTCTACATCGTCGACGCGTACGACGATCCGACGGCCGAGGCCGATCTCGCCGTCTACCGCAAGCAGTTCGGACTCAAGCCTTGTACGACGGCCAACGGCTGCTTCCAGAAACTCAACCAGCACGGGAAACCGAGCCCACTTCCGGCGCCATCGAGCTCCTGGTCCGGTGAGATCTCGCTCGACCTCGACATGGTCTCGGCGATCTGCCCGAACTGCGGCATCACGCTGATCGAGTCGGACTCGCCGAGCGACGACCTGCTGGCGGCAGTCAAGACCGCCGAGCGACTGGGTGCGAAGTTCGTCTCGATGAGCTGGGGTGGGCCGGAGTCAGGCAATCTGGCGCAGCTCGACAAGCAATACTTCAACCCACGCGGCATCGTCTACGCGGCCTCGACTGGTGACTACGACTACGACGCCGGCGTCTCCTACCCCGCGAGCTCAACGGCGACGACGGCCATCGGCGGCACCTCGCTGGTCAAGGGCGGCTCAGGTCGCGGCTGGTCGGAGACCGTGTGGAACAACGAGCCCGGGCACGGCACCGGCTCCGGCTGCTCGGCCGAAATCACCAAGCCCGCCTGGCAATCGATCATTCCCACGACCGTCTGCCCGAAGCGCGCCATCGCCGACATCTCCGCCGTCGCCGACCCCGCCACCGGAGTCGCCGTCTACCAGACCACCGGCGGCAACGGCTGGGCCGTGTACGGCGGAACGAGCGCGGCCGCCCCGATCGTCGCCGCGACCTACGCACTCGCCGGCGACCCCTCCCCCACCTCGCATCCGGCCGGCTACCCCTACGGCCGCACCGCGAACCTCAACGACGTTGTCCACGGCAACAATGGCGAATGCGCCCCGGCCCCGCTCTGCACCGCACAGCCAGGCTGGGACGGCCCAACAGGCCTCGGTACGCCGAACGGCCTCCGCGCCCTCACCTCCCCAACCAAGGCAAACCGGATCACCGTCAGCGCCCCGTCTCAACACTTCAGCGCCGTCGGTGACATCGTCCTCCAACGCGTGCACGCAACGGACTCGGGTCATCGCCTTGTCCACTTCGCCGCCACCGACCCCCCGGCGGGCCTGCGGATCGACGCCGCCACCGGCGTGATCTTCGGCCGCCCGACCCGACCGGCCACCCACTCCACGACGGTCACCGCGACCGACTCCACCGGAGCCCGTGCCAACACGGTCATCAACTGGATCGTCAGCTCCCACAAGAACGCGGTAGCCAACGGCGACTTCGAGTCCGGCATCGGCGGCTGGACCCAGACCTCGGACGTGATCCGCGAGGACGGCCAGTACAGCAACCATGGCCTCGGCTACGCCTGGCTCGGCGGCGAGGACTCGGCGAGCATGGACTCCCTCAGCCAGCAGGTCAAGGTGCCCTTCTTCGGACATCCAGCCCTGCGGTTCGGCGTACGGATCAACGGCGAGCAGGCGGCCGACGTACTGAAGGTCACCGTCAACGGAAAGACAGTCCGCACCTTGACCGGCGCACAGACGAGTCCGCGGTACGTCGCTCAGTCGATCGACCTCACGCCGTACCGCGGACGCAGTATCACCCTCGCCTGGACCAGCACGACCGAGACACCGACCACGTTCTTGCTGGACGACATCTCGATCGGCTGAACCTAAGTCACTCGGCCCAGTTGAACAGCCAGCCGTCGCCGCAGCCGCCACCGCCACCGCAGGTCTGGCCCTGGCGGTACCAGACGTCGCTGACGGCGTAACCGTAGTGCCGGAACACGTTGTGCTGCTGGACGCAGTAGTCGTAGTTCTGTCCGCAGAAGAACTCGTGCACCGACTGAGTGCTCGCCGGCGCCGCGGCCGGGCTCGACTCGAGCGGCGCCGCCTGCGCGACGGAGGCGGCGCCGACGACTGCCGTCGCCGCTACCGACACCACAGCCACCATTCGTGCGATCGGTCCCATGACCTCTTCACCTTTCACGTCAACTATTCGTTGCCCTATGCAACGCCCATCGACGCTAGTACCGATCCGAGGGATGAATCAAACGCTTCGAACAGATGCGAAATGAGGCTTACCGAGTGAGTGCCTCGGGCAACGACGTCGAGTGGACGATCTGCAGGTGGCTGACCGCGCGGGTGAGGACGACGTAGAGGCGCTGGAGGCCGCGGGGTTCGGCGGCGACGATGCCGGCCGGTTCGGCGACCACCACGGCGTCGAACTCGAGGCCCTTCGCAAGGGTCGCGGGGACGCAGACCAGGCGTGACGCCTCCATCGCGTCCTCGCTCGCGCCGAGCAGGCCGGGCTGGAGTCCCGCGGCGGCCAGCGCGTCGCGCAGCTCGGTGACCTGGTCGTCGGCGGCAATCAGGGCCACCGAGCCTTCGCCGGTCAGCGCGTTCTTGCAGGCCGCGACCACGGCGGAGGACAGATCGTCGGTCGGGATGATCGAGAGTGCGTCCGCGACCGTCCGGACACCGGTCGGCACGCCGAGCGTCGGGGCGATCTCGGGCAGCAGCTTCGCCGCGAAGCTGATGATCTGCTCCGGCACCCGGAACCCCCGGTCGAGCTCGGCGACGATCGCATCCGCCTTGTCGAGGTGACCGAGCACTTGCTCCCAGGAACCGGCCGCCCACGGCGTTGTCGCCTGGGCGACATCGCCCAGCACGGTCGCCGAGCCGGTGCGGCACCGCCGGCCGAGAGCGCGCAACTGCATGGCCGACAAATCCTGCGCCTCGTCCAGAACCAGGTGCCCAAGCGAGCCACTGTGCCGCTCGATCAAGTCATCCAACTCGTCGAGCAATACGGTGTCGGCCACGGACCACTGCGCCGACTTCCACGAGCGCGCAGGCTTCGCCCACAACAACGCAGACCGCTCGTCGTCGGTGAGGACCTCAGCGGCGTCGGCCAGGAACGACGCGTCGGAGAACAGCCGGTGCAACACCTGCTCAGGCGTGACTTGCGGCCACACGGCGTTCAGCAGATCCTTCACCGGCTTCGACCGAGCGACCGCGTTCTGCACTCGGTCGTCCGGCGAATCCCCGCTCTGTTCCATCTGAACCAGTACGGCGTGCGCGACCCGCTGCGCCAGAGCATTCCGACCGGGCGCGTACCGGGTCGATCCGCGCAGCGCCTCGACGATCTCGGTCAGCTGGTACTCATGCACCCGGAAGCGCCGGGATCCCTTGCTGTAAAGGATTCCCTCGGCCGGCGTACCGACGTACGACCAAAGCGCCTTCAGTAGTACGTCGGCCATTCGGGCGTCACCCTTGACCCGCGCGCTCTCCGGCTCGTCCACGGCGGTGGTGGGGTGGGTGATCAGCTCTTCGATGGTGATCTGGCGGACGTTGACCTCACCGAGCGCGGGCAGCACCTTGCGGATGTAGGAGAGGAACGAGCTGTTCGGCCCGACGATCACGACGCCGCCGCGACTCAGCCGCTCGCGTTCGGTGTAGAGCAGGTAGGCGACGCGGTGCAGGCCGACCGCCGTCTTTCCGGTGCCGGGCGCCCCTTGGACACAGACCGAAGGGTGCAGTGCCGCACGGACCAGGTCATCTTGCTCCGGCTGGATCGTCGCCACGATGTCGCGCATCGGGCCGGTACGCGGCCGCTCGATCTCGGCTCGCAGGAACGCGTCGGCCTGATCGGAGGCGACCGCTCCGACCAGCGGCTCGTCCTCGAACCCGGTCAGCTCGGCAGCATCGGAGAATCCGTACCGACGCCGCAGTACGACGTGTTGCCGGTCGCTCGCCGTCGCCCGGTAGAAGGGGACCGACACCCGCGCGCGCCAGTCGATGACGAGCGGGACGCCGTTGCCGTCGTGCACGTGGCGCCGGCCGATGTGGATCTGGTCGATCCCCTCGATCGTGCCGGGCTCGTAGTCGAGCAGGCCGAAGAACAGTGGCACGTCGGGAAGGTCCACCAGGGCGAGCACGCGTTGCTGATGGGCACGGGCGTTCGCTTCGTTGGTGAAGCGTTCGTCGTTGTCCTCGCCGCCGATGACGGGGATCTCGCGGACCAGCACGTCGCCGTGCATGCGGACCAGAGCCGCGCGGGCCTCGGCCAGGAATTCTCGCTCGGTAGTCAGCTCATGGGCAGGGGTGGGTTCGACCATGGAGGGGCCTCGACTCGCGTTGGCAGCGGATACGAACTGGCGGCGATCAACAGGGTCCCGCCCCGGACACAATCCGGTTCGTTTCGATCCTTCACGCAGATACCGAAAAGACAGGCCGGGGACGCTACCAGCGCGCGGGGCCGGCCGCCACCGAATTATTCCGGCGGCCGCTGGTCACCCCTCGTTCTATGAACGTTCAACAGACAGAACGTCTCAGCCGCGCCGAAGTGGGTAATTATGTTCCCTGGGGATCACGAAAGAGGGAAATCATGGACAGACCGGTGCCCGTCCGGGCTCGCGGAATCACCAAACGCTTCGGCGAGGTTGTCGCCCTCGACGGCATCGAACTCGATGTCGCACCCGGCCAGATCCACGGTCTGGTCGGCCCGAACGGTGCCGGCAAGACAACGCTGCTCGGCCTCCTGCTGGGCCTGGCAGTCGCCGACAGCGGCCGACTCGAGATCCTCGGTACGCCGGTCGGCCGCGCGCTCGCCGCACCCGACGGCGTCGCCGGTTTCGTCGACGGACCCGGGCTCTACCCCTCCCTCACCGCCCGGCAGAACCTCGCCGCGCTGGCCGCCCTCCGCGGAGCCGGGCGGACGGCCGGGATCGACGACGTCCTCGACCAGGTCGGGCTCACCGACCTCGCCGACGACCGGGTCCGCGGCTTCTCGCTCGGCATGCGGCAACGCCTCGGGCTCGCCGCCGCCCTGCTCACCAAGCCGCGCCTGCTCATCCTCGACGAGCCGTCCAACGGCCTCGATCCGAGCGGCAAGAAGCACGTGTACGGCGTACTCTCGCGCCTCGCCGCCGAAGGAACCGCGGTGGTGCTGTCCAGCCACCGGATGGACGACGTCGAGGCCCTCTGCTCCGAGGTCACCATCCTCGCCACCGGCCGGGTCGCCTTCTCCGGCCCGCTCACCAAGTTGGCATCGGAAAGCCGCGAACTCGACTACCGCCTGGTCACCTCCGACGCGGACGGTGCTCGACGAGTGGCCGGTGAGACCGCAGGAGTCCGGATCATCGACGACACCGCCGTACGGCAAGGCGCGGATCTGCTGGTGGTGTCCGCTGCGGTTCCGACCATGGACGAGCTCGTCAAGAAGCTCGTTCACGCGGATATAGCAGTCCGCGAGCTGGCACCGGTCGTGTCGCCGCTAGAAGCCGCATTCATCGCCCTCACCGAGCAGGAGGCACAGTGACGACCACCACCGAGGCCGAGCGGCCGGAGGACGGCCCCGGCTCTCGCACCCCCGCCACCGCCACCGCGACCCGGCCAGCCTCGGTCGGCCGTCCCGTCTCGGTCGCGCGCGCCTACCGCTTTGAGCTGACCAAGCTTGTCTCGTTGTGGCGGGTGCGGTTGGTGATTGGTGCGTGCTGGCTGGCGCCGGCGCTGTTCGTGGCGGTGGTCAGCCGGCAGGCGTCGCTGCCGGTCGACACGCTCTTCGGGCGCTGGATGCACGCGACCGGGTGGGCAGGGCCGCTGGTGATCCTCGGCTTCTCCGGTTCGTGGGCGCTCCCGCTGCTGACCTCGCTGGTCGCCGGTGACGTGTTCGCTGCCGAGGACCGCCTCGGCACGTGGCGCCATCTGCTGGTGGCGGTCCGCTCACCCCGCCGGATCTTCGCCTCGAAGGCGCTGGCCAGCCTCACCGTGATCCTGGTGCTCGTCATCGGCCTGGTGTCCTCGAGCACGATCAGCGGACTCGTTGTCATCGGCAACCGATCCCTGACCGGCCTCGACGGCCACCTGCTGTCGCCCAGCGCCGCCGCCGGAAAGGTCCTGCTCGCCTGGGCCTGCGCACTCGCACCAACGCTGGCGCTGGCAGCGATCGGCCTGCTGGGATCCGTCGCCCTCGGCCGGTCGCCGATGGGACTGCTCCTCCCCGCAGTGGTCGCCCTCGCGATGCAGATCGTTCAGCAATTACCGGTGCCGGTCGCCATCCGCTATGCGCTCCCCGGTTACGCCTTCATCAGCTGGAACGGCCTGTTCACCAGTCCACCCCAAGCGGCACCCTTGCTGATCGGTATCGCGGTCAGCCTGGTCTGGGTCGCCGTCGCCACCGTGCTGGCCTACTTCCTGTTCGCACGGCGTGACTTCACCAACCCGGTGCACGACGGATCCGGCCGGCTCGCGATCACGGCCGGCCTACTTCCCCTCGTCGTACTGTTCGCCCTCACCGCCGGCGTACTGACCCCCACCACCGGGACCGGCTCCGGAATCGACCAGAGCAAGGTCCAACGGTCTCTCGCCACATCGTTCGCGCACCTCTACCGCCTGCAGGCCAAGCAGCTCAACCGGCCAGACGTCACCGAGGCGCAACTGAACACCTCGGCCGCCTGCACCAAGGGCAGCGACCAGACCCAGGGTCCCGGCAACGACTGGCGCTGCGTCGTCACCTGGCATCTGCCCGGGATCGACGCGGCCGGCACGGCGATCTACCAACTCGACATCAATCCACTCGGCCGGTACGTCGCCGACGGGGACGGCCCGAAAGAAGTGAATGGCTTCTTCCTGGTCCGGACCTCCGCCGGTGACCAACCGAACCCGCTCTGGCAGTTCGACGGAACCATCGAACTGCTCCCGTCCACCTCGAAGGGATAACCCCCACATGCAGGTAACCCGCCGCCGCCGGCGGACCGAGAGAGGCCCTCTCCGTCGCCGGCTCACGCTGGTCACAACCGGAACCACCGCGGTCGCCGTGGCCCTGGCCGGTACCGCAGTCGCGGCCACCGACCAGTTCGGCACCGAACAGGTCGGTCAGGTCACCGCCCAGGGTCAGGTGATCTCGAGCGACCAGTACCTCGCACCGCTCGGCGACCGCCTGGTCCTCCAGAAGGGCAAGATCATGTCGTCCACGGTCAGTCCGGACGGCAGCCACCTGGCTGCCTCCGTGACCGACGGTGGAATGGCGCTGGCGATCATCGACCTGAAGAACTACAAGGTGCAGCAGTACGTCGGCAACAACGCCGCTGCCGATCTGAAGATCCCGGGGAACGACATCGGCCAGGAAGGCCCGACGTACTCCCCCGACGGAACGCAACTGTGGCTCGGCCAGACCGACGGCTATCGCCGGTTCACGGTCAACCCGGACGGCAGCCTCGCCAACCCGACGTTCGTGACGATCGCCGCAGACGGAGCCAAGCACTCGCTCGCCGCCCAAGCGGTCTTCTCGGCCGACAGTTCTACCGTCTACTCCGCGGTGAACGGCCAGAACCGCGTCGTCGCGATCGACACCGCGACCGGTTCCATCAAGCAGAGCTGGGCGGTCGGCAACGCACCGCGCGACCTGATCCAGGTCGGCTCCAAGCTCTACGTCAGCAACGAAGGTGGCCGGCCGGCCGAGCCCGGTGAGCCCACCATCAACTCGTACGGCACCCAGGTACCGGCCTCCCAGATCACCGCTGCCACCACCACCGGCACCGTGAGCGTCATCGATCTGGCCGACCCTGCCGCCACTCCCACCAGCATCACCGTCGGCCTCCACCCGACCGCCCTGTATGCGAAGAACGGCACGCTGTTCGTCACCAACACGGCAACGAACAACGTCTCGGTCATCGACACCAGGCGCGACAAGGTCATGCAGACGATCGCCACCCAGCCGTGGCCCGAAGCCTCGGTCGGCTACGAGCCCGACGCGGTGACGCTGACCGACGACGGCCATCTTCTGGTGACTCTCGGCCGGGCGAACGCGGTCGCGGTCTACCGCTTCCAGAACGCGCTGGAGCCGGTCAGCTACGTCGGCCTGCTGCCGACCGACTACTTCCCGGCAGAGATCGCCACGGTCGGCAACGACATCGTCGTCTCCAACACCCGCGGGGTCGACGCCCGGCGTACGACGACTGCTGCCGGCCACGCGACCCACGACACCACGTCGAGCGTGACCCGGTTCCAGTTACCGGACGACCGCACGATCCGCAACGAGTTCACCGACAAGGTCTTCCAGCAGAACGGCTGGACCAAGCACGCGGCCCGGACCGGCGACGGTGACAAGAAGCCGGTGCCGGTCCCGAACCGGCTCGGTGAGCCCTCGACGATCAAGCACGTCTTCCTGATCGTCAAGGAGAACCGGACCTACGACCAGGTCTTCGGCGACATCCCGGCCGGCAACGGCAACCCCGCGCTCGCGCAGTACGGGGAGAACGTGACGCCGAACCAGCATGCGCTGACCCAGCAGTTCGGCCTGTACGACAACACCTACGACATCGGCACGAACTCGGCCGAGGGGCACAACTGGCTGATGCAGGCCGACAACCCGGAGTACACCGAGTCCTCCGCCGGTGAGTACCTGCGCAGCTACGACACCGAGGACGACGCCCTCGGCCACCAGCAGACCGGGTTCATCTGGACCGGCGCGCAGGCGGCCGGCAAGAGCGTGCGCAACTTCGGCGAGTTCCAGCAGTTCCTGACCAAGCCGACCGGCGCGAGCTGGCAGAACCTGTACTGCGACACGAAGAACATGGCTGCGACCGGTGCCGACACGGCGTACCCGCTGGTCTCCTCATCGCCGATCCCGTCGCTGAACGACGTGTCGGTGCACGGCTTCCCGAAGTTCGACACCGATGTGCCGGACATCTACCGGTACGAGATCTGGAAGCGTGACTTCGAGAAGAACGGTCCGGCGAATCTGAACATGTTCTGGCTCTCCAGCGACCACACCGGTGGCCCGCCGAGCGGTGCCGCGCAGGTTGCCGACAACGACCTCGCGGTCGGCAAGATGGTCGACGAGATCTCGCACAGCAAGTACTGGAAGGACTCGGCGATCTTCGTCGTCGAGGACGACTCGCAGGCCGGGCTCGACCACGTCGACGGGCACCGGGCGCCGATCCAGATCATCAGCCCGTACGCCCAGCGCGGCGCGGTCGACAGCCACTACTACACGCAGATCACGATGATCCGGACGATCGAGCAGATCCTCGGCATCCGGCCGATGAACCAGAAGGACACCGCGGCGACCCCGATGGCCGGCGCGTTCACCACGACCCCCGACTACACGCCGTTCACCGCCCTGCCGAACCGGACTTCGCTGACTGCGGGGATCAAGGTTCTGCCGCCTTGTGGTGCCGATGTCCCGGCGGCGCAGAACCCCACCGCGGCGCCGGCGCCGAAGGCCGTAGTACCGGCTGGTCAGCAGGCGGTTGCGGCGCAGTGGGACAGCTGGAAGGCGCAGCAGAAGCTGACCGGTCCGGGAGCTCGGGCCGACTTCGCCAACCCGGCGCAGATGAACCACTTCGACTGGTACCAGGCCCACGACTGGTCGACGCCGTACCCGGGCGAGAGCAAGATCTTCGCCCCGGCCGACGTCCCCGGCTCCTTCATCCCAGCGGCCGAGTCTGACGGCTGACCTGACAAAACCTCACCGCCGGTCGTTGCGCTAAGCAACGACTGGCGGTGCCGTCAGGCCGGGGAGATCTGCCCGACGAGCTGTTGCCACGCCTGATCGAGACCGGCGGCGAGGCACCCAGCTACGACCGTCTCGCTACCCAACACGCTGGCTTTGACATCCGGAAGGACCGGCGCCAACCGGCGCAGCTGGTCGACCACCGCCTCGAGGAACCCTGGCGCCTGCCCGATACCGCCGCCGAGCACGATCAACTCCGGATCCACCACCGTGATCACCGTGCAGACCGCCTTCGCCACCAGCAGCGCTTCCTCAGCAACGATGCCGGCGGCAACCGCATCGCCGCGGGCCGCCGCCGCGAACACCTTCTCCGCCGACGACGCACCGCGTACGCCGGCCCGCTTCGCCGCCCGCACCACTGCCGCGGCCGACGCCGACGCGTCGAAGCTGCCGCGCTTGCGGGCATCCCGAGCGTCGATCCCACTCCCCTCGGCGAACGGCAGATAGCCGATCTCGCCGGCCACCCCATGCGAACCATGCCGGAGCTTGCCGTCGAGCACCAGCCCCATGCCGATACCGGTCCCGACCGACACGAACGCGAACGTGTCGACCCCGCGGCCGTGACCGTGCACCCGCTCGGCCAGCGCGGCCGCGTCGACGTCGTTCTCGATCATCAAGCTCGGCCCGAACTCCGCACGCAACGCCACCAGCGTCGCCGGAGAGTCCCAGCCGGAAAGCCGGCCGGTCAAGGTCAGCGCGTCGAGCTTCGGATCGTAGACACCTGGACTTCCCATCACTGTCTGGATGAGTTGTGACGCCTCCAGGCCGGCCTCGGCCAGCAACGTCGCCGTGAGATCGGCCAGCTCCCGGATGCGGGCGGTCGCATCGGGCGCCTTCGTCCGGACACTCAACCGGCTACGGACAGTCCCGGCCAGATCGGAGATCGCCCCGCGCAAGTACTCGCGTCCGACATCGAGCCCGAGGATGAATCCGGCTTCCGGCCGCACCTCGTACAGAACAGCCGCCGGCCCCGGACTGCCGGTGCGCTGACCGGACGCGTAGATCAGCCCGGCCCGCTCGATGCTGCCCAGCGCGGCCGAGACGGTCGGTTTCGACAGCCCGGACAGGGTGGCGAGTTCGGTCCGCGAGATCGGCCCCGAACGCCGGATGTGATCGAGCAGTACCTGTTCGTTGATCGCCCGGATCAGACGCGGTCGGGCAGCGGTTGCATCCCCCGCAACAACGGTCACCTGGGTCTCCTGACGTTGCGAACTCTTAATACGGCGGACTTCCGGAGCCCTTGTGCCGACGGTGATTGTTAACGTAGTTTCCGATTAATTGTATGAGGCACAGGAGGCGCCAGTCCATGATGCGTACGCCGGTAGCCCTCGGGCTCGACTTCGGCGGGACGAAGATCGCCGTGGCGGTCTGCGACCTGTCCGGCCGTCGTCTCGGCGCCACCACGCTCGAGAGTCAGGCCGCTGCCGGGGCCGAAGCTGCCCTGGAACGCGGGCTGGCCGCGGGACGCCAACTGCTGGCCGAGGTCGCCCCCGACGGCGAGCTGGCCGGGGTGGGCGCGGCGACTCTCGGCATCCCGTACGACGATCGGGTCGACCTGGCACCGACCTTCCCGGGCTGGGGCGAACTCCCGTTCGGCAAGCTGGTGAAGGCCGCGTTCCCCGACGTACCGGTCAAGCTCGGAACCGATGTGAAGGCGGCCGCCGCGGCCGAACTGCGCTGGGGTGCGCTGGCCGGGTGTGATCCGGGCATCTATCTCAACCTGGGCACGGGTCTCGCGGTCGCGATCGTTGCCGAGGGCACCGTGATCTCCGGCGCGCACGGTGCATCCGGCGAGATCGGCTACAACCTGCGGACCGCTGCGGACGTGGGGATCCGCGAACCGGAGCGGACGATTCTCGAGGGCGTGGTCAGCGGCCAGGCGCTCGAAGCGATCGGCAGCGCCGAGCTGGGGCAGCGGGTGTCCGCGGCCGAGGTGTTCGCCTTGGCCGAGACCCGGCCGGACGCCGCTGGACTGACCGCCGCGTTCACCCGCGAACTGGCCCTGCACATCGTCAACCTGGCCATCGCGATCGACCCGGTCCGGATCGTCGTCGCCGGCGGCCTGGTCGGTTCGTGGGACCGGATCGAACCGGAGTTGCGCCGCGCCCTGGACGCAGCCGTGCCGTATCCACCGGAGTTGTCGGTGGCTCGATTTCCTGCGGATGCACCGCTGGTCGGGGCCCTCGCCCTGGGCGTCCAGGCCGCCGGTGCCGTCCTCGGTGAAGGGGCGTTCGCATGACCGTTCATTCAAGAAGTGAGAGGCAGAGACCATGAGGGCCATCAAGCGTGTCGCCGTCACCGCCGTCGCCATCGGCCTGCTGGCCGCGGGCTGCGGCGGCGGGGACAAACCGATCGGGAACGCGTCGTCGAGCAACCCCGGTGCGACCAGCAGCAACGGCAGCGGGGCATTCAAGAAGGGCGGCACGGTCACCATCGCCAACGTGGCCGGCCAGACCTGGCCCTGCCAGTTCAACCCGTTCAACCCGGCGGTGAACCAGCAGGCGATGGGCTTCGTCTACGAGCCGCTGACGTTCGTCAACGTGCTGAAGAGCGGCGCCACCACGCCGATGCTCGCGACCGGCTTCACCTGGTCGCCGAAGAAGGACTCGATCACCTTCACCATCCGCCCCGGCGTGAAGTGGAGCGACGGCCAGCCCTTCACCGCCGACGACGTCGTCTTCACCTTCAACCAGATGAAGGCGCAGCCGGCCCTCGACCTCTACTCGCTCTGGACCGGCGCCGGCCTGACCAGCGTCACCGCGGCCGGCGACAAGGTCACGCTGGCCTTCAAGGCTGCCGCCGAGCCGTACTTCTTCAACTTCGCCAACCAGGTCGGCATCGTCCCGAAGCACATCTGGTCGGTCGGCGAGCCGGCCACCAAGGCCGCCACCTGGGCCGACGCGAAGCCGGTTGGCACCGGACCGTTCACGGTCGGCTCCTGCAGCGGCAACAACATCACCTACCTTGCCAACGGCAGCTACTGGCAGCCCGGCAAGCCGTACGTCGAGAAGGTCCAGTACCCGGCGTACCTGGACAACAACCCGGCGAACCTCGACCTCGCCAGCGGCAAGGCGCAATGGGGTGGGCAGTACATCCCCAACATCGACAACTTCTACAAGTCGAAGTCGCCGGAGAACAACTACTGGTTCCCGCCGACCGCGAACGTCGCGATCATCCCGAACCTCGACCCGTCCCGCCCGGTGACCAGCAAGCTCGCGGTCCGGCAGGCGATCGCCTACGCGCTCGACCGGGAGCAGATCTCCAAGATCGGTGAGAGCGGCTACCAGCCGGCCGCGAACCAGACCGGTGTCGTCACGCCGACCTTCGACAACTACTTCGACAAGGACGCGCTGGCCGCGGCCGGCTACGACAAGCCGAACCCGGACAAGGCGAAGCAACTCCTCGAGAGCGCCGGCTACTCGGCATCGAACCCGCTCAAGCTGAGCATCATCACGGTCACCGGCTACACCGACTGGGACGCTTCGCTAGCCGTCGTCAAGCAGCAGCTGGCCAAGGTCGGCATCGAGCTGACCGTCCAGGACCTGCAGCAGCAGTCGTACAACACGAAGCTCTTCAACGGTGACTACGACCTGGCCTACTCCAGCCAGTCCGGTGGACCGACGCCGTACTACGAACTGCGGCAGCTGCTCTACTCGAAGAACACCGCGCCGATCGGCAAGGCGGCCAGCACCAACTACTCGCGCTACATCAAGCCCGAGGTGGACAAGCTGTTCGACCAGTACGCGAGTGCCGACGCGGACACGCAGGTCAAGCTGATCAAGCAGATCTCGTCGTACATGATCAAGGACGTGCCGGTCATCCCGACCACCGAGTCGGTCGACTGGTACCAGTACAACACCAAGGACATCGCAGGCTGGCCGACCGAGCAGGAGCCGTACGCCCAGCCCGCGCCGTACAACATCCCCGACGTCGGTCAGGTCCTGGCGAACCTGTACTCCAAGTCGGCTCAGAAGTAAGGGCGGTCCGAGAGAGTGAGCACTATCAGTAGGTGGTCGCCGTGAGGTTCCTGATCCGACGCCTCGGGTTCTTCGTGCTCACTCTCTGGGCGGCCATGACGCTGAACTTCTTCATCCCGCGGATGATGCCGGGTAGCCCGGAGGAAGCGCTGCGGGAGCGGTTCAGCAAGGGCGGTTCGGTGGTCTCCGCGGAGCAGCTCCGGACCGTGCTGGCCGAGTTCGGCTTCGACCCGGACAAGAACATCCTGCTCCAGTACGGCGAGTACCTGAAGGCGATGGTGACCGGACACTGGGGCGTGTCGATCGGCAGCAGCCTCGGCGTACCGGTGACCCAGCTGATCGGCGACGCGCTGCCGTGGACGCTCGGCCTGGTCGGCATCGCGACCGTGCTGGCGTTCGTCATCGGCACGCTGATCGGCACCGTGGCCGGCTGGCGGCGCGGCGGGCTGATCGACGGGATCGTCCCGCCGGTCTTCATCGTCACCTCGGCGCTGCCGTACTTCTGGGTGGCGCTGCTGCTGATCTCGCTGTTCGCGATCGGCGACAACCCGATCCTGCCCAACGACTTCAACTACGAGCAGGGCCTGACGCCCGGCTTCAACGGGGAGTTCATCCTCAGCGTGCTCAAGCACGGCATCCTGCCGGCCGGCACGATCCTGATCACCGCGGTCGGCGGCTGGATCCTGACCATGCGGAACAACATGATCACCACGCTCGCCGAGGACTACGTCCGGATGGCCCGCGCCAAGGGCATCCCGAACCGCAAGATCATGTTCGGGTACGCCGGGCGGAACGCCTTCCTGCCGAACCTCTCCGGCTTCGCGATGTCACTCGGCTTCGTCATCTCCGGCACGATCCTGGTCGAGTACGTCTTCAACTACCCCGGACTGGGCTACATGTTCTACAACGCCACCGTGAGCACGGACTATCCGTTGCTACAGGCCCTGTTCCTGCTGGTGACGCTGGCCGTCCTGGTCTGTGTCCTGCTCTGCGACTTCGCGGTGTTCCTGCTAGACCCCCGCGCCAGGACGAAGGGATGACCCGCCAATGAGTGCGATCGTCGCCGGCTCTGCGCCCGCTGCCGCCCCGGTTGCCGGCCGTCGCCCACGCGGAGGCCTGTTGCGGGCAGTGCTGCGCAACCGCAAGGCCATGCTCGGAGCGAGTCTCCTACTCCTGTTCACCCTGCTCGCCGCCTTCCCGCATCTGTTCGTCCCCTGGCTGCACGGCGACCCGCGCGCGATCGGCGACGTACCGCTGGCCCATCCGTCCGGCGACCACTGGCTCGGTACGACGGGCCTCGGCCAGGACGTGTACGCCGAACTGATCTACAGCACCCGCGAATCCCTGGTGATCGCCGTCGTCGCCGGGCTCGGGGCAACGATCCTCTCGGTCATCATCGGTGTCTCGGCCGCCTACCTCGGCGGGTTCGCCGACGACGGGCTGTCGATGCTGACCGACATCTTCCTGGTGCTCCCGACCTTCCCACTGATCATCGTGCTCGCGACGTACGCCGGGAAGGGCAATCTCACGGTGATCATCATCGTGCTGATCCTCACCGGCTGGTCCTACGGCGCCCGCCAGATGCGGGCCCAGGCGCTCTCGCTGCGCAACCGGGACTTCCTCGAATCCGCCCGGGTCCGCGGCGAACGCCGGTCGTACATCATCGTGGTCGAGATGCTGCCGACGATGATCTCGCTGATCGTGGCGAACTTCCTCGGCGCCGCCCTGTACTCCGTACTGACCGCCGCCGGACTCCAGTTCCTCGGCCTCGGCGATCCCAACTCGCTCAGCTGGGGCACGATGCTCTACTGGGCCCAGAACCAGGGTGCGCTGGTGAACGGCCTGCCCGCGTGGGCGTTGTCGCCGGGCCTCGCGGTGGCCCTGCTCGGCGTCTCCTTCGCCTTGCTCAACTACGCGTTCGACGAGATCAGCAACCCCGCGCTGCGGCCGGTACGGAGGCGACGTGTCAAAGCCAATTCTTGAGGTCCGCGGCCTGACCGTCGCCTACGACACCGGCGACCGGCCGGTGATCGCGGTCGACGGCGTGGACCTCGACGTCCGTCCCGGCGAGTTCGTCGGCGTGGTCGGTGAGTCCGGCTGCGGCAAGTCGACGCTGCTGTTCGCCATCGCCCAGCTGCTGAGTTCACCGGCCGGGATCACCGGGGGCAGCGTGCTGTTCAAGGGTGAAGAGCTGGTCGGGATGACCGAGAAGCAGCTGGCCCCGTTGCGCTGGCGGGACTTCTCGGTGGTGATGCAGAGCGCGATGAACGCCCTGAATCCGGTGAAGAGCATCGGCGCGCAGTTCCGGGACGCGATCATGGCGCACGACGAACCGGTCGCCGACGACCGGCCGGCCGAGGTTCTGAAACTGGTCGGTATCGACCCGATCCACCTGAAGAGCTACCCACACCAGCTCAGTGGTGGCATGCGGCAGCGAGCCATGATCGCGATGGCGCTGCTGTTCACGCCCGACCTGATCATCATGGACGAGCCGACCTCCGCCCTCGACGTGGTCGCCCAGCGATCGCTGATGGTGCAGATCAAGGAGCTGCAGCGGGAGCTCGGCTTCGCGGTCATCTTCGTCACCCACGACATGTCCCTGGTCAGTCACTTCTCCGACCAGCTACTGGTCATGTACGCCGGCAAGGTGGTCGAGCTCGGCGACACCCGCGCGGTCTTCGACCACCCCGCACATCCTTACAGCAAAGGGCTGCTGGACGCCTTCCCGTCGATCCGCGGCCCGAAGGTGCCGCTCACCGGCATCCCCGGCAGCCCACCCAACCTCGCCAGTCCGCCGAGCGGTTGCCGGTTCCACCCCCGCTGCCCGGAGGTCTTCGCGGACTGCTCCAAGATCGAGCCCGACCTCTACCAGGTCGGCTCCGTCCAGGCCCGCTGCCTCCTCCACTCCCCCGACGTGCTTTCGGCCTCGCCTGCGGCTCGGCGGGTCATGGGGCTAAGCTCCCGTCCTTCCCTCGTCCCTCCGGTCGCTTCGCTCCCTCCACTCCTCAGTCCAGGCCAGGAGGCCCCATGACCGCGCTCATCACCGACAATGCCTCGGCGAACCAGCCGGCGACTGTGCCTTTGCTTGAGACGAAGGGTCTGACCCGGCACTTCCGGGTCGGGCGGGGGTTCTCGGCCAAGTTGCTGCATGCGGTCGACGACGTCAACCTGACGATCAACCGGCAGGAGATCGTCGCGCTCGCGGGTGAGAGCGGCAGCGGCAAGAGCACGATCGCCCGGCTGCTCGCGGGCGTCTACAAGCCGACCAGTGGCGACATCCTCTACCAGGGCCAGTCGCTGGCCGGCCAGCGGTTCCGGCGCGATCAGCTCGCCTATCGCAGCGACGTACCGATGGTCTTCCAGGACCCCTTCAGCTCGCTCAACCCGGCGTTCCGGGTCGCGCACGGCGTACTGCGCAGCCTGAAACTGCATCGCAAGGACCTCACCAAGGCCCAGCGACTCGAGGAGGCCGAGCGGGTCGTCGAGGCGGTCGGCCTGAGCCCGGCCGCCGACATCATGAGCCGCTACCCGTACGAGCTGAGTGGTGGCCAACGGCAACGAATCGGCTTCGCCCAGGCGCTGGCCCACCAGCCGAAGCTGATCCTGGCCGACGAACCGGTCTCGATGCTCGACGTGTCGATCCGGATCGGCCTGCTCAACCTGATGGCCGAGCTCCGCGCGTCGGCCGGGGTGTCGTTCCTCTACATCACCCACGACATCGCCAGCGCGCGCTACGTCGCCGACCGGCTGATGATCATGTACGCCGGCCACATCGTCGAGTCCGGCCCCACCGAGGCCGTGCTGGCCAACCCCAAGCACCCCTACACCGACCTGCTCCTCGGCGCGGTTCCCGACCCCCGTGCACCCCTCAACCTCGGCGTCGAAGGCGACACCGGCGAACCCCCGAAGGTCATCGACCCCACCCCCGGCTGCCGCTTCCGCTGGCGCTGCCCGCTAGCCATCGAGAAGTGCCACCAGGTCACCCCCACCCTCCGAGTCCTGGGCCCTCGTCACGAGGCCGCCTGCCACGTGGCAGAACCTGATGTCGGCTTCAAGGCCGAGGAGCCGGTCAGCGTTTGACGCGGTCCACCCGGCGGCCTAGTTGGTCGAAGATGTGGATCTTGGCGACGTCGACGGTGAGCCGGATGGTCTCGCGGGCCTGCAGGCCGTCGGCGTTGTCGATCTCCAGGACGAGGTCGTGGCGCCGGTGGCTCGCCGAGGCCAGCGGCTCCATCGGCGGTGGCGTGTACTCGCGGCCGATCACGGACCGGGCCTTGGTCGCCAGCGCCGCGAAGCGTCCGGCGGAGCGGTGGACCCGCGAGCCCGCACTGTGCGAGGTCGTCCGCGGAGCCCTGGTACGACGGCGCCGGGCCACACCGATCAGGTCCGGGTTCAGCAACTCGATCCCGGCGTCGACGAAGGCGATCCACTGGTTGCCGTGGAACTCCAGCGTCCGGATCGTCCCGGTCAGCTGATTGGCCTGGCCGCCGTCCCGGGTCGCCTTGAACGCATCCGAGCGGGCGCCGACGATCACCTGCTCACCGGCGTGGTCGCGCAGCACCATCGAGCGGCGGTCGGTCGGCGGCAGTGAGATCGACTGGGTGCCGAAGTCCAGGGTGACCCGGTGGTGGGCCGCGACCCGGACGAACGCCGACATCAGGTTGATCCGCGGAGTGCCCAGAAAGCCTGCGGTGAAAGCGGTCGCCGGGTCGTCGTACACCTGGGCCGGGGTACCGACGTCCTCGATCTGGCCGTCCCGCATGATCGCGATCCGGTCGGCCAGCGTGAGCGCCTCGACCTGGTCGTGCGTGACGTAGACGGTGGTCACGTTCATGTCCCGGGTCATCGACCCGATCTCCTGCCGCAGCTCGGTCCGCATCGTGGCGTCCAGGTTCGACAGCGGCTCGTCCATCAGGAAGACCTTGGGCTGCCGGACGATCGCCCGGCCGATCGCGACCCGCTGCCGCTGGCCGCCGGACAGCGTCCAGGGCAACCGGTCGAGGGCGCCGTCGATGCCGAGGATCCGGGCCAGCCCGGAGGCCTTCGCGTTGGCCTCCTCCAGGTCGTCGCCGGCCATCCGGAGCGGGAAGATGATGTTCTCCCGGGCGGTCCGGTTCGGGTACAGGGCGCCGTTCTGGAACACCATCGCGACGCCCCGGTCCTTCGGGGTCAGGCCGGTGCCCTCGGTGCGGCCGAACCAGACCGAGCCGCCGCTGAGATCCTCCAGGCCCGCGATCATCCGCAGGACGGTCGTCTTACCGCACCCCGAGGGGCCGAGGAGCACCATGAACTCGCCGTCCCCGACCTCCAGGGACAGCTCGTCGACCGCGAGATGACCGCCGTCGTACACCTTGGACACGGAGTCCAGCCTGATTCCCGTCACACAGCCCCTCCGCGCATTGATCAGGGCTGAGTGAACCGCGTCCGCAGCCACCTGTCCAGGGTTCGTAAACCCCGAATACGTGGCGTCAGCGAAGGGTTACCCGTTCAGAAGCTTGTCAGTAGCAACAAGCCGGATGCAGGTTGCCAATCCGCTGATCGCGACCTCGAGTTCGGCCGGATCCGGGTAGGTCGGCGCGATCCGGATCGTCCGGTCCTCGGGCTCGTCGCCGTACGGGTGGGTGGCGCCGGCCGGCGTGAGTGCGATCCCCGCCGCCTTGGCCTTCGCGACCACCTCGCCGGCGCAGCCTTCCGGCACTGTCAGCGTGATGAAGTAGCCGCCGGCCGGGCTGGTCCAGGACGCGAGCCCGGAGTCGCCGAGCTCGGCGGTGAGCACCTTGTCGACGATGTCGAACTTCGGCCGGATCACCGCGGCGTGTTGCGCCATGTGCTCCCGCAGGCCGTCGGCATCACGGAGGAACTGGACGTGCCGCAACTGGTTGATCTTGTCCGGGCCGATGCTGCGCTTCACGGTGTGGCTCTGCCACCACTTGAGGTTCGCCGGGGAGGAGCCGAAGAAGGCGACACCGGCGCCGGCGAAGGTGATCTTCGAGCTGGAGCCGAAGACGAAGACGCGGTCGGGGTGACCGGCCTCGGTCGCCAGGGCGAGCACGTCGGCGATCTCGGCGGGCTCGCCGGAGAGGTGATGGACGGCGTACGCGTTGTCCCAGAAGATCCGGAAGTCCGGTGCGGCGGTCTCCATCGCGGCCAGCCGGCGCACCGTCTCGTCGGAGTACACGACACCGTCGGGGTTGCTGTACTTCGGCACGCACCAGATGCCTTTGACCGCAGGATCTTCGGCGACGAGGCGTTCCACCACGTCCATGTCCGGTCCGTCGGCCGTCATCGGCACCGGGATCATTTTGATCCCGTAGCGCTCGCAGATGCCGTAGTGCCGGTCGTAGCCGGGCACCGGGCAGAGGAACGCGATCTCCGGCTCCTCGACCCAGCGACGCTCGGCGCCCGGGACCTTGCTCAGCAACGCGAACACGATCGCGTCGTGCATCAGCTCCAGGCTGGAGTTCCCGGCGGCCAGCAGCTGGTCGACCGGGACCTGGAGGGCCTCGCTGAAGATCGCCCGCAGCTCGGGCAGCCCGTTCAGGCCGCCGTAGTTGCGCAGGTCGGTTCCATCGGCCGCCTTCGGCTCACCCTTGAGTTCCAGTAGTCCGAGGGCGAGATCGAGCTGATCGGGTGACGGCTTGCCGCGGGTGAGATCCAGCTTCAACCCACGAGCGACCAGCTCGTCGTAGTCCTGGCGCGCACGATCGCGCTGAGCCGTCAGCTCTTCCTTGGCGGTCACGAGATGTCCCTTTCACTGCAACACGGTTCGGTTGGATACCGAACAGCCTAACGACGCAGTGTGCCCGCGGTCACAGGGACAGCTTGGGATGCCGGTTGACGTCTTTGTAGAGCAGGTAGCGGAACCGGCCGGGGCCGCCCGCGTAGCAAGCCTGCGGGCAGAAGGCGCGGAGCCACATGAAGTCGCCTTCCTGCACCTCGACCCAGTCCTTGTTGAGCAGGTAGACCGCCTTGCCCTCGAGGACGTAGAGACCGTGCTCCATCACGTGGGTCTCCGGGAACGGGATCACGCCGCCCGGCTCGAAGGTGACGATGTTGACGTGCATGTCGTGCCGGACGTCGTGCGGATCGACGAACCGCTGGGTCTTCCAGCGCCCCTCCGTGTCGGGCATCTCGTGCCCTTCCACGTCGGTCTCGTTGGTGACGAACGCCTCCGGTACGTCGATGCCCTCGATCCGCTCGTACGCCTTGCGCACGAGATGGAACACCACCCGCTGATCGCTGGTGTTCCGCACGGTCCAGTCCGCGGCAGGCGGCACGAACGCATAGCCGCCCGGCTCCAGCTCGTACTTCTCCCCCGTCACCGTCAGCGACAAGTTGCCTTCGACAACGAACAGGACAGCCTCGGCGCCCGGATCCGTCTCGGGCCTGTCGCTGCCACCGCCCGGCGCAACCTCCACGATGTACTGCGAGAACGTCTCGGCGAAACCGGACAGCGGCCGGGCGAGCACCCAGAGCCGGGTGTTCTCCCAGAACGGCAGCTGGGACGTCACGATGTCGCGCATGGTGCCGCGCGGGAGTACGGCGTACGCCTCGGTGAAGACGGCTCGGTCGGTGGTCAGCTCGGTTTGAGCCGGCAGGCCACCTTGCGGCGCGTAGTACGTCATTCTTGGGCCCCTCTCTGGAGCAAGCGTCCCCGTTGACCCGCGCCGACCGGCTCGCCGCGCAACCAGGTGCCGCGAACGACTCCGGTCAGCGGCATCCCGTCGTACGGGCTGATCGCGTTCTTGTGGTGCAAGGTGTTGACGTCGACGACGAAGGTCTCGTCCGGTGCGAAGACGGAGAAGTCCGCGTCGTACCCGGGTTCGATCCTGCCCTTGTGCTTCAGGCCGGTTTGTTCGGCTGGTGCCTGGCACATCCAGCGGGCTACGTCGGTCAGGGTGAATCCTCTTCTGCTCGCTTGGGTCCAGACGGCCGGGAGGCCGAGCTGGAGCGACGCGATGCCGCCCCAGGCCGCGCCGAAGTCGCCGGTGTCGAGGCGCTTGAGATCGACCGTGGACGGCGAGTGGTCGGAGACCACCAGGTCGATCAAGCCGTCGCGGAGGCCTTCCCAGAGGAGCTCGCGGTTCGCCGCTTCGCGGATCGGCGGACAACACTTGTACTGCGTGGCGCCGGGCGGGATCTCCTCGGCGGAGAAGGTGAGATAGTGCGGACAGGTCTCCGCGGTGATCCGTACGCCGTCGCCCCGGGCCTCGGCGAGCATCGGCAGCACGTCGGCGCTGGAGACGTGCAGGATGTGCACGCGGCAACCGGTCAGCGCGGCCAGACCGATGACGTCCGCGACCGCGGCGTACTCCGCCTCCCGTGGACGCGACCGCAGGAAGTCCTGGTAGCTCGCCCCGTTGGGCGGCGGCGCGTGGTCGATCCGGTGCGCGTCTTCGGCGTGCACGATGAGCAAGCCGTCGAAGGCGCTGATCTCGCGCATCGCGAGCTCGAGCTCTGCCGGGTTCAGCGGCGGGAACTCGTCGACGCCGGAGTGCAGCAGGAAGCACTTGAACCCGAACACCCCCGCCTCGTGGAGCGGCCTCAGCTGCTCGGCGTTCCCCGGAATCGCCCCGCCCCAGAATCCGACATCGATGGACGCCTGGCTCTCCGCGGCCTTCTGCTTCAGCTCCAGCGCCGGTACGTCGCAGGTCGGCGGGATGCTGTTCAGCGGCATGTCGATGATCGTCGTCACGCCACCTGCCGCCGCTGCCCGGGTGGCTGTGGTGAATCCTTCCCACTCAGTCCGCCCAGGGTCATTCACATGCACATGGGAATCCACGAGGCCGGGCATCAACACTTCGTCGTCAGCAAGCTCCAGGTGGGCTGCACCTTGCAGGGGCGAATCGTAGGCGTCGACGGCAACAATCCGTCCGCCCTTCACGCCGACGGCACCCGGCACCTCCCCCGTCGTACTGATCATCCGGCGGGCCCGGATCACGAGGTCCAGCTCAGTCATCCAACGCCCCTCTCGGTCCCAGCCATCGTAAGAGCAATCCGCTCCCCCAGCCGCCGCAGCAACGGAGCCGGCTCCGCAATGCACTTCCGTACGTCGGCCTCAAGGTCAGTCAACGCGTAAACGGCCGCCACCCCAGCCTCCCGCGCCCGCCCATCATCAAGCCGATTAAGCCCACAGACAGCCACCACCGGCACCCCAACCTCCCGAGCAACCGCCGCCACCCCCGCAACAGCCTTCCCCCGCAACGTCTGCTCATCCAGCGCCCCCTCCCCCGTCACCACCAACTCGCACCCCAGCAACTGCTCCCGAAACCCCACCAGCTCCAGCAAAAGCTCAATCCCAGGCCGCACCTCGGCCCCCAGCAACGCCATCGCCGCAAACCCCACCCCACCAGCCGCCCCGGCCCCCGCCGCATCCCGAAGGTCAGCAGCCGCCGCCGGCCGAGCGACCAGGTCGGCCCAGTGGGTCAGGGCGGCGTCCAACTGCTTGACCAGCGACGGCGGGGCGCCCTTTTGGGGACCGTAGGTTGCCGCTGCGCCGGTTGGCCCGGTCAGCGGGTTGTCCACGTCGCAGGCGACGACTATCTCTACTCCTGCTAAGCGCTGGCGGAGAGGACTTAGGTCGAGGGAGGCTGCTGCTATCAGGGCGGCGCCTCCTTCGGGGAGGTCTGCACCGGTGGCGTCTGAGAGGCGGGCGCCTAGGGCGCGGACCAGACCCGCTCCGCCGTCGGTGCAGGCGCTGCCGCCGATGCCGAGGATGATCTGGGTGCAGCCGGCGTCGACTGCCGCGGCGATCAGGTCGCCTGTGCCGCGTGAGGTCGCCGTCATCGGGGCCAGGACGCCTCCAGGAAGGCGGCTCAGCCCCGAGACGTCTGCCAACTCGACGACAGCAACCTCACCGCGTCGGGCGTACCCGGTCTCGACCGGCTCCCCGGTCGGCCCGGTGGCAGTACGGCGTACGAGCTCGAACCCAGCGGCGACCGCCGCAGCGAGCGTCCCGTCGCCGCCGTCTGCCACCAGCACCGAGTCGACGACCACCTCCGGCCGAACCCGCTGAATGCCGAGCCGAACCGCATCCGCCACCTCCGCACTGCTCAGCGACCCCTTGAACTTGTCAGAGGCAACAAGCACCCGAGTCATCAGGCGAGCAGCGCGACAGCAGTCGGCGCGTCTTCGGGGCCTTCGGCAAGCTCCTCGAATTCGGTGATGTTGTCCAGTTCCGTGCCCATGGCAACGTTCGTGATCCGCTCGAGGATGACTTCCACGACGATCGGCACCTGGTGTTCGACCATCAGCTTCTTCGCCTGCTCCAAAGCCGGGAGGATCTCGTCCGGCGCAGACACCCGAAGCGCCTTACAGCCCAGCCCCTCCGCGACCTTGACGTGGTCCACCCCATAACCGTTCAGCTCAGGACTGTTGATGTTCTCGAACGACAACTGCACGCAGTAGTCCATATCCAGACCACGCTGCGCCTGCCGGATCAACCCCAGATACGAGTTGTTCACGACCACGTGGATATAAGGAATGTTGAACTGCGCCCCGACCGCCAACTCCTCGATCAAGAACTGGAAGTCGTAATCACCCGACAGCGCGACAACAGTGCTCTCCGGATCAGCAACCGCAACTCCCAGCGTGGCAGGGATGGTCCACCCCAACGGCCCAGCCTGCCCAGCGTTGATCCAGTGCCGCGGCCGGTACACGTGCAACATCTGGGCCGCCTGGATCTGCGAAAGCCCGATCGTCGACACATACCGCGTGTCCGGCCCGAACGCGCGATTCATCTCCTCATAAACCCGCTGCGGCTTGATCGGCACATTCTCGAAATGCGTCTTCCGCTGCAGCGTCGTACGCCGCTCCCGGCACTCCGCAACCCACCCGCTCCGATCGACCAGCCTGCCCTCGGCCGCCCACTCGGCAGCAACCTGGACAAACATCTCCAGCGCCGCACGAGCGTCCGAGACGATGCTGTACTCCGGTGCGAACACCCGTCCGATCTGCGTCGGCTCGATATCCACGTGCACGAAGCGACGACCGTCCCGATACGTATCGAGACCACCCGTATGCCGGTTCGCCCACCGGTTGCCGATCCCGAGCACCACATCGGACGCCAGGAAGGTCGCATTGCCGTACCGATGCGACGTCTGCAGCCCCACCATCCCGGCCGCCAGCGGATGGTCGTCCGGAATCGTCCCCCACCCCATCAGCGTCGGTACGACGGGCACGCCGACCAGCTCGGCGAAGGACACCAGCAGGTCGGCCGCATCGGCGTTGACGACCCCGCCACCGGCAACGATCAGCGGCCGCTCGGCCTCGTTGAGCAGGGTCAGCGCCTTCTCCACCTGAGCCCGCGTCGCCGAAGGCTTGACCACCGGCAGCGGCTCGTACGTCTCGATGTCGAAGTCGATCTCCGCCAGCTGCACGTCGATCGGCAGGTCGATGAGCACCGGTCCGGGACGACCGGAACGCATCAACTGGAACGCCTTCTGGAACGACCCCGGCACCTGCGCCGGCTCCATCACGGTCACCGCCCACTTGGCGACGGTGGCGGCGATCGAAGCGATATCGACCGCCTGGAAGTCCTCCTTGTGCAGCTTCGCGACCGGCGCCTGCCCGGTGATGCAGAGGATCGGGATCGAGTCGGCGGACGCGGAGTACAGGCCGGTGATCATGTCGGTACCCGCGGGACCCGACGTACCGATGCAGACGCCGATGTTGCCGGCCTTGGCGCGGGTGTATCCCTCGGCCATGTGCGAGGCGCCCTCCACGTGGCGGGCCAGGACGTGCTTGATCCCGCCGTGGTTCCGCATCGCGCTGTAGAACGGGTTGATCGCCGCGCCCGGCAGTCCGAAGGTCTGAACCGCACCTTCCTTCTCCAGGATCAGCACCGCGGCGTCGACCGCGCGCATCCGGGCCATCAGTCCACTGCCTTTCCGGACAGCCGCTCGACGCCTCGCAGCAGAGCCGAGTGGTCGAGCCCGCCGTCACCGTTTGCGCGAGCGGACGCCACCAGCTGAGCAACCAGCGATCCCAGCGGTACGACGACGCCTCGCTCGCGGGCAGCCGCCGTGACGATGCCCATGTCCTTGTGGTGCAGATCGATCCGGAAGCCTGGCGGGAAGGACCGCGACAGCATGTTCTCCTTCTTCTGCTGCAGCACCGCCGAACCGGCCAGCCCTCCGCCGAGCACCTCCAGCGCGGCCTTGGTGTCCACACCGTACGCCTCCAGGAAGACCACAGCCTCGGACACCGCCTGGATGTTGGCGGCAACGATCAACTGGTTCGCGGCCTTCACGGTCTGACCGGCCCCACTCGCGCCGACGTGGACCACGGTCTTGCCGACCGCATCGAACAGCGTCTTGGCGGCTTGGAAATCTCCGGCCTCGCCGCCGACCATGATCGACAGCGCGGCGTTCTTCGCCCCGGCCTCGCCGCCGGACACCGGCGCGTCGAGAATCCGGAAGCCGCGCTCGCGGGCCTGCCGGGCGAGCTCGATCGTCACATCCGGGCGAATGCTGGAGAAGTCGATGATCAGCGAACCAGGTCGGGCGTTCTCGAAAACACCCTCGGCGCCGACGAGCACTCCCTCGACGTCGGGCGAGTCCGGCACCATCACGCAGATGACCTCGGCGTCCTGCACCGCGTCCGCGATCGATGCGGCGGCCCGGCCACCGGCGTCGACGAGCGGCTTGGCGCGCGCCGGGTCGAGGTTGACCCCGGCAACCTGGTGACCGGCGTTGGCGAGGTGGACGGCCATCGGGCTGCCCATGATCCCGAGGCCGATGAAGGCGATGTTCGTCATGACTGGTTCTCCTTGAAGGTGCCGAGCCAGCCGAAGCTGTCGACGGTTGTGGTGGCCGGCTTGTACTCCAGCGAGACCCAGCCGTCGTAGCCGTGGTCCGCGAGTGCTGCCAGCTGGGATTCGAGCGGGAGCGTGCCCGTGCCGGGCTCATTACGTCCGGGCGCGTCGGCGATCTGCACGTGAGCGATCCGGTCGGTGTGCTCGGCGACCACCCGATCGACGTCGTCGCCGTTGACCGCGAGGTGATACAGATCGGCGAGCAGACCGACATTCCGTACGTCGTACCCCGCCTGGACCCGGTCGATCACGGCCAGCACGTCGGCCGCCGTTCGCAGCGGATACCGATCGGCCCCGCTCACCGGTTCGACGAGCACCGTCGCACCGATCCGAGCCGCCGCCCGGGCCGCCAGACCGAGATTCTCAACAGCGACCTCATCCTGCTCAACCGCGGAGATCTCGTCCTGCGGGGCCGTGGAGAGGCCGTCCTGCTGGACCGTGGAGGGGTCGTCGAGCCGGTTGCCGTAGAGGGCGTTGAAGGCGCGGCAGCCGAGTCGTTCGCCGATGCCGAGGGTGGCGTCGATGTTGTCCCGGAACTCGCCGGCCCGCTTCGGCCAGGAGACCAGCCCGCGGTCACCGGCCGGCATGTCACCGGCGAAGAAGTTCAGGCCGATCAGCTGCACGCCGGCGTCCTGGATCGCCGCCACGAACGCGTCGGCGTCTCGATCGGCCGGGACGGCTTCCGCGAACGGCCACCAGAACTCGACCGCCTCGAAACCGGCCTGCCGGGCCGCCGCCGGACGCTCCAGCAGCGGCAGCTCGGTGAACAGGATCGAGCAGTTCACCGCGTAGGGCAGCCCGTGGCTCATAAGTCCTTCTCTCATTCTTCCGCATTGTGGAATCTTGTTTCTGCTCTGCGAAATGACCATAGGATGCGTTCGCCCGGCCCGTCAAGGCATCACCCGGCAATCCCGATCAGGCCTGATCGATGCCCGGAAAGGCATTACGTGCGCGAGTGCGCGCGTTGTACGTTCCTCCAAGAGGGTGCGATGGCCGAAGGAGTCGGGGATGCTGCTGTCGGAGTTGGTCGACGTACCGGAGTTGCGGCTGCATCTGCTGCATGCGGCCCGGGGTGCGTACGACCGGCCGATCGGCCGGATCATCACGACCGACCTGCTCGAGCCGGGCAACTACCTCAACGGCGGCGAGCTGGTTCTGACCGGGCTGGTCTGGCGCCGTAGTCCAGCCGACAGCGAGACCTTCGTCGCGTCCGTGGCCGACCGGGGCGCCACCACGATCCTGGCCGGCAAGGCGCTGCTCGGGACGATCCCGGACGACCTGCTCGACGCCTGCCGGCGGCACGAGGTCACCCTGGTCGAGGTCCCGACCGAGGTCGCCTTCGCCGACGTCACGGAGTACGTCGCCGCCACCGGTTCGGCCGACACCGGCGCCCGGCTGTCCGCGAGCCTGGTCCGGCAACGCCAGTTGCTCTCGGCGATCGCGTCCGGCCGCAGCCTCGACGAGTTGACCGCCCGGATCTCCACCGAAATCGGGCACGACTGCCGCGTCATCACCTCCACCGGGCGCCACGTCGTACCGGGCCCTGGGCCGCTGGATGACGACACACTCGACGCGATCACCCGCCGATTCCTGACCGCCGATCGAACGCCCGCGGTCGCCGAAGCCGGCGGTGCGGCGTACAGCCTGTTCCCGGTCGGATCCGGCCTCGGCAACCGGCTGGCCGCCTGGCTGCTGGTCGTCGACGGCGACCACACCCGCTGGTCCCGCGCCCACGTCGAGGCCGTGCAGGAGCTCTGCGCGATCGCCGCACTGGATCGCGTACGCCGGGACGAAGGCCGCCTCGCGCTGCGCCCGCTGGTCGCCGACGCGCTGGCCCTGATCGAGTCCGGCGGCCCGCCCGCGGAGGTCGCCACCCGCCTGCGCCAAGCAGGCGTGCACTCCGACCGGCCGATGGTCGTCGCGGTCGGCGAGCTGCGTGACGACGGGCCCAGCGAGGTCGCGCTGACAGTGTTCGAGGACGTCGCCCTGACGGTCGGTCCCGCCCTGGTGGCTGCGGGCCGCGACGGTCTGCCGGTCGCTCTACTGCCCGCTTCCGAAGGGCTTCCGAACCTGCTCCGCCGCGCATTCGGCCGGCTCTCCCCTGGCCTGGCCAAGGCGCGCCTGACCATCGGCGTCAGCGGCGAGACCACCGTCGACGCGCTGACCGGCGCCCTCGAAGAGGCACGCTTCGCGCAACGGGCCGCGCTGGCCGGCCGGACCCGGATCTCGGTCGTCACCTCCGACGAGGTGGCCTCGCACGTCCTGCTGCTGGCGACGGTGCCGGACGACGTACGCCGTACGTACGCGCACCGCGTGCTCGGACCGGTCCTCGACTACGACCGCCGGACCCGGGCCGACCTGATCGCCACCCTGGACGAATTCCTCGCCTGGTCGGGCTCGTGGTCGCGGACCGCCGAGGCGCTGCACCTGCACGTCAACACTGTTCGCTACCGGATCGAACGCATCGAGCAACTGACCGGTCGCGATCTGTCGCAGTTCGAGGACCGGGTCGACGTTTTCCTGGCGCTCAAGTCGCTGTAACCCGCTGTTCTTGGAGGATCCTCCAAGACTGGGCCTCCCGGAACAGCGCAAGTTCGGAGGTTTATGGGGTGCAAACGGCTGCCACCTGAGCCCAAGCTGTCGTGCAGGCCGATCCGTCCGTGATCAGTGCAGCCGCCGCGACCCTCTTGGAAGGTGCCCCCGATGAAGGCAACGACGCGAGCTTCCCGTCATCCGGTCGACCAGGTGCTCTCACCGGGCCGACTCGCCATCTACGGGACCCAGCACGTGCTGGCCTTCTACGCCGGGGCGGTGATCGTCCCGATCCTGCTGGCGAACTCGATCGGCCTGACCACGGAGCAGCTGGTGCACCTGATCAACGCCGACCTGTTCACCTGCGGGATCGCCTCGATCATCCAGTCGGTGGGCTTCTGGAAGGTCGGGGTCCGGCTGCCGCTGCTGCAGGGCGTCACCTTCACCGCGGTCTCGCCGATGATCGCGATCGGGCTCGCCGCGGGGGGCGGGACCAGCGGCCTGCTGGTGATCTACGGCGCTGTCCTCGTCGCCGGCCTGGCCACGTTCCTGATCGCACCGTTCTTCAGCCGGTTGATCCGATTCTTCCCACCGGTGGTGACCGGCTCGGTCATCACGATCATCGGCCTGGCTCTGCTACCGGTCGCTGCTGGGGACGCGACCGGCGGTGCAGGCCCGACCTCGGATCCGACCAGCGGCAAGAACCTGGCCTACGCGTTGGGCACGCTCGCGCTGATCGTCGCGATCCAGCGGATCTTCAAGGGCTTCCTGGCGACGATCGCCGTACTGGTCGGCCTGGTCGTCGGTACGGCGGTCGCCTGGGCGCTCGGCGACGCGCACTTCGGCGCGGTCAGCAGCTCCGACTGGGTCGGCGTCACCACCCCGTTCAACTTCGGCTGGCCGAAGTTCTCGATCGCCGCGATCATCTCGATGATCGTGGTCATGCTGATCACCGCGGTCGAGACCACCGGTGACGTGTTCGCGACCGGCGAGATCGTCGAGAAGCGGATCGGCCGCGAGGACATCGCCCGGGCTCTGCGCGCCGACGGCCTGGCCACCACCATCGGCGGCGTCTTCAACTCCTTCCCCTACACGTGTTTCGCCGAGAACGTCGGCCTGGTCCGGCTCACCCGGGTCAAGAGCCGCTGGGTCGTCGCGGCGGCCGGCGGAATCATGATTCTGCTCGGACTGGTCCCCAAGGCCGGCGCGATCGTTGCCGGTGTCCCCCATCCGGTGCTGGGCGGCGCCGCGCTGGCGATGTTCGCGACCGTCGCGGTGGTCGGCTTCCAGACGCTCGCGAAAGTTGACTTCCACGACCACCGGAACGTGGTGATCGTCGCGACCAGCGTCGGCCTGGCCATGTATGTCACGGCGCAGCCGCAGATCTCCCAGGCGGTGCCGGGCTGGGCCGAGATCATCTTCGGCAGCGGCATCACGCTCGGCAGCCTGACCGCGATCGGCCTCAACCTGCTCTTCCACCATGTGGGAAAGAACTTCGGTCCCGCGGTGGCCGGGGCACCGGGTGACAGCATCGTCCGGCTGGACCAGGTGAACGAGATGAGCCGCGACGAGTTCGTCACCACCTTCCGCGACCTGTTCCAGGGACCGACCTGGATGGTCGAGCGGGCCTGGGAGATGCGGCCCTTCGCCGACACCCACGCACTGCGGCGCTCGTTCCAGGAAGCGCTCTTCTCCGGCTCGCCGGACGAGCAGCGCGAGTTGATCGAGTCCTACCCGCAGCTCGGTTCACAATTCGTTGCCGACGGCCTCAGTGGCGAGGCCTCGCTCCGGGACCAGTCGGCCCGCGGTCTCACCTATCTCCCGGAACCCGATCGCGACGAGCTCGCCTCGATCACCGCGGCGTACCGCGAACGCTTCGGCTTCCCGCTCGTGATCTCGGTACGGGACGCGGAATCTTTCGACCGGATCGTGGAACAGGGCCGCATCCGGCTCGGCAACTGCGAGAACCAGGAGCACGCCGCGGCGCTCCTCGAGATCGCGAAGATCGCCGGCTACCGCTTCGACGACTTCCTGCAGGACGCGAACCCCATCCATAGCGCACGAACCCGCTGGAGCAGCAGCCGATGAGCACCCCGCAAACCCTCCGCGCCGCCGCGATCAAGGTCAACGGCCAGGACACCCGCCTGGACGGCGTACCCGTGCACACGTCCTTACTGGATTGGCTTCGCGACCGCGGACTGACCGGCGCGAAGGAAGGCTGCGCCGAGGGCGAGTGCGGGGCGTGCTCGGTGCTGGTCGCCCGCCCGGGCATCGACACCCCGACCGAATGGACCGCGGTCAATGCCTGCCTCCTCCCGGCTGCCTCGCTCGACGGCCAAGAGATCATCACGTCGGAAGGCCTTGGCTCCCCGGACGCTTTGCATCCGGTGCAAGAGGAAATAGCCGTCCGGGGCGGCTCGCAGTGCGGCTACTGCACACCAGGTTTCGTCTGCAGCATGGCCGCGGAGTACTACCGCCCCGCCCGTACGCCGTGCGCCTCACCTGATCATGAGCACGGCCCGAATGGTTTCGACCTCCACTCGCTGAGCGGGAACCTGTGCCGGTGCACCGGCTATCGGCCGATCCGCGACGCGGCGTACGCGCTCGGCGTACCGGAGGAGAACGACGCCTTCGCAGTACGCCGGTCGTCGCCGCCGCCGGCGCCTGCTGCAACTCGACTGGTGGTCGATGGGGCGGAGTTCGTGCGGCCGACGAGTCTCGACGAGGTGCTTGCGTTGCTGGCCGAACGGCCCGAGGCGCGGGTTGTTGCGGGATCGACGGACTCGGGCGTGGAAGTCAATCTCCGCGCGGTGCGGCCCGAGTTGGTCGTTGCGGTGGATCGGCTGAGCGAGCTGCGGGAGTTCTCGGTCGGGGCCGAGGAGATCCGGCTGGGCGCGGCGCTGACGTTGAGCGAGATCGAGCGGATGCTGGACGGGCGGGTGCCGTTGCTCGCGCAGATGTTCCCGCAGTTCGCCTCGCGGCTGATCCGCAACGGGGCCACGATCGGCGGCAATCTCGGGACCGGGTCGCCGATCGGTGACACGCCGCCGGCATTGCTCGCTCTCGATGCCTCCTTGGTGCTGGCCTCGCGGCGTGGCGAGCGGGTGGTTGCCTTCAGCGACTATTTCACCGGATATCGTCAGACTCTGAAGGCTGCTGACGAGCTGATCAAGTCGATCGTGCTTCCGTTGCCTCTAGCCCCTTTTACCGCGTTCCACAAGATCGCCAAGCGGCGGTTCGACGACATCTCCAGCGTGGCAGTCGGCTATGCCATCGAGGTCGTGGACGGCACTGTCGTGAGCGCCCGGATCGGTCTCGGTGGAGTCGCTGCGACGCCGTTGCGTGCACTTGCGACCGAGGAAGCGTTGACCGGCAAGCCTTGGACCGAGACGACGGTGCGTGAGGCGGCCGCGGTGATGGCCGCCGAGGGTACGCCGATGGACGATCACCGGGCGAGCGCGTCGTACCGGTCGGCGATGCTCGGCCAATCGTTGCTCCGCTTCTACGCACAAGGAGGTGTGAGCGCATGAGTTCGCTGTCGCAACGACCTGCTCAGGCGGTCGTCGGCATCCCGATGCCCCACGAGAGTGCCGCGCTGCATGTCACCGGCCAGGCGCTGTACACCGACGACCTCGTCGTACGGACCCGCGACGTGCTGCATGCCTTCCCGGTGCAGTCGCCGCATGCGCACGCGCGGATCGTTTCGCTGAAGGTCAAGCCCGCGTACGACGTACCGGGGGTGGTCCGGGTTCTCACCAGCGAGGACGTGCCGGGCATCAATGACGCCGGGGTGAAGCACGACGAGCCGCTGTTTCCCGATGTGGTGATGTTCAACGGGCATGCCATCTGCTGGGTGTTGGCCGAGACTTTGGAGGCGGCCCGGCTTGGGGCTGCAGCCGTCGAGGTCGAGTACGAGCCGCTGCCGTCGCTGGTGACCGTTCGCGAGGCGATTGCCGCAGGCAACTTCCAGGGGATCGGGCGGCATCTGGAGAGCGGTGATGTCGAGTCTGCGCTGGCTTCGGCGCCGCACGTGTTCTCCGGTGAGTTCGAGTTCGCCGGGCAGGAGCACTTCTATCTGGAGACCAACTCGGCGCTGGCGCTGGTCGACGAGGGCGGCCAGATCTTCGTGCAGAGCAGCACGCAGCATCCTTCGGAGACGCAGGAGATCATCGCGCACGTGCTCGGCGTTGCCAGTCATGCGGTGACTGTGCAGTGCCTGCGGATGGGCGGTGGGTTCGGCGGCAAGGAGATGCAGCCGCACGGGTTCGCTGCCATCGCGGCGCTCGGTGCGACGTTGACCGGCCGGCCGGTGCGGCTGCGGCTCAACCGGACGCAGGACGTCACGATGACGGGCAAGCGGCACGGGTTCCACAGCTCTTGGCGGGTGGGCTTCGACGACGACGGTCATCTGGTGGCGCTCGACGCGACGCTGACGGCCGATGGCGGGTGGAGTCTCGATCTGTCCGAGCCGGTGCTGGCGCGCGCGATGTGCCATATTGACAACTCGTACTGGATTCCGAATGTTCGCGTCGACGGCCGGATCGCGAAGACGAACAAGACGTCGCAGACCGCGTTCCGGGGGTTCGGCGGCCCGCAGGGCATGGTCGTGATCGAGGACATCCTCGGCCGGTGCGCGCCGCTGCTCGGCTTTGACGCGATGGAGCTCCGTCGGCGGAATCTCTACCAGTCGCAGCACAGTACGCCGTACGGGATGCCTGTTCGCCATGCCGAGCGGTTGGAGGCGTGCTGGAGCGAGGTGCTGTCGTCGGGCGCGATCGCTGCGCGTCAGGCGGAGATCGCGGAATTCAACTCTCGGCATGCGGATACTAAGCGGGCGATCGCGATGACGCCGGTGAAGTTCGGGATCTCGTTCAACCTGACGGCCTTCAACCAGGCTGGCGCGCTGGTGCACGTCTACAAGGACGGCTCGGTGCTGATCAATCACGGCGGCACCGAGATGGGCCAGGGGCTGCACACGAAGATGCTGCAAGTCGCGGCCACCTGCCTCGGCGTACCGCTGGCTCGGGTTCGGCTCGCGCCGACCCGGACCGACAAGGTGCCGAACACTTCGGCGACCGCGGCGAGTTCGGGTGCGGACCTCAACGGTGCCGCGATCAAGAACGCCTGCGAGCAGATCCGCGAGCGGCTCGAACAAGTTGCCGGCGGCAAGCTCGGGATCAGCCCGAAGGATGTCCGGATCGTCGACGGGACGGTCCGTGGGATCGTCTTCGGTGGCGAGGAACTGACCTGGGAGGAGGTCGTCCATGCGGCCTACCACCAGCGGGTCCAGCTCTGGGCGGCCGGGTTCTACCGCACCGAGGGACTGCACTGGGACGCCAACGCGATGCGGGGCGAACCGTTCAAGTACTTCGCGTACGGGGTGGCCGCGGCTGAGGTCGAGGTCGACGGCTTCACCGGTTCGTACAAGCTGCGGCAGGTCGACATCGTGCACGACGTCGGCGACAGTCTCAGCCCGCTGATCGACCTCGGCCAGATCGAGGGCGGCTTCGTCCAGGGCGCTGGCTGGCTGACGCTCGAGGATCTCCGCTGGGACGAAACTGAAGGTCCGCATCGCGGAAGGCTGGCGACGCAGGCCGCGAGCACTTACAAGCTGCCGAGCTTCTCGGAGATGCCGGAGGTCTTCAACGTCCGGTTGCTGGAGAAGGCGCACGAAGACGGTGCGGTCTACGGCTCGAAGGCGGTGGGTGAGCCGCCGTTGATGCTTGCTTTCTCCGTACGAGAAGCGCTTCGGCAGGCAGCGGCCGCGTTCGGATCGGCTGGGACGAGTGTCGATCTTCCATCGCCTGCGACCCCCGAAGCGGTGTATTGGGCACTGGAACGGGCACGGAGTGGGGGTGAGTGACGAGATGGAGTGGATGAAGGCGGTCCAGCGGCTGCGGGAGCAGCGGCGACCCGGCGTACTGGTGACGGTCATGTCGGTTCGAGGTCATGCGCCTCGGGAAGCCGGGGCCAAGATGGTGGTGGCTACGGATGAGGTCTGGGCCACGGTCGGTGGCGGCAACCTTGAGTCGGTTGCGATCGAGCACGCGCGTGGGCTGATTGCTTCTGGGGCGACTGGGCCGGAGGTGCTGGAATTCGCGTTGTCGGACAAGGCGCCGTACCAGCACGGTGTTCAGTGCTGTGGTGGCGAGGTGCGGCTGTTGCTCGAACCGCTGCCGGTCGTGCCGTCCGTCGCGATCTTCGGGGTCGGGCATGTCGGCTTCGAACTCGCCCGGATCCTGGTCCGGCACGACATCGAGCTGCATCTGGTCGACTCGCGACCTGACCAGCTGACCGCCGCGCGGTTGTCCGTTCTCGACGACGCTGTGGCCGGCGTCCATGTGCATCCGGTCCCGGTTCTGCCGGAACTAGTGATCGCCGAGCTGCCGCCGGGCACCCACGCGCTGGTGATGACCCATGACCATGCCGAGGACGCGGCCTTGTGCGACGCCGCTCTGCGCGACGGTCGGCTCGCCACGATCGGCCTGATCGGGTCGAGTGCCAAGTGGTCCCGCTTCCGGCGCAAGCTTCTTGAGGACGGTCACACCGGCTCGGCTGTGGACAAGATCGTCACGCCGATCGGGCTGTCCGGCCTGCCCGGCAAGGAGCCGGCCGTCATCGCGGTCAGCGTGGCCGCCTGGCTGCTCCAACTGTTCGTTGCCGAGCGCAACTCCGCGCCGGCCCATCGTGAGGCAACCGCATGACGCTGTTCAGAGGCACCTTCCTCGACACCCCGGACAACCCGTTCAAGGGCGGCACGCTGCGTGTCGACACCGACGCCGCGTTGGTCGTCACCGACGGGGTGATCGTTGCCCGCGGCCCGTACGCGGAGATCCGTGCGTCGCATCCCGCCGAGCACATCGTCGACCTGACCGGCGGGCTGGTGCTGCCGGGATTCGTGGACACGCATGTTCACTTCCCGCAGATCCGGGCTGTCGGTGGGATGGGGATGCCGTTGCTCGAGTGGCTCGACAAGTACGCACTGCCTGAGGAAGCGCGGATGGCTGACGCCGCCTACGCTTCGTCGGTCGCCGACGAGTTCGTGCGCGGTCTCGCAGCAGCTGGTACGACGAGCGCGCTGGTCTTCGGGGCGCATTTCGCATCGGCGGTCGACACGCTCTTCACTGCCGCCTCGCGGGTCGGGTTGCGAATCACCAGCGGGCTGGTCGTCAGCGACCGGATCATCCGCGACGATCTGCTGACGACACCTGCGCGGGCGTACGACGAATCGCTGGCGCTCGCGTCTCGCTGGCACGGAGTAGGCCGCAACCGGTACGCCGTGACGCCTCGGTTCTCGCTCTCTTGCACGGACGAGCTTCTCGCCTCGTGCAAGTCCGTGCTGGAGGAGATTCCGGGGGCGCTCTTCACCTCGCATCTCAACGAGAACGAGGCCGAGATCGCAACGGTTGCCGAGCTGTTCGGCGGGAGCGACTACGTCAGCACGTATGAGCGACACGGGCTGGTCGATCGGCGGAGCGTCTTTGCACACAACGTGCATCCGACCGACGTCGAGCTGAAGCTGCTGGCCGAGAACAGCGCGACGATCGCGCATTGCCCCACGAGCAACGCGGTGCTGGGGAGCGGGTTGTTCCCGTTGGGGCGTCACCTCGACCACGGCGTACGGGTTGCGTTGGGGTCCGATGTCGGTGCCGGCACCGGTTTCTCGTTGCTGAAGGAGGGGCTGCAGGCATACTTCTGCCAGCAGCTGCTCGGTGATCACGGGCATCCGCTGAGCTCCGCGCACTTGTTGCATCTGGCAACTGCTGCTGGTGCGGACGCGCTCGGTCTCGGTGCCGAGGTCGGGGATCTGAGCGTCAGCAAACGGTTCGATGCGCAATTGCTGCGCCCGGTCGAAGGATCACCGTTGGCCGTAGGCATCACCCACGCGGCCGACGCCGAAGACACCCTCGCCCGGGTCTTCACGCTCGGCACTCCCGCCGACATCCGGGCCGTCTGGATCGACGGTCAACTGCTGAACGACTCCTCCGGAAAGGTGTGATCGGTGGACCTGCAGGAATTCAACGCACTCCCCGCCGACGAGCTGCGCCCCCAACTGGCCGCCTGCTGCGACGTACCCCGTTGGGTCGACCACCTCCTCGCGGGTCGCCCGTACGCCGACTCGGCCGCCCTGGTTGGTGCAGCCGACGCCGTCTCGCGGGACCTCACCGACGCCGAAGTCGCCCAAGCCCTAGCCGCCCACCCCCGAATCGGTGACCGCGCCGACGGCGACACCACCGAGGCCTCCTGGTCCCGCAAAGAACAGTCAGGCGTAGGAGACGACCCCGCCATCCGCGCAGCCCTGGCGGCCGGCAACCGGGCCTACGAACAACGCTTCAACCAGGTCTTCCTCATCTGCGCCACCGGCCTCACAGCCGACCAGATGCTCACCGCCCTCCACGACCGCCTGAAGAACGACCCCACCACCGAGGCGACCGTTGTACGAACCGAACTCCGCAAAATCGCCGCCCTCCGCCTAACCAACCTCGTCCCCGCTACCAAGGAAATCCCCGCATGAGCACCATCTCCACCCACATCCTGGACACAGCCCAAGGCCTCCCCGCCCCAGGCATCCCCGTCCAGCTCCACCGCCTGAAAACGGCGGAGCCGGAGCCGACCGGCGGGGCGGGAGCGGCAGCAGGGTCCGAGCCGGACGCGAGTGGTGGGGTGGGGGTGAACGGTCACCTTGAAGGCGCTGCACTCACGAGCGCGGACACGACCGCGGACTTGTCCGCGGTCGGGAGCGGTACGACGGACGCAGATGGGCGCGTCACCGACTTCGGCTGCGGTCAACTGGTGCCCGGCATCTACCAGCTTCGGTTTGATGTCGGCGTATACGCAGCCATCACCGGGCAAGAGTTCTTTTTTCCTGAGGTTGTTGTGAGTTTTGTGGTTTCTGATGAGCGGCACTATCACGTGCCTCTGTTGCTCAGCCCGTTTGCCTTTTCCACCTATCGAGGGAGCTGACCCGATGGCGATCCACCTGGGAGCCAACCAGTACGGCAAGGCCGAGAGCCGGGTCGTGCGGATCTACCGCGACACGCCGCGCCACCAGATCCGCGACCTGAACGTCTCCTCCGCCCTCCGCGGCCGGTTCGAGAACGCGCACACCGTCGGGGACCAGTCCGAGGTACTGCCGACCGACAGCCAGAAGAACACCGCGTTCGCGTTCGCCAAGGAGAAGGGCGTCGGCGCGATCGAGGAGTTCGCCCTGACCCTCGGCGACCACTTCCTCGAGGCTTCGGCCGCGGCAGACGGCGCGCGCGTCGAGATCGAGGAGTATCCCTGGGAGCGGATCTCGGTCGACGGCACCGGCCACGACCACTCGTTCGTCCGCAGCGGCGCCGGCATCCGTACGACGGTCGTCAACGTCGAGGGCCGCGGCGACGAGCGCACGGCGTACGTCGTCTCCGGCATCCGCGACCTGACCGTCCTCAAGTCGACCGGCTCGGAGTTCCACGGCTTCCTGAAGGACAAGTACACGACTCTGCCGGAGACGAACGACCGCATCCTCGCGACCTCACTCGTCGCCCGCTGGCGGTACGACCACACCGACGTCGACTGGGACAAGTCGTACGACGAGATCAAGGGCCTCCTGCTCGAGCAGTTCGCGAAGATTCACAGTCTCGCGCTCCAGCAGACCCTGTACGGGATGGGCGAAGCCGTCCTCCGGCGTCACCCCGAGGTCGCCGAGATCAAGTTCTCGGCCCCCAACAAGCACCACTTCCTCGTGGACCTCAGCCCGTTCGACGTGGAGAACCCCGGCGAGGTATTCATCGCCGCAGACCGCCCCTACGGCTTGATCGAGGCAACCGTGGTCCGCGACGACGCAACCGACGCGGGTTCGGCCTGGCACGCAGTACCAGGCTTCTGCTGATGACCGCCGGCACACGCACTACGCGATCCCTGTCGATGGTCGGCGGCACACGCAGTACGGGATCTCTGTTGATGGTCGGCGGCGCGTGCGCAGTACAGGATGTCTGTTGATTGTCATCGAGGGTGCGGCGGTGGTCACGCTTGATCGCGAGCGGCGTGAGCTGACCACCGGGCACGTCATTGCTGACGGCAACCGAATTGTTGCCGTCGGCCCCGGCCCGGCGCCCGTCGTACCGGCGGGCACCCGGGTGATCGACGGGCGCGGATGCCTCGTCACGCCTGGCTTCGTCAACACCCACCAGCATCTCTACCAGTGGGTGACTCGCGGGCTCGCCGTCGACGCCACCTTGTTCGGCTGGCTGACCACGCTCTACCCGGTCTGGGCCGGCATCGACGAAGAATCCGTCCACATCGCCGCCCAAGGTGCGTTGGCCCAACTCGCGCGTACGGGCTGCACCACCGCCTCCGACCATCACTACGTCTTCCCCGGCGGCGACCTGCTGGAAGCCGAGATCCTCGCCGCACGCCAGGTCGGGCTCCGGTTCCATCCGGCCCGCGGATCGATGGATCTGAGCGAGAAGGACGGCGGCCTGCCACCCGACTCGGTGGTCCAGGACCGCGACGAGATCCTGCTCGCGACCGAGGCGGCGATCGACCGCTGGCACGATCCCGCACCGGACTCGATGCTGCGGATCGTGGTCGCCCCGTGCTCCCCGTTCAGCGTCACCGACGGGCTCATGCGCGAGGCCGCCGAACTCGCCCGCCGCAAAGGCGTCCGCTTGCACACGCACCTCGCGGAGACCACCGACGAGGCCGACTGGTGTGCGGAGAAGTTCGGCTGTACGCCGTCCGAGTACGCCGCTCAGCTCGGCTGGACCGGTTCGGACGTGTGGTTCGCGCACGGCATCCACTTCGACGACGCGGAGATCAAACGCCTCGGCCGGACCACCACCGGGATCGCTCACTGCCCCAGTTCGAACGCCCGCCTCGGCGCCGGCATCGCCCGCGTCGCCGACCTCCGGGCCGCTGGTTGCCCGGTCGGCCTCGGCGTAGACGGTGCCGCCAGCAACGAAGCCGGCAGCCTGCTCGAAGAGTTGCGGCACGCCCTCCTCTTCGCCCGAGCACGAGGCGGCCCGCAAGCACTCGGCGTACGGGACGTACTGGAAATGGCGACCCTGGACGGAGCCCGCATCCTCGGCCGGGAGAACGAGATCGGCTCCTTGGAGGTAGGCAAACTCGCCGACCTGGCCGTCTGGCGCCTCGACACCCTCCCCCACGCCGGCATCCCCGACCCAGTAGCCGCCCTCGTCCTAGGCTCACCCCCGCCGCTAGAACTACTTCTGGTCAACGGCCACCCAGTCGTAGAACACGACACGGTCATCACCGTCGACGAACCCACCCTGGCAACACAGGTCGCACACACCCAGCACCGCCTGACAAACCGAACCACTCCCCCACGCAGCCGCTGAAGCATCGCAGCCGCTGGCGCGATGTTCGGCCAGTACCGCGAAATAATCCCGTCAGCGGCCGAAAACCCCACCAGCCGCCCTCCCGAACCGGACCGGGGAGCTCCGCCGCTAGGCCCGGAGCGGTCGGCGGGCCAGTTTGGCGAGGGTGGGCGTGTCGATGCCGATCAGCGTGTCCAGTTCCGATTGGGCGGTGGCGCCGCAGTCGAGGCCGCGGAGGATGTAGGTGGCCAGGGCGGCTGCTGTTGCGGGTTCGTCGAGGTAGCCGGAGTCGCCGCCGTTGACGTAGGCGCGGAGGCGTTTGGCTGCCGAGTCGAGGGACTCGCGGTAGAAGAGGTAGGTGGCGACGTACCGGGTCGGCAGCTGAGCCGGGTGCATGTCCCAGCCCTGGTAGATGCCGCGCGCGAGCGACCGTCGTACGAGCCGTAGGTGGAGACGCCAGGCGGCATGGACGTCTTCGCGCTCGCCGATCGGGAGGACGTTGGTCGATCCGTCGCAGACGAAGACACCGGTGCCTGCGGCGGCCAGTTGCATGGTGTCCTTGGCATGGTCTGCGACCGGGTGCTCCATGCTCTGGTACGCCGCTGCGATGCCGAGCGAGGCCGAGTAGTCATAAGTGCCGTAGTGGAGCCCGGTCACGCGGCCCGCGCCGGCCTTGATCATCCGGCCCAGCGGCGTCGTACCGTTCGGGCCGAGAATCGCCTGTGGCGTCTCGACCTGGATCTCGAATTTCAACGCACCAGCCGGTATGCCGTGCGCCTCCTCGATTGCGTCGAGCACAACGACCATCGCCTCGATCTGCTCCACCGAGGTGACCTTGGCGAGTGTGATCACGAAGCCGTCCGTCAGTGCCTCGGCGCGAGCCAGCTCGCCGACGAACAGGTCGAGCGTCCGCACCCCACGACGCCGGGTCGGCGCCTCCAGCGACTTGATCCGCAGGCCGTAGTACGGCGGAACCTCGCCAGTCTTCACCAGATCGGCCACTGCACGCGCGGCACTGATTGCTGCGTCGTCCTCGTCAGGCCGGGTGCCGTAGCCGTCCTCGAAGTCGATGCGCAGATCCTCGATCGGCTCGCGCTCGAGCTTGGCGAGGACCCGTTCGAAGAGTTCATCGGACAGGCCCGTCGGCAGCTCCAATGCCTCGGCCAGCTCCGAGCCCGACCCCGCATTCCGCTCGAGCGCCTCCTTCGCGCCCTGCGCCCACTCGCCGACTGTGCCTGCGTGGAACCGGTCAGCGGGCACGTACACCGTGTGAACCGGCTGCCGGACGCCGCGATCACCCGGGTACAGCGCCGCGAGTTCCGCGTCCGCCCCAGCTAGTCGGCGATCGAGCTCGACCAGGAATGCCTCTTCCACCGGCGCCACGCCCCAATCCTCGGGATTTCGTATTGCGGATACTAATATCTGTACTACGGAAGTCACAAGAGCCTAGCGCTTCCACCATCTGGGGGTAAACTTCCGGGATCCGGAATCCTTCCGGCAGTGTCGAGCGAGAGTGGGATGACCGTGGCGGCAGAAACCGGCAGCAAGGCGCGGACCGGCAGCGTGCAGTCGATCGAGCGTGCCTTCGGCCTGCTCGAGACGATGGCCGACGCCGGCGGAATGATGGGCCTGTCCCAACTGGCCGCCGTCTCCGGTCTCCCACTGCCGACGATCCACCGGCTGGTGCGCACGCTCGTCGACCTTGGTTATCTGCGGCAGGAGCCGTCGCGGCAGTACGTGCTCGGGCCCAAGCTGGTCCGGCTCGGCGAGAGTTCGTCGCGGATGCTCAGTGTCTGGGCACGGCCGCATCTGGCGCGACTGGTCGACGAGCTCGGCGAATCGGCCAACATGGCGATGCTCGACGGCGACCAGATCGTTTACCTCGCCCAGGTTCCGTCGCGGCACTCGATGCGGATGTTCACCGAGGTGGGTCGTCGGGTGCTCCCGCATTGCACGGCCGTCGGGAAGGCGGTGTTCTCGCGGTTACCGGAGGACGACGTACGGGAACTCCTGCAGCGCACCGGGATGCCGAAGCACACCGAGAATACGATCACCGATCCGGACGCCTTCCTGGACCAGGTGCGCATGACGGAGGAGAAGGGCTACGCGACCGACGAAGGCGAACAGGAACTCGGCGTCCGCTGCGTCGCAGTACCGGTGCTGGACGCGCCTTCCCGCCTCGCCATCTCGATCTCCGGCCCCGCCGGCCGGATGACCGAGGACTTGGTGATCCGCGCAGTCCCCTTGCTGACTCAGGCCGCCAAGTCCCTCTCGGAAGATCTTCGCTGACCCCCTTGCACCCGACCGGCTGCCTCAGCCGGAGGCGCCTGTCTCCGCCGCTTCCGCTTCGTCACGGCACTGATCACCATCTAGGGCGTGGCCCTAGTAGCTAGCCGAGGTGGGGATGCTCTACCTTGTAGCCGGATCACTCCGGAGGTGAGGGTGCTCCTGGTGCTGACCCCTGCCTGGAGCCGACTATGCCCTCGCTTGACCCCGCCGCGGCCGATATGGCAGAGACCTTCGCGCGGCTCGCGCTCGAGCTGCACGATGCCGACGGCGTCGAGGAGACCATCGATGCTGTTGTCCAGTTCGCTCTGCAGGCCCTCAGCTGCAGCTACGCCGGCCTTGCTCTGACCACAAAAGGCGCCCAGAGGGCCGAGGTCGCCGCAGTGACCGACCCGGTGGTCGCCGACGTGTACGACCTGCAGCTCAGCTCCTCGGTCGGACCGCTGGTGACGGTACTCCGGGAGCGTACGACCGTGCTGATCCGCGACACCACCACCGACGACCGCTGGCCCGCGTGGGCGGCGAAGGTGGCTGCACTCGGGGTTCGCAGCGTGCTCGACGTACCGCTGCTGACCGGCAGCGACACGACCCGCACGGTCGGCGTACTGGGTCTCTACAGCCCGGTCGCCGATGCGTTCGGCGAGGACGACGAGGCGATCGCGCACATCCTCGCCCGGCACGCGGCGGTCGCGGTCGCCTCCGCGCGGCACGACGAGACGATGACGACCGCGGTCGACGCGCGCAAGTTGGTCGGCCAGGCGATGGGCATCCTGATGGAACGCTTCGACGTCAACAGCGACCGGGCGTTCGCGATCCTGCAGCGCTATTCGCAGGACAACAACATCAAGCTCCGCGATGTCGCCCAGCAACTGATCGACACCCGCAAGCTCCCGCATTCAGCTCGGTAGCCAGCCGACCTTCCCGATCAGGTACGTCGCGCCGACCAGCGCGACGATGTCGATCACGGTGTGCGCGACCACCAACGGCATCACCCGGCCCCATCTGCGGTACAGGTGGCAGAACAGCACACCCATCACCACGTTGCCGGCGAATCCGCCCAGCCCTTGGTAGAGGTGGTACGAGCCACGCAGTACGGCGCTCGCTGTCGTCCTGCGCCGGAACGACCAACCCAACTGCTCAAGCCGCCGCGTCAGGTACCCGAGGACGATGACCTCTTCCAGTACTGCGTTCTGCGCCGCGACCGCGATGAGGATCGGCACCCGCCACCATGCGGCGGGCAACTGCGCCGGATCGACAGCGAGGTTCACCCCCGACGCATGTGCCGCCAGGTAGAACGCCAACCCAGCGCCACCCACACAAGCAGCAACCGCAGTACCCCGCCCAAGGTCCCGTACGCCGTCACGTAGGTCGAACCCAAGCGTCCGCAGCGACTCCCCGCCGCGCGTCATCAGGTGCGCCACCAACGCCACCGGCACCAGCGACGTGACGATCGCGAACACCTGCCACGCGAGATCCAGCCACGGCCGCCCAGGAGCCCGTGACCCGACGATCACCGCGGTCTGATCCCCGATCGCCTTGTGCGAGGTCAGCACCCCGGTGAACGAGATCAGCGCCGAAACGCCCGACGCGCCCAACGACAACGCCAGGACCAGCCAGACCTCCTTGGTCAGGACAGTCCTGCCCACCGTCCGATCCAACTGCCCGGCGCTGTCGTCAGTAGAGCTCGTCACCCCTCAACTATCCCGCCTGGGATCAAGAACCTATGACAGGCGCGATGGTCTTGGTACGCGCTCCTTCGTAGGCAGCCAGGAGAATGCCCAGAACGGCGATTCCTTCCTGCTCGGTGTGCAATGGGCGGGACTTGTCGATCAAAGAGTCGGCGAAGTGGCCGATCTCAGCGACGAAAGTGTCGATCGGGTCGAAGTTGTAGGTGGTGTTGTCGCCGGTGCGGAGGCGGACGGTGACGGAATTGCCGTCGCTGTGCAGGGCGCCGAGTTCGCCGACGACGGAGAACCGCTCGGTCACGGCGGCCGGCTGGTAGGCCCAGCTGGTCACCAGTTGGCCGACGACGCCGTTGTCGAACCTGATCAGCACCTGCGCCGAGTCCTCGCCTTCCATGAACTTCAGCCGATGGGTCGACAACATCGCGGTCGCCTCGACCGGAGTACCACCGGCCAGATGCAGCATCAGGTACGTCGGGTGGTACCCGGTGTCGATCAGCTCGCCACCACCGCTCGTCTTGGTGCTTGCCCGCCAGCCCATGTTGGCCGGATCGAAGTCGTTGTAGAAGCTATCGGTGGTGCGTACTTCGTACACGGTCTCGAGCGTTCCGGCCTCGAGCAGCTCCTTGGCCTTGGCAACGGCCGGCATGAAGAGCTGGTTGTGCGCGCACATCAACGTGACGCGGTTCGCGGTCACCGCCCTACGGACGGCCGCGGCTTCGTCCGCGGTGAGGCAGAGCGGCTTCTCGCACAGGATGTGCTTGCCAGCCTCGGCCGCGGCGACGATCGCATCGCGGTGCAGATGGTGTGGCAGGCAGATGTCGACCGCGTCGAGGTCCTCTGCGGCGAGCATCTGGCGATAGTCCGTGTACGGCGTGGCGCCCAGCTCGGCGCCTCGCTCGGTGGCGGTCTGCTCGAACGCGTCGGCGACCGCGGTGACGCCGATCCGGTCGGCGTGCTCGCGGTAACCCTTGATGTGCGCGGACGCGATACCGCCGGCCCCGATCAGGCCGACCTTGATCTGTGGCATAGAGGTCTCCTCGACGATTGGCTAGTAGGAGATGGCGCGGCCAGAGGCGGCGGCCTCGTTGGCGGCGACGACCATCCGGGTCAGCTCGACGGCGCGGGCCAGGTTGTCGTCGGCCCGGGTGCCGTTGCTGATGTGATCGACCCATTGGCCGAACGGGTCCAGGCTGTGCTCGGGCACCGGGAGTTGCTTGCCGGAGACCCGGAGCACGTCGCCGTCCTCGGTGTAGGTGAGGCTGCCTTCGGTGCCGAAGACCTCGATGGTGAACGGGTTCGGACTGGCGAAACCCGCCTCGATCACGCCGATCTTCTGGTCGGGGTAGCCGACCGTGACGACGGCGTTGTCCTCCAGGCCGAGGCCGGCGACCGATCGGTACGTCGCGCTGACGGTCTCGGCGTCGGCGCCGAGGAACAGCTGGAGCAGGTAAACCGGGTGACAGCCGAGGTCGGTCAGCGCGCCACCGATCGCGGACTCCTCGTCGAAGAAACGCTTCGGCAGCCAGCCGTCCTCGACCCCGTCGCGAGCGATGGCTCCGTCGTGCGAGAGGCGGATGCGGCCGTAGGTGAGCCGGCCGAGGTCGCCGCTGTCGATGACTTCGCGGATCGCTTGGGTGTAGCCGTGCGCAAGGCGTGGCAGGGAGACGACGAGCTTGACGTCGTTCGCGTCGGCGGCGGCGATGATCTCCTCCGCCTCGGCGACGGTCGGAGCGAGCACCTTCTCGGTGAAGATGTGCTTGCCCGCGTTGGCGGCCTTGACCATCACGTCACGGTGGACGTTCGTCGCCGTCGTGATGGTTACGCCGTCGATGTCGTCGCGGGCGAGCAGGGCGTCGAGGTCGTCGGTGTACTCGACGCCGAACTGGTCAGCTCCTGCCTGTCCGCGGGCCCGCTCCTCGTCCCAGACGGCGACGAGCTCGGTGCCCGGATGCTGCACCGCCTGTTTCGCATAGTCCCCCGCGTGCACGTGCCAGAACCCCAGGACCGCGATCTTGAACGGTTGCGACACAAGTTCCTCCTGACATAGGCAACGCGCTCCATCTAACCGCTAGATGGCGGTCGGCGATAGACCCCGCGCGCCTTCGTTGTCAGTAGACAGTCTCCGCCGACATACGTCGTACGGGTTCTGTCCAGTGGCCTGACAGTGGCCTCTGAGGCTTTCGTTGTCAGGTCAAGTGAAGGTGGCGGGGGGGTCTGCGGCGGTGGTGGCTTCGGGGTGGATGCGAGCGAACCGGCGAGGGGGCTCGGCCGGCTCTTCGAGGGTGAGGATGGTTGTCTCGCGGTCCAGGGCGTCAGTGCCGCGGCCTACCCGGGCAGAGTCGTCAGCCCAGAGACCCAGCACGGACGGCCCCGCTCTTCTCGCTCTGCGGCTCGATCCGGTTCAACAGCTCAGCGCCGTCCTGTACTTCGGAGAGCAGCCGATAGAACCTACCGGCGTACCCCTCCCGCCGATCCCGATGGAACGCCGTCACGAATCGCTCAGCCAGTCGCGCGGCGGTCCAAGGCTCCCCCGAGATCAGCTGCTCGACGAGCATGCCGGCAATTGTGCACCATTCTGATTACCAGGTGTGGGCGACGTCTACGACGATGCGGGTCGTGGTGGTGCCCGGGCCGGTGAGGGTGGAGACGCGGAACGGGAGGCGGCCGCGGACGCCTAGGCCGATGGTGGTTTCGCCTTCGAAGCTGCCTGCGGAGGCGACCTGTCGGAAGGTTCGGTAGCCGGTCACGTTGGTGAGTTCGTTGGGATTCGCTGGGCGGTAGGTACTGTTGCCGGCATCGTCGTACGAGGGTACGGACAGAATGATCTCCAGCTTGGCGCCTCCGCGGAGCGGCACGAGTGCACCTTGCCCGCTGGTGTAGACGTTCTGCACGTACTGCACGCGATGCCAGGACGGCTTTCCCTTGACGTCGAACACGATCCGGTCGAAACAGTCGTGCTGCCCGGTCCGCACGTTCGTCAGCTGACCGGCGCCTCGATAGCTACTTGCCTCAGGCAATGAACCCCAACCGGTGGGGCACGTGGTGGACGCGTCGGCGAGGGTCGGCACGGCGACCGCAGCTGCTGGGACGGCTGCGACTGCCAGGACGGCGAAAGCGGTGCGGACGGGCTTGCGGATGGTTCGGATCGACTTCATGATTGTCCCCCTTTGAGACACTTCTTTAGATGCACTCCAGGGGTTCGAAGTTGACATAACGCCGCGGTGATTTCAGGTGCCCGCACAAACACGGATTGCGTTCAGTCAAAGGCAAACGACTGAGTTACTGCGGGTCGGGTGCGGCAGCGGCCGGGGGCGGTGGTTCGACGCCGAGGGCGGCGGCCAGGGTTTGGGAGACGTTGATGGCAGGGGCGCCGGACTCGCCGGTGGTGCTGGGAGCAGTGAGAGACCGCTGGGCGGTGGTTGCCGAGGTGTCGTCGTCGGCCGCCGGGAGCGGCTTCGTGCCGCTTGAGCGTAGCGAGACGAACTTCGACAAAAGGTCGAACCAGAAAGGGCCGCCGAGCATGACCAGGAGCGCCGTGAGCAACCAGCCGGCGACACTCGCCGTACGGTGCCAGGTCCACGCACTCCCGGAGTCCCATTCGCTGCGGGTCTGGGAATCCCAACCGACCGGAAGACTGAACTGCTGCATCTTCGAGGTCGCCTCGGCAATGGAGATCAGCTCATCCGCCGCCTCGCCCTTCGCTGCCACCTGACCCGCAGCATCGACCACCGACTGACGTACGACCGAGTTGTGCCACAAGTCATCAGCGACCACCGTCGTCGACGCGTTGCCGGCAATAGCAAACACCAGCCCGACGCAGAACAGCAGAACAGTGACCCACCGCTTGTAGGCACCCTCGGCCCGGCTCATCGTCTCGTCGAACCACGACTCCAGCCCGGCCCTGATCTCGACCAGCTCTCCGCGCGTCTGCCGGACCAGCGGGTCCAGCCGCTTCCGCAGATTCTTCGGCAGTTCGTCCAGCCCCAGCAGGCGATCGCCGTCGACGATCATCTCCAAGGTCGCATCGGCGAACGCCTTCGCCGACAGGTAGCTCGGCCGCCGCTTCTGCGTCACCAGCGCTTTGCCGGCACCTTCGCGCGCCGCCGCGTACACCGACGTACCGGAGAACAACTGCCAGGCTCGCTCGAGATCCGCATCGCCTTGGCCCTGGCCGGCCAGCATGTGCTTGATCGTCTTCTCCAGGTCGGCCGAGCGCTTCCCCCACAGCCGGGAGATGAACTCGACCACTGCCGACGAGGCGGTCGCGATGACGAAGAACATCAGCGCGAGCCCGATGGCGGTCTCCAGCGCCTGCGATCCGAACACAAGGTCCCCCTCAGGATTCGACACCGCAGCATAGAAGTCCGGCCCCCGACCCTGCACCTCAGGGTCGGGGGCCGGACTCGGCAATGCTTAGACGTCGTACCGGTCGAGGTTCATCACCTTGTCGAACGCGGCGACGAAGTCGTGCACGAACTTCTCCTGCGCGTCGTCACTGGCGTAGACCTCGGCCAGCGCCCGCAGCTCGGAGTTCGAGCCGAAGACCAGGTCGACCCGGGTCCCGGTCCACTTGACCTCACCCTTGGCGTCGCGCCCCTCGAAGAGCTCCTGGTCCTCCGACGTCGAGGCCCACGTCGTCCCGAGGTCGAGCAGGTTGACGAAGAAGTCGTTGGTCAGCGACTCCTGCTTGTCGGTGAAGACACCCAGCGAGGACTGCTGGTAGTTCGCACCGAGCACCCGCAGACCGCCGACCAGCACGGTCATCTCCGGCGCGCTCAGGTTGAGCAGGTTCGCGCGGTCGACCAGCAGGTACTCCGACGGCAGCCGGTTGCCCTTGCCGCGGTAGTTGCGGAAGCCGTCCGAGGTCGGTTCCATCGCCGCGAAGGAGTCGGCGTCCGTCTGCTCCTGCGTGGCGTCCGTACGGCCCGGCGTGAACGGCACCCGTACGTCGAAGCCAGCGTTCTTGGCGGCCTGCTCGACACCGGCGACGCCACCCAGCACGATCAGGTCGGCCAGCGAGATCTGCTTGCCACCCGCGCTGTTGAACGACTCCCGGATGCCTTCCAGGACACCCAGCACCAGGCGCAGGTTGTCGGGCTGGTTGACCTCCCAGTCCTTCTGCGGCTCGAGGCGGATGCGTGCGCCGTTCGCGCCACCGCGCTTGTCGCTGATCCGGAACGTCGAGGCCGACGCCCAGGCGGTGGTGACCAGCTGCGAGATCGACAGGTCCGACGCGAGCAGCTGCGCCTTCAGCGCGGCGATCTCGTCGTCGCCGACGAGCTCACCCTCGACCGGCGGAACCCGGTCCTGCCAGATCAGCTCTTCGGCCGGCACGAGCGGGCCGAGGTAGCGCTGGATCGGGCCCATGTCGCGGTGGGTCAGCTTGAACCAGGCGCGGGCGAACGCGTCCGCGAACTGGTCCGGGTTCTCCAGGAAGCGGCGCGAGATCTGCTCGTAGATCGGGTCGAAGCGCAGCGCGAGGTCGGTGGTCAGCATGGTCGGCGTACGGACCAGCGAGCCGTCCTCCGGGTCCGGCACGGTGTTCGCACCGGCGCCGTCCTTCGGCTTCCACTGGTTCGCACCGGCCGGGCTGTGGGTCAGCTCCCACTCGTAGCCGAAGAGGTTCTCGAAGAAGCCGTTGCCCCACTGGGTCGGCGTCGCGGTCCAGGTGACCTCGAGGCCGCTGGTGATGGCGTCGCGGCCCTTGCCGCTGCCGAAGCTGTTCTTCCAGCCCAGGCCCTGCTGCTCGAGCGGCGCGCCCTCCGGCTCCGGGCCGACGTACTTCTCCGGGTCGGCCGCACCGTGCGTCTTGCCGAAGGTGTGCCCTCCGGCGATCAGCGCGACGGTCTCCTCGTCGTTCATCGCCATCCGGCCGAACGTCTCGCGGATGTCGCGGGCCGAGGCCAGCGGGTCCGGGTTCCCGTTCGGGCCTTCGGGGTTCACATAGATGAGACCCATCTGTACTGCGGCCAGCGGGTTCTCCAGCTCGCGGTCACCGGTGTACCGCTCGTCGCCGAGCCAGGTCTGCTCCGGACCCCAATAGACGTCCTCGTCCGGCTCCCAGACGTCCGCCCGGCCACCGGCGAAGCCGAAGGTCTTGAAGCCCATCGTCTCCAGCGCGCGGTTGCCGGTGAAGATCATCAGGTCGGCCCAGGAGATCGACTGGCCGTACTTCTGCTTGACCGGCCAGAGCAGTCGGCGCGCCTTGTCCAGGTTGCCGTTGTCGGGCCAGCTGTTCAGCGGCGCGAATCGCTGCATGCCGGCGCCCGCGCCACCGCGGCCGTCGCTGACCCGGTACGTACCGGCGCTGTGCCAGGCCATCCGGATCATGAACGGGCCGTAGTGCCCGAAGTCCGCCGGCCACCAGTCCTGCGACGTGGTCAGTACGGCGTCGACGTCCGCGGCCAGCTCGTCGAGGTTGACCGTGCCGAACGCCTTGGCGTAGTCGAAGTCCGCGCCGAGTGGGTTGGCTACCGCGGGGTGCTTGCGAAGGATCTTCAGGTTGAGCTGCTTCGGCCACCAGTCACTGTTGCTCCCGCTCTCGGTCGGGTGCTTGAAACGCCCGTGGTCCACGGGGCACTGAGCCGGGCCCGGCTCATTCATCTCGCCGACTTCGGCGTCAGGCTTGTCAGTCACTGGTATTTACCTTCCGGAGTCAAGTGGTCAGTTCACGACTTGGCCGAGCAGTCGGGGCACAGGCCCCAGTAGACGACCTCGGCCTCGTCGATCACGAAACCGTGATCGTCGGAGGCCGTCAGACAAGGGGCCGAACCATGGGCGCAGTCCACGTCCTCGATCGCACCGCAGGAGCGGCACACGACATGGTGGTGGTTGTCGCCCACGCGCGACTCGTAGCGCGCGACCAGACCCATCGGATGGATCTTCCGGAGCAACCCGGCGTCGGTCAGCGCACGCAGTACGTCGTACACGGCCTGATGAGAGACCTCACCGAGATCGGCGCGCACGGCGCCGATGATCGAGTCGGTGTCCGCATGCGGAATCGCGTGCACCGCCGACAGCACGGCCACTCGCGGCCGGGTCACGCGCAATGTTGCCGCGCGCAACAGTTGCTCGATCTCGGAGGTCGTCGGCACCCTGGGGAGTCTGCCCCGTTTTCTGGAATGAGTCAAGATTAGTTCTTGAGTCAGTCAAGTTCAGCGCTTGCCTCGCCGGGTGGGCTGCCGCCGGGCGGCCTGCTTCTTCGCCGCGGCCGGCTTTTTCTTCTTCTGATCCTTCTGATCCTTCGCGGGCGGCGGAGTCGCGCCGCGCGTGCTGTTGACGCTGCGCCCCCGGACGATCCCGATGAACTGTTCCATCAACTCGGTCGTCTCGGCCTCAGGCCAGCTCAGCGCGACCTGCGACTCCGGCGCGTCCGTCAGCGGCCGATACGTGAGGTCCTTGCGATGATGCAACCGAGCAAGAGACTGCGGTACGACGAGAAGCCCGGCTCCCGAGGCCACCAACTCGATGGCGGCAGCTGTCGTCGCGGGCCGCTCGAACGCCGGCTCCCCCGGCAACTTGTCCCAGCCGAGCGTGTCGTCGAGCGGATGCAGGACGAAATCGTCCGCCAGATCCGCCACCGTCACCTCGTCGGCCGCCGTCACGACGTGATCCTTCGGCACCACGACCACGGTCGTCTCGGTGTAGAGCGGGATCGCGCTCAACCCGGTCCGGTCGATCGGCAGTCGCACCAGCCCGGCATCCGCTCCCCCGGCCCGGACGACGTCCGCCGCCTCGGCCGCGGTCACCGCGATCAGCTCCAGCCGCACCCGCGGCAGCCGCTCGTTCCAGACCCGGACCCACTTCGTCGGCGTCACCCCGGGGACGTACGCGAGCCGGAAGGACGCCGGTACGTCGGAGGAGGTCACCGGCTCAGGCTATCGGCAGTGGTCGGCAACCCCGCTCAGCCTCGTTACCCTTGACGGCATGACGTCGCAAAAGACCTCCCAGACGATGAAGCCCGCGACCGCGGCGAAGAAGCTGGGCGTGTACCTCGAAGCCACCCCCGCGGAGTTCCAGGAGGGTGTCGTCTCACGCGACGAGCTCAACGCGCTGCAGACCGACCCACCCGAGTGGCTGACCGAGCTCCGCCGCAACGGCCCGCACCCCCGGCCCGTCGTGGCCGCACGGCTCGGCGTGTCCATCTCCGGGCTCGCCCGCGCAGGCGTCACCGAAGCCCTGACGACCGAGCAGATCGAGGAGATCCGGGAAGAGAACCCGGACTGGCTCGAGCGCGAACGCGAGATCCAGGCCGAGGTCCAGGCCGAAGCCGAGCGGATCAAAACCAAGAAGCGTTAGGCCGTCGCGGTCAGGGCCGGACGGGCACCGGTCAGCCGCGACTTGAGGGTGCGGACGAAGTCGTTCGGTAACGAGAGCCGGACGACCTTGGACCAGGCTGAGGCGACCTGCTTCGGGAGCGGGCCGGTGGTGTACTTCAGGCCGTACTCGTCGAAGATCGCCTTCACCTTGGGCGCGATCTCCTGGTAGCGGTTACTCGGCAGGTCCGGGAACAGGTGGTGCTCGATCTGGTACGACAGGTTGCCGGTCATGATGTGCATCGCGCGACCACCGGAGATGTTGGCCGAGCCGAGCATCTGCCGCAGGTACCACTCGCCGCGCGTCTCGCCGTCGATCGACTTCCGCTCGAAGGTCTCGACTCCCTCGGGGAAGTGACCGCACATGATGACCGAGTGCGCCCACACGTTGCGCACCACGTTGGCGGTGAAGTTGGCGGCCAGTGTGTGCAGCGCCGACGGACCCGACAGCAGCGGGTGGATCACGTAGTCCTTCGTCATCTGGCCGCGGATCTTCTTGAAGACCTGCTTCGCTCGCGCCTTGAACTCAGGGTCGCGACGGCGTTCCTTGGTGGCCAGGTTCTTGCCGAGTTCCAGGTCGTACGCCGCGATGCCGTACTCGAAGAACATCGCGTTGATGAAGTTCCACAGCGGCTGGGCCAGGTACAGCGGGTACCAGCGCTGGTCCTCGTCGACGCGCATGATGCCGTAGCCGAGGTCGTTGTCCTTGCCGACCACGTTCGTGTAGGTGTGGTGCAGCTCGTTGTGCGAGTGCTTCCACTGGTCCGACGGCGAGGCGTGGTCCCACTCCCAGGTGGTGGAGTGGATCTTCTTGTCCCGCATCCAGTCCCACTGGCCGTGCATGACGTTGTGGCCGATCTCCATGTTCTCGAGGATCTTCGCCACCGAGAGACCCGCAGTACCGACCAGCCAGGCGGGCGGAAAGAGTGACAGCAGCAGCACCGCGCGGCTCGAGAGCTCCAGCTTGCGCTGGACGTTGATCACCTTGCGGATGTACGCCGCGTCGGAGGCACCGCGTGCCTCGATCACCTCGGCCCGGATCTCGTCGAGCCGGCGACCGATCTCCTCGATGTCGTCCGCCGAGAGGTGGGCGATCGGGTTGTCGGCCTTCTTCTGCAGCACTGTCATAGGGGAAATCTCTCTCAGGAAGGGAAGGAAGGCGGGAAGGGAAGGAAGGAAGGCGGAGGGGCGGCCAAGGAGGGGAGGGAAGCGGAGGGGAGGCGGGGTGACTAGAGGTCGATGTCGCAGGATCCGGCTGCGGCTGAGATGCAGGTTTGGATCAGGACGCCGTCGCCGGGGGCGGCGGTGGTGACGTCGCCGGTGCGCAGGTCGCGGACGGATCCTTCGCGCAGCGGCAGGACGCAGGAGAAGCAGATGCCCATCCGGCACCCCGACGGCATCAGCACGCCTGCCTCTTCACCCGCATTGAGGATCGGAGTCGCGCCGTCGAGCTCGACGGTGACTCCAGCCCTGGTGAAGTGGACCGTGCCACCTTCACCCGGCTCGGCCAACGCAGTACGGAAGCGCTCGGTATGCAGCAGTTCGGGATCCGACCACTGCTCTTCCAGCGCGTCGAGCAGACCGGCTGGACCACACGCCCAGGTCTCCCGCTCAGCCATGTCAGGGACAAGGGCTTCAAGAGCATCGAGGTCGAGACGACCCTGCGAGTCGGTGTGCTGCTCGACCAGCCGGAGCCGGCCGTCCGCGGCAAAACCACGCAGCTCGCTCCCGAAGATCACGTCCTCGGCACACGCCTCGGAATGCACCAGTACGACGTCCGCCAGCCGATCGAGTCCCGCTCGCAGCATCCCCATCACCGGCGTGATCCCGCTGCCACCGGTGACGAAGAGAACCTTGCGCGGTGCCGGGTTCGGCAGCACGAAGTCGCCGATGGCCTGGTCGAGGTGCACCAGCTGACCGGCCTGCAACTCCTGCGCGAGGTGCGCGCTGACCAGCCCGTCCGGGACCGCCTTCGCGGTGATCGTGAGCAGACCGTTCCCCGGCGCGGAGGTCAAGGAGTAGGAACGCCACAGCCGTACGCCGTCGACGTCGAGGCCGATCCGGACGTACTGACCGGGCTCGTGGCCGCGCCAGGCGCCGCCAGGCCGCAGTACGACGGTGACCGCGTCGGCGGTCTCCCGCCGGACCTCGACGACCCGGGCCCGCAGCTCGGCGCCGGGCCGCAGCGGCCGGAACATGTCGAGGTAGTCAGCCGGATCGCGCGGATGGGTCGCGGCCGCGGCCAACTGCCAGACCCGCTCACGCAAGCGTTGCCGTGGGGTCCCCCGGACGCCTTGATCGGGGACAAAAGTCGTCATGTACTCCAGAGTCCTCGACGGGGGGTGTAATTTCATGACCGTAGGCGGTGAATCTGTCTCCCGATCTTGTACGGAGCGAACAAAATGCCCAATCCGACCCCTCATGGCAGCCGAACGGTGCGCGGCGCCGCCGACCTGGACCTCGGCGAGCCGGCCATGGAGCTGCTGCGGTCCCGGCTGGGCGATATCGCGGAGAACACGGTGACCGCGATCATCGCCGAGGTGCCCGGCTACACCAACGCGCTGGCCGGACCGATGGGCGCCAAGATCGAGGGTGCCGTCCAGCTCGCGCTCGGTGGGTTTCTCCGGCTGGCGAGCAGCGGCGATCCCGGTACGCCGTTGACGCCGGCCCTCGAAGGTGCCTACATCCTCGGCCGTGGTGAGGCCCGCAGCGGCCGGAGCATGGACGCCCTGCTGGCCGCGTACCGAGTCGGCGCGCGAGTCTCCTGGCGTGAGTTGTCCGGTACTGCGGTCGAGGTCGGCCTGTCCGCCGAGACGCTCGCCAAGTTCGCGGAACTCGTCTTCGCCTACATCGACGAGCTCTCCGCAGCGAGCGTCGCCGGGCATACCGACGAGCTGGCGACGTCGGGCCAGGTCCGGCAGCGTTATCTCCAGGCACTGGTTCGGAGCCTCTTGCAGGGAGACCCGGCGAACCAGCTAGCCGACCGGGCCGAGCGCGCCGGCTGGGAACCACCGAAGACATTGACGACCGTGATCCTGCCCAACGCTCACGTTCGCGGAGTTCTCGCAGCATTGGATCCGCGCACCTTGAGAACCGAGGACGAGCTACCCGAGCTGGAGAAGGAGGACGTGACAGTGCTGCTGGTTCCCGATGCGCACGGGGCCGCGAGACCGGCGCTGCTGCGGGCTTTGCGAGGGCGGCAGGCGTGGGTCGGACCCGACAAACCTTGGGTCACCGTGCGTACGTCGTACGAGCGTGTCCTTCGTACTCGCAAGCTGGGGCTGCTCGTGGAGACCAGCGCGCCGGTCGATACCGAGCATCATCTGGCCAGTCTGGTCGTGACGTCGGACCCGGCTGCGCTCGACGATCTACGGGCGCGGGTGCTCGCGCCACTTGCCAAGCTCCGGCCTGCGACGGCTGAACGGCTCACCGAGACCTTGCGGGAGTGGCTGCTGCAGCTGGGTCGGCGAGACGAGGTGGCTGGTGCGTTGCATGTCCATCCGCAGACGGTGCGGTACCGGATGGGGCAGGTGCGGGAGCTGTTCGGCGATCGGCTCGACGACCCGCGGACGGTGCTCGACCTGACGATCGCCCTCGCCACCGACCCGCTTCGTTAGGCTGACCCGACCATGGCGACCAACTCGGCAGTCCCCGACTACGAGCTCGAGGAGACGATCGAGCTCACCACCGCCGACCAGGTGCGGGCGATCAGCGATCCACTGCGGACCACCATCCTCGGCCTGCTGCACGAGCGGGCCGCCACCGTGACCGAACTGGCGGCTGCGGTCAAGCGCCCGAAGAGCACCGTCGCCCACCACGTCAACGTGCTCGCCACCGCCGGTTTGCTGAAGGTGGTCCGGACGAAACGGGTCCGCGCGATCGACGAGCGGTACTACGGTCGCGCGGCCCGGATGTTCTACGTCGGCCTCGGGCGCCAGGGTCAGGGCGCACCGCTGCCGCATGACTTCAACGACTTCGAGGTGGCGCTGAAGGAGTCGGCCGCGGCGTACGACGCGGGGCAGATGCGATCGCAGATCCGCCATGCCCGGATCCCAGAGGAGCAGGTCGTGGAGTTCTGGCGGCGGGTCGCCAACCTGGTCCTCGAATTCGACCAGCTGCCTCGCTCGGGCGACACGACGTACGGTCTCACTGTCGGGCTTTATCCGATCCTGGACTACCCAACGCTTCCCCCGGCCGCCGAAGACTGAGCAGACGTCAGCTAAGCGCGTTCAGATGAGGGTGGCGAAGGTTCGGATGTCGTTGGCGAGGAGGTCTGGCTCCTCGGTGGCGGCGAAGTGGCCGCCGCGTGGCATCTGCGTGTAGTGGACGACGTTGTAGTTCCGTTCGGCCCACGCTCGCGGCGGCTGAACCAGATCGGCGGGGAACACGGCCAGACCGGTCGGCACCGAAACCTGCACAGCACCGGGTGGATAGTTGTTGTGCTCCCAGTACGCCCGGAAGCTCGCCGCAATCGCTCCGGTGAACCAGTACAGGCTCGCCTGGGTCAGGATCAGGTCATCGCTGAGCCCGGAGAGCTGGTCGCCGTGGTCGGTCCAGGCGCGGTACTTCTCCAGCAGCCAAGCGAGTAATCCCACCGGGGAGTCGTTGAGTCCGTACGCCGGAGTCAGCGGCCGCGTGCGCTGCAAGTGCTCGTACCCACCCTCGTCGGCGTACCACTGCTCGCCCTGCGCGGAGTACGCCGACTCCTCCTCGGTCGGCTGCGACTGATCGGCCGGGTCGGCAACGGCCAGCACGTGGATGCCGGCAACAGCCTCCGGATGCGCCTGTCCGAGCCGCGCGCTGATACCGGCGCCGAGATCACCGCCGTGCGCGAGATACCGGTCGAAGCCGAGGCCGGTCATCAACCCGTGCCACAGCTCATGGGTCGGGACACCGGGCATCGTCGGCTGCTCCGGCGTGAAGGGAAAGCCAGGCAGCGACGGCACGACAACGGTGAACGCGCGCGCCCCGGCCTCGCCGTACTCGCTCGGCCGGGCCAGCCGCTTGGCCAGCTCCACCTCTTCGAGAAAGGTGCTCGGCCACCCGTGCGTGAGCACGATCGGCATCGCGTCGGCCGTCTCCCCGTCGAAACGCAGGTAGTGCACGGGCAAGCCGTCGACGGTCGCCCAGTACGACGGCAGCGCGTTGATCGCTCGCTCCTGCGCGCGCCAGTCGAACCCGTCCGCCCACCACTCGGCCAGCCGCCGCAACGCCCCCGGCTCCGTCCCCGCTCCCCAGCCACTCATCGGCCATGGCCGCGGCCACCTGGTGGCACGAATCCGGCGGCGCAGCTCGTCCAGCTCAGAATCCGGCACGGAGATCAACGGGTCGGACATACCAGTCCTCCTTCTCGGGGTGTCCGGTGCATGATTCCGGCAACTGCCGCGATCAAGATCAGGGCCACTTCCAGTACGCCGTACGCAACGGCTGTCGACTCGAGGCCGAAGCGCTGGGCGGCGAGCCCGGCAACCAGTGCGGGGACACTGAAGGCCGAGTAGCTGACGATATACATCGTCGCGAACACCTCCCCGCGCTGGGCGTCCGGCGCCGCCTCACCGAGTGCGTTGACGGCGTAGCGGAATGCCGCACCGAAGCCGAGCCCGGCAACTGCCGATCCGGCGACGGCCGACGCGGTCGGAGAGCGAGCCGACGGTCAGCAAGGCGGCGAGGAGCGCGAAGACATAGACGGCGAAGACGACCGTCAGCACGAACGGCGAGAACCCCCAGAGTCGCTGGTAGACGGGATAGAGCGGCGAGGGTGCCGACGTGGGACGGCGAGTCCGTCCCCGACACCGGATCGCTCGAACAGGACCTGACGGAGTGGGCGAACATCATCGCCCGCGACATCAACCGTCCCGAGCGAGCCCGCTACCTGCGCGCGATGGTGGCGGCCCGCATCGACCTGGTCGCGAACTGCGCGATCACCGACACGCGCCGCGACCAGGCGGCGGAGATGGTCCGCCGCGCCGACGAGCGCGGGGAGAAGACACCGACCGTCCCGCAGATCCTCGACCACATCGTCGCGCCGCTGTACTACCCGGTCGCGACCTTGGGGGCGAAGGTACAGTCTTCGACTACCCGATGCTTGCTCCTGCGTCCGTGAAGAGGGTCTGCGTTATGGCTGAGCTGTCGCCCACTGAACAGGCCGCATTGGGGAGCGGAGCCGACTTCTGGACCACCAAGCAGGTTGGGGCCGTGCCTGCGATCGTGTTGACCGATGGTCCGCATGGGGTTCGGAAGCAGGTTGCATCGAGTGATCAGCTCGGCATCGCCGAGAACGTGCCGGCGACATGTTTCCCGCCGGCAGCCGGTCTCGGGCAGAGCTGGGACCCTGAGCTGGTCGAGAGGGTTGGTACGGCGCTCGGCCAGGAGTCCCAGGCGCTTGGCGTCCACGTGCTCCTCGGCCCGGGCATCAACATCAAGCGCGACCCACGCTGCGGCCGCAACTTCGAGTACTACTCCGAGGATCCGTACATCAGCGGCGTCCTCGGTGCCGCCTGGGTCCGCGGCGTGCAGAGCGAGGGCGTCGGCGCCTGTGTGAAGCACTTCGCGGCGAACAACCAGGAGCACGACCGGATGCGGGTCAGTGCGGACGTCGATCCGCGGACGCTGCGCGAGATCTACCTGCGCGCCTTCCAGCGGGTCGTCACCGAAGCAGATCCGTGGAGCCTCATGTGCTCCTACAACCGCATCAACGGAGTCCTCGCCTCGCAGAACAAGTGGCTGCTGACGACAGTGCTCCGTGACGAATGGGGCTTCAAGGGAGTCGTCGTCAGCGACTGGGGTGCCGTAGCCGACCGACCCGCGGCCGTTGCCGCCGGCCTCGATCTCGAGATGCCCGGTGCCACCGGCACGACGGACGAGGAGCTAGTCGTTGCCCTGAGCAACGGAACCGTCGACCCGGCACACGTCGCGCGAGCCGCCGAGCGCGTCGCGGCTTTGGCGATCCGTACGACGGAAGCGCATCGCGCCGACGCCACCTTCGACGCCGACGCGCATCACCTGCTGGCCAGGGAGGCCGCCGCACGAAGCATCGTGCTCCTTCAGAACGTGGACGACCTGCTCCCCCTCGACAGCTCGGATCGCATCGCCGTGATCGGTGAATTCGCCGAGCAAGTTCGCTACCAGGGCGGCGGGAGCTCGCACGTGACGCCGACCCGGCTGGACGTACCACTGGACGAGATCCGCTCCCACGCCGAGGTCACCTACGCACCCGGTTTCAGCACCGACGGCTCCGGCGACGCGGTCGCCTTGCGCGAGGACGCCGTACGGGCTGCTGCAGCGGCGAACACGGCCGTCGTGTTCCTCGGACTGGCTGCTCGGCAGGAGTCCGAGGGCGCCGACCGCACGGACATCGAGCTTCCGGCAGAGCAGCTCGAACTGCTCACCGCAGTCGCTGCAGCTCAGCCGCGCACGGTCGTGGTCCTGACGCATGGTTCCGTACTACGGATCGCCCCGGTCGCCGCCGTCGCACCTGCGTTGCTCGACGCCGCCCTGCTCGGCCAAGGTGGCGGCGCAGCGATCGCCGACGTGCTCTTCGGCGCAGTGAACCCGTCCGGCAAACTCACCGAGACCGTCCCGGTCCGCCTACCGGATGTCCCGGCGTACGGGAACTTCCCCGGCGACCACGGCCACGTCCTGTACGGCGAAGGCCTCCAGGTCGGCTATCGCTGGTACGACACGCGCGACCTCGCCGTCACCTTCCCGTTCGGCCACGGTCTGTCGTACACGACCTTCGAGTACCGCGATCTGGTGGCCGAACCCACGCCGACCGGCATCCAGGCGCGAGTGACCATCACCAACACGGGCTCCCGCGAGGGCCGTGAGGTCGCCCAGTTCTACCTCTCGCTGTCGACCTCGTCGGTCACCCGCGCACCGCAGCAACTGGTCGCGTTCGCCGGCGCGACGCTCGCACCTGGGGAGAGCAAGGCGATCGAGGTGACCATCGACCGCACCGATCTGGCCTATTGGGATGTGCGGGTGGATCGCTGGGTCGTGGAGAGCGGCGAGTACGTCGTATCGGTCGGCTCCTCGAGCAGGGACCTGCGGGCCGCCGCCACCGTCACCGTCACCGGTGATGAGGTCCGGCTGCCGATCACCCTCGACTCGACCATCGCCGAAGTGCTGCGCGACCCGGCCGCGGCCGAAGCACTCGGAGGGCTGGTCGGCTCCGTCTTCGGCGACGCCATGTCCGAGGAGGCGGCCGGCGCGGACATGGCCGCGATGCTCGGCGCGCTGCCGGTCGGACGCCTGGTCGGCTTCTCCGGCGGCCGGGTGACCCGCTCCCACCTCGAGGAACTCCTGGCTGCCGCCAACCCCGGCTGACGCGGCGTCCGTTGGCGGCGCCCTTCGACGACGCGCGGCGAGCCGTAGAAAAGTTACCGGAAACCGGTAAGGATGGGCACGAACCACCGCCCCTCAGGTTCCCGGATGTTCTCACCCGCTTCATCTGTCCGCGGGGCCTGCCGTCATGCGCGTTACTGAAGGTGAGGCCCATGAAACCCATCAGTCGTCGGACCCTAGTCCTCGGCGGACTCGCGGCTGCCGGAGCAACCGCCCTCCCCGCCCACTCCAGTGTCATCTCAGCCACTGCGGCAGTGCCGTACCCGTTCCAGCTCGGGATCGCCTCCGGTGAACCCGATGCGAGCAGCGTCGTCCTCTGGACCCGACTGGCGCCTGTCCCCCTGAGCGCCGACGGACACGGCGGCATGGCCAATGCCGACGTCGTCGTCGACTGGCAGGTGGCGAGCGACGAGCTCTTCACCAACCTGGTCTCGTCGGGATCCGTGACTGCGACGTACGCCTCCGCGCACTCGGTGCATGTGATCGCCGGCGGCCTCAATTCCGACTCGGACTACTTCTACCGGTTCCGCGCCCAAGGTCACCTCTCCCCCGTCGGCCGCACCCGTACGACGCCGGCACTCGGCGCGGCCGGGCGCAATCTGCTGATGGCGTTCACCTCCTGCTCGCACTACGAGGAGGGCTATTTCACCGTCTACCGGCGGATGGCCGAGGAGAACCCGGGCGTCATCCTGCACCTCGGCGACTACATCTACGAGTACGGGCCGACAGCGGGCCGGCCACGGTTGCACGCGGGTACCGCCGAGATCACGACTCTAGCCGACTACCGGCTCCGCTACGCGCAGTACAAGACGGACCCGGACCTGCAGGCTGCTCACGCGGTCGCGCCATGGATCGTCGTACCGGATGACCACGAGGTGGAGAACAACCGCGCCGGGCATATCCGCGAGAACAACACTCCTGCGTTGACCGCTGCGCAGTGGACGGCTCGGGAGACCGGTGCCTATCAGGCGTACTACGAGAACATGCCGCTGCGGCCTGCTCAAGCGCCGAGTGGGGCCAGCATTCCCTTGTTCAGAAGGGTTCGCTGGGGGAATCTCGCCACGTTCCACATGCTCGACACCCGGCAGTACCGCAACGACCAGGCTTGCGGTGACGGCTGGAAGGACTGCGCTGACGCGGATCTGGCGTCGCGTTCGCTGCCCGGCAACGCGCAGGAGTCGTGGCTGCTCGATGGGCTCTCGCAGCACCAAGGGACCTGGGACATCATCGGGCAGCAGGTGTTCTTCGCGCGGCGGTTCAACTCGACCGGCGCGAGCATGGACTCGTGGGACGGGTACCGCGCCTCGCGGGCCCGGATCCAGCAGGGCTGGGTGGATCGCGGAGTGCGCAACCCCGTCGTACTGACCGGAGACGTGCACCGGGCCTGGGGCAACAACTTGGTTGCCGACTACAACAACCCGTCCTCGGCGGTGATCGGCACCGAGCTCGTCACCAGCTCAGCCACCTCGGGTGGTGACGGTGATGCGACGACGGCGATCCCCGACGTCGGGACGAACCCTTGGCTGAAGTTCTTCAGCAACCGGCGAGGGTACATCCGGGCCACCATCAGCCCGACCGAGCTGCGGTCCGACTTCCGGGCCGTCGCGAAGGTGTCCGAGCACGGCGCTGCCGCGACGACGCTGAAGTCCTTCGTCACCGAAGAAGGCCGCCCTGGCCTTCAGGCAGTCTGAGAGGGGTTTTGATGAAGAAGCTCCTTGCTCTGGCTGTCGTGGCATCGTCCGTCGTCTTCACAGCCGGTAGCGCTCTGGCCGCGACGCCGACTTGGGTGACCGCGAACAGCACCGCGACCGGCGATCAGGACAACGCCTCGATCGCGACCAATCGCAACGGGTATGTCGCCGTCGTCTGGGAGGACGACCGGGACAGCACCGACGCGACCGACAACGCGCACAGCGAGATTTATCTGCGACTGTTTCACAACGGCACAGCGGCATACGAGGTGAAGCTTTCTGCTGCCGGAAGTAGCGGTGTCACCAATTGGCGGCACCTGCATCCTGATGTGGGTTTGGATGACAAGGGCAATGCCGTCGTGGTCTGGCAGGACGACCCCGATGGGAACGGTTACTACAACATTCCTTATCGGGTGGTGAATACGGCCGGCACTGTCACCGCTTCTGGGAATGCGAACACGAGTTCTGATGGGCAGCAGATCAATCCGCGCGTTGCTGTTGATCCCGATGGCGCGCCGTCTACTGCGGCGGTTTCGTTCACTGTTGTTTGGGAGGACATCCAGACCGGTACGCCGGCCACGGTCAAGGCCGCTGGGTTCACCGGTCCGACCACTCGGGGTTATGAGGTGACCGCCTCGCAGACCACGGGTCAGCATCACAATCCGGATGTCGCAGTGTCGGCTTCCGGCGACGCTGTTGTCGTCTGGGACGAGGACGGTGATGCGAATGGGGCTTACAACGTCGGGCTGATCCGGCTGGCCCGCACGAATGGGGCGGCCACCTTGTCACGTCGTACGGCGAATGCTCTCGGCAGCGGCCAGGAGTTGCACGCTTCGGTGGCGGCCAACTTCAACGGCGACTTCGCTGTTGCCTGGGAGTCCGACCACACCGGAACTGCGGGCGCGTGGACCCGCTCCTTCGACGCTACCGGCACGCCGCGGTTCACCGATGTCGAGGTCGCAGCCGGCGGCAAGGCTCCGTCGATCGGCATCGACGACCAGTCGAACACCGTGGTCGGCTGGACCGTCCAAGCCACCGACCTGGACGTCTGGGTCCGCGGCTTCGGCACCACCGGAACCGATGCAGGCCACCTGTCAGCACAACGCCTCAGCCAGGCGACCGTCGGCCGCCAGGAGCAGCAGGTGGTCGCCGTCTCGCCGTACGCCCAGGTAGTCACCGCCTACACCGACGACAACGACGGCAACACCTACGACCAAGTAATCCTAGGCCAAGACATCACCAACAACACCTGGTGAGCTTTGGGGAGCCCGGCCCACCCCGGGCTCCACCCGAGCGCCCCGGTCGGGCGGGCGGTTGGGGCGCCGGTGGGTGGTTAGTGGACGAGGTGGGTCGTGATGCGGAGGGCGTTGGCGAGGATGGTGAGGACTGGGTTGACGCCGCCATTGGTGACGTGGGTGGAGGCGTCGACAAGGTGAACGTTGGGATGGGACCAGAGGCGGCCGTTCGGGTCGGTGACGGAGTGCTTGGGGTCGTTGCCCATTCGGCAGGTGCCTGCCTGGTGCTGGCCGGCGCTGGCTTGATGGGTGGAGGCGAGGCGGCTTACCGCAGTACGGACTGCGCCGGTTTCAGCTAGCCATTGTCTGGCTTTCTCGCTCATGAACGCTTGAGCGCGGACGTCCTCGGGGTGAATCGAGCCGCTGATCACCGCGACGGGGTTGCCGAATCGGTCGACGACGTGGGGATCGACCTGGACGCGGGACTCCGCCGACGTGACCTCTTGGATCGGGCCTACCACTCGCAGCATCCTTCGGGCTTCGCGTCGCATCGCTTGCTTGCCGGCCAGGCCCGCGGGTGGGATCAGGCCGGCTCCGGTCAGGTAGTCGTACGTCGCAGCCGGTGTCGCGACGAACTCGTTGGCGAGCATGCCGCCCCCGATGATTTCGTCGTTGCCGTGCCGGAAGTCGCAGGTCGCGATCGAGACTCCGGGACCGACCAACTCGGTCACCTCGTCGTCGAAGAGGCCGATCGCACCGGCGTACACATGAGCCTGGAGATACCTACCCACCTGGTCGTGATTGTTGCCTAGTCCCCTTGGTTCTCCTGGATGTGCACTGTTCAGCAATAAGCGTGGGGTCTCGGTGGCGCCCGCGGCGAGGATGACATCCGCACAATCGACCGTACGCCGCCAGGTGGCGCCACCGTTGCTAGCGGCAACGAGTGCGACGCCGGTCACGCGGCCGCGATCGTCGACGATCAGGCGTTCGACCGTGGTCTCGGTCACCAGAGTGCATCGTCCGGTCGCGAGTGCCGCCGGCAGCGCGGTGTTGTGCGTGCCCGCCTTCGCCTCGACGGGGCACGCGAACCCGACGCACTGTCCACACCGCACGCAAGCCGCTCGGCCCTGATACTCCTGTGAGTTGATAAGCAGCGGAACGTCGAGCGTGCCCCATCCCAACCGCTCAGCCGCCGCCGCTAGTCGCTGTGTGATCGCCGTGCGCGGCAACGGCGGCATCGGCAATGGGATCGAGCGCGCCTCATGCCAGGGATCGACCCCGCCGCCGCTGACGCCGAAGCGTTGCTCAGCCAGCGAGTAATACGGCTCCAGGTCCCCGTAGCTGATCGGCCAGTCAGCCAGCGCACTGCCCTCCGGTACGCCGTACGTCGTCGCCATCCGGAAGTCCTGCGGGACGAACCGCCACGCCTGCGCGCCGTACACCCGAGTCCCTCCGCCGACGGTGAACGCGTTGTTCCCCCAACCGCCATCGGGTGGCAGAACGATCCGCCGTACGCCGTCAACCACCGAGATCCGCGGCCGACCAGCTATATCCGGATCGGTCGGCGCCGGGAGACCCGCAACCGACCGAGGATTGCGCAGATGATCGTGATCCAGCTCGGCAGTCGCCGGGAAGCGCCCGGTCTCGACCACCAACACCGACCGCCCCGACTCCGCCAACACCTGAGCCGCCGCTCCCCCACCAGCACCCGACCCCACAATCACACAGTCATACCTCCCAGCCAACGCCTCCCGCGACGCAACCGGCAACGCAAACTCCACCGCCTCCCAGCCCCCACCCGCATCGGCCCGCCACCCCACCACCTTCCACCCCGCCGAACTCGCATAAAACCCCTGCGCCAGCAAGCGAATGAGCCAGGCGCCGTCCGGATCCGCGAGCACCTGCTCAAGCAGCACCTGGTCGGGTGCGACCGGTGCCTGCTCGGGCGCAGCCGGACCCTGGCCGGGCCCAGCCGCGGCGATGCCGAGCGCTCGCAGCACGCGTGGGCGCCAGTCGGGGCGGTCCTCGGCGAGAATGCGCTCTACGAACTCGACGACGCCGGCCTGCACCGCCGACGGATCCTGGTCCGCTGGAAGAGCGACGTCCGCCAGCCGTCGGAGTACGGACTGTTGTTCCTCGCTGAGTGATCCAGCCATGGCACCATCCAACCAGTCGGCGGCGCGAGGCGGTGGCGGAAAGTGTCGGCGGTGGGATTTAGGCTTCGCGGGTGAGTTATGACGAGGGTGAACTGTTCGGGGATCTGGATGCGTCGGGGTTGCCGGAACGGCAGCAGCGGATCTTGGGGGCGATCCGGGATTGCGTGGTGAAGAACGGGTACTCGCCGAGCACCCGGCAGATCGGGGCCGCCGTGGGTCTGCGGTCCTCGTCGTCGGTGGCGAAGCACCTGACGAGCCTTGAGGAGAAGGGGTTCCTGCGACGCAGCGAATCGGTCTCGCGGCCGATCGACGTCCGGGCGTTCCTGCGCGAGAGCTCGTCGCAGAAGACCGACGAGAACTCCGTCGCGGTGCCGGTGGTCGGCGACATCGCGGCCGGTACGCCGATCTCGGCGATCGAGCACGTGGACGACTTCATGACGCTGCCGCGCGACCTGACCGGCCGGGGTACCGTCTTCGCGCTGCGGGTCCGGGGCGAGTCGATGATCGACGCCGCCATCTGCGACGGCGACACGGTCGTCGTCCGGCAGCAGCACGAAGCGCACTCGGGGCAGATCGTCGCCGCGATGATCGACGAGGAGGCGACGGTGAAGGTGTACCGCCGCCGCAACGGTCACGTCTACCTGGAGCCGCGCAACCCGGCGTACGAGGTCATCAACGGCGACAACGCGACCATCCTCGGCGTCGTCGTTTCCGTACTCCGCAGCGTCTGATCTCCGTCTCGCTCTGCGCGGGTGCGGGCCCTCATCGAGCAGGAGCTGTAAGTCGAGCAGGAACTGTAAGGACGGCGCCGCCATGTCTCAGGTGATGAGGCTGGGACATGGCGGCGGGATCGGGTTCGGGTCAGTGGCCGGAGAGGGCTGGGCGCGCGACCTCGATGTCGGCGTCGTCGGTGGCGGGCAGGGCGAGAGCGATGATCTGGGCGGCGTGCAGGCGGCGGAGGGCCGAGCCCTCGACCAGCAGCTTCGAGCCGCGGATCCCGCTGCCGAGGATCACCGAGCCCGCCGTGGTGACGGCCTCGTCCACCAGTACCGGCCAGTCGGCCGGCAACCCGATGGGCGTGATACCGCCGTACTCCATTCCCGTCCGGCCGACCGCGTCGTCGTGGGCTGTGAAAGAGAGTTTCCGTACGTCGAGATGTCGCCGGACCACCCCGCGCACATCAGCGCGCGCGGTGGCCAGGACGACGACGGCCGCCACCCGGGTGACCGCCGACCGGCGGCCCTCCACGATCAGGCAGTTCGCGGACGCGTCGAGCGGTACGCCGTACTCGGCGCAGAACGCGGTCGTGTCCGCCAGCCCCGGGTCGATCGGCGCGACCAGGGCGTCCAGGTCGTCGAGCGCCGCACGGACCGCGGGGGCGGCGAGGTCCGGCCGGTCCTTCAGCGGCTGCCACTGCAGTCGCCGCGTCATCAGCCGGCCGACCTTGAGGTCCACCGGGAACAGTGGGTGCAGGGATGGTCAGTTTGCTTGGGCTTCATACCCCGCGACGGTAGGTATTCCGCCTTGCAGCATTCTCTATCCGACAGGCGGACAGGTCAGCTGATCAGCTTGACCGCCTCGGCATCGTCGACCACATCACCGATCATCAGCACGCCGGCCGGATCCAAATTCTGCGCTTCCAGATGCCGGACAAAGTGTTCCGTTATCGACTCACCGCCGAGCAGACGATGTGGGACGCCCTCACGTTGGTCACACCTAGAACCCTACGAGAGGACCGCAGGCTCACTTGAACCTACGGTCCTCTCGGTCAGAGGTTTCAGCTCAGTGAACGCCGCCGCGTGAAGAACACCACCACAGCACAGAGCGCGACAACCGTCGCACCACCTGCAGTGACCATCCATCCGTGCTCATTGCTAGCTGCAGGCTTCGCCACCTCGGCCACCGCAGCCACGTCGTACCCGCCGGCGGTGCCGTTCTTGGCGTAGGTGCTACCGGGCTGCTTGTCGGCGTACCGACTCGCTACCTGCTGCCGGTACGCCGTGAGGCTGATCGGCTTGCTCCCGATCGCCTTGGTCGCATCGGCATCGAGCGCGCGGATCTGGTTGCCCGATACGGCGTACCAGGCACCGATCTGCGGTTCGGTCAGCACCTTCGCGCCATGTGCGGCCGCGGCCATCTTCGCCTCCGTGTCACCCGAAGCGATGTTGACCGGCTGCCAGGCTCCTGCTTTGTCCGGCGCCGTGTAGACGGTCATCACGGCGGTCCCCTTCGTCGCCTTGGTGGCGACGTACCAAAGGGTGCAGACGTCAGTCGACGTGGACCGGACGAAGTCGGGGTTCAGCGCGTACACAGCCACGGTGTCCTGCTGTACGACGAGGCTCGCCTTCGCCGACGCCGCCTTGCTCGACGCCGAGACACCGGAACGCTGGGTCAGCTGGGCCGCCGCCTTGTCGAGGAGCTGGGAAGCCTGTGCTGAGTGGGCTGCGTTCGAAGCCGCTGCCAGATCAGGACCTGGAGCCGCCCCGGCCATTGCCGCCGCGGAGAAGAAGAGGAACGAGCCGACTCCGAGAGCTGCGGCGGCCCGTAGTACGTGCTGCTTGAAGGGAGTCATCATCAGGCTCCGATCCGGTAGAGCGAGTGGGTCCAGGTGAACTGGGAGTTGGACCGGTACCAGTTGTAGGTCGAGTAGTTGTAGCGCTGGTCGTCCGGCCAGGGGTTGTAGTACTCGATCGTCGTGTTGGACGAGTCGTAGCCGATGATGTCCATCATGTGGCCGCCGCCCGAGGTCCAGCCGATCCGGGTCATCACCGGGCGGTTGTTGGACAGCTCCGTGACGAGCGTGCTGAAGCTCAGCGTGCCGGAGATGTAGCTACCCGGGCTGATCCCGATCGACGAGAACGCGCGCTGGTCGTTGCCGAGCGTGGCCTGGTTGTTCGGGCAGGTTGCGTTCTGCGAGTAGCCGAAGGCAAGGTTGCAGAACTGGTTCTGCGAGTAGTTGTAGCCGTAGTACGTGGCGACACTGTTGCCAGACGCGGCCCAGCACCAGTTCGACCTCTGCTGCGACTGGCCGGTGAGGTTGAGATACCAGCTGCCCGGCGCGGCCGAGGCTGCTGGAGCAAGTGGGACGAGCATTGCCAGCCCGGCGATCATTGCCAGCAGCAACGACCGGGTACGGCGGATCCTGACCCTCCTCATGGGTCCTCCTCTGTGGGGCGGTGAGAGCACTCATCGTGATCACCTGCTCACCGCTCGACAAGCGGTTCCGCGGGCGCGCGGACCAGGTGTGAACGGTCAAGGCGAGGTGAACAGCACGTGACGCCGGTCACGCACGCTCAGTTGTGAACGTTTACACTGACGCCGGACCCAGGCCTCTGCGAGGGATCACGACCATGACCGAAGCGCGGATCCACGTCCCGGATGTCAGCCCGGACGCGCCCTTCGCCGATGCCCTCCGGACGGCGATCGCGAACCGCGGACTCGCGCTGAACAGGATCCAGGCGAAGCTCGCCTGCCGCGGGCTGCACGTCGGGGTCGCGACGCTGTCCACCTGGCAGAACGGGAGTCGGCATCCCCGACCTGGCTCCCTCGCTGTGGTGACGGCGTTGGAGGAATTGCTCGACCTGCCGACCGGGTGGCTCGCGGTGCGGATCCCGCCGGCGCGAACCGAGCCGCCGGCAGATACGCCGTACGGGATGGTGGATTACGCGCCGACGCTGGCGCGGCTGCTGGACGAGGTACGGCGGGATGCCCATGGCCGGGTGCGTGGGGTGACGGTGGTCGAGGAGATCGTGCTCGGCGCCGATCGCAGCGTGACCTCGAAGCGGGTGATCCAGACCCTGGTCGCGGTGAAGGAGACGGACCGGCAGATCGTCGTCCACCAAGGCGAACCGGGGTGCGACGTCACGCTGATCGCGCCTCGCGGGGTGACCGGCTGCCGGACCGGGCGGGTCGCGCGCGATCCCGACGACGGTGCGGTCCTCGGGGAGCTGTTGCTTGACCGGATGCTCGCGGTCGGCGACACGGCGGTCGTCCGCTACGAGATCGACGATCGCAGCGGGATCGCGTCACACCAGTACTACCGGTTCCACGAATGGCCCGGGACCCACTATGTGCTGGAGGTCCAGTTCGACCGCGCGGCCCTGCCGGTCCGCGTCGCCGAATTCCGCCGCCACCACTCCGGCGGCGAAGACATCCTCCGCCGCGAACTCATGCTCACCCCCGACAACCGGGTCCACGTCGTCGTCCCCTCCGTCGACCGAGGCCTGATTGGCATCGACTGGGAATGGTCCTGACCTGAGACCGTACGCCGGGAGGCCGGACCTGGGTCAGCCGATGTGGCCGGCGATGCGGCGGTACGGGGCGGGGCCGGGATTGCGGAGTTTCTCCAGGCCGGCGGCCAACTCGTCGCCCCACCGGCGAGCACGTGCCGCTTCACCGATCGCGAGAGTGTCGTTGGCGTCTTTCAGCCAGAAGCTGTGCGGGGTGGAGACGAGCGTGTACCCGCGTTTGCCGAGCAGGGTTGAAGCGCCATTAGCTGCCGAACCGGGGAGGCGGCGGCTGTGCATCGGACGAGTGTCGAACGCAGCGGCCGCCAAGTTCGCCGTACCGTCCAATGCGCCGAGCCACTTGCGCAGACCGCTGTCCGGCGTCGGCACCGGACGATCAGCGGTCGGCCGGCGGCTACCGAAAGCCTGCGGCGCCCCACCAATGATGAGCAGCGCGACCGAGCCTGCCAGCGAGTCCGGCGCCTTGCTCACCTCGATCACCTCGACGTCGAGCCCCTTGCCGATCCCCTTGCCGATCTCCTCCGCCACCGCCTTGGTCGACGCAGTCAGGGTTTCGCAGACGATCAGGGCTTTCAACTTGCCGGACATAGAGGCACCTCAGGTGCTGATCGGGGAGAGCCGGCAGGACGATCGCTAGCTTCTTTTGACCGTACGGCACCAACCCCACCCAACGCGAACCGGCCCACCCGCGACTACTGCAACTGCAGCAGGTTCGAGGCCCCGGAATGGTTCCGATTGTGTAGGTAGTTGCCTTCCGCTGCACGACGACGGGGCCTAGCCTCGGCGAAACGATGGAAGCTCCGCACCTTTCGGATGGAGTATTCCCGTGGCAGCAATCCTGGCGCGGGTCGTGTTCGTGCCACCCGCAGGAGAGCAGGTCACGTCACCGCGATTCAAGACGGCCATCGAAGCAGCGGTCGGACAACTTGCCGCCGGCAAGCAGATCACGGACGTCGCGGACCCGCGCCCAACTCGTCGTCATCGCCTACAAGAACGACCTACTGAGACCCGGATCACGACTCGATTGCCGGAGACCGCCTGCGCTGCGTTTCGTCTGCTGGTCCAGCAGGGTCGGCGATGGGGCGGATGTGCACCCGGACGCCGTTCAGGGCTGCGAGTCTGACTAGTTCGGTCACTCCGGCCGCGTCGGTCACCGTTGGTTCGGCGCCGACTTGTCCTGGTGCGTAGCGAGTTACTTCGTAGCGCATCGCTCCCCCTCCCTCGTCCGCAGTACAAGACTTGCAGAATTCTTCAATTGATGATGCCATCAATAGTGCAGGCTGTGAAGCCCGTACCCGACATCTGATGCCATCCGGTTCAGGGAGCGAAAATTGACGACACCGTTGCATCAGTTGAAGGCGGAGTTCTTCAAGACGCTGGGTCATCCGGCCCGGATTCGTGTCCTGGAACTGCTGAGCGAGCGCGAGATGTCGGTCGGTGAGCTCCTTGCGGACGTGCGGCTCGAGGCGTCGAACCTGTCCCAACAGCTGGCGGTACTGCGACGTGCCGGGCTGGTCACCACCCGCAAGGAAGGCTCGGTGGTCTACTACTCGCTGACCAGCGAGCAGGTGGCCGAACTGCTGGCTGTCGCCCGGGTGATCCTGACCACCGTGCTGACGGATCGCACCGAGCTACTCGACGGCCTGAAGGCCGATGCGCAGGCACCTATCCTGCGCGGCACGAAGTGAGAAGCCTGTTACCCGGCGACGAACACCGGCGCTTCACGCTGCGCAGCCACCCCTCCAAGCGACGCGGGATGAACATCGAAACCGTCCAGCGCTGGGTCTTCGCTGTCATCCTCATCCACATCGGCGGATCACCGACCGCCGCGCTCGCCGCCTACGCCCCGCACATGGAGCAGGTCAAACACTCCACCGGCGTCGGCCTCTGGATCATGTCCGGCGTCGTCGGCCTCGCCACCACCGCGGGCGTCCTGCTCATCCACCAACGCTCCCTCTTCTCCCCCTGGCTCATCCTCGGCGTCATCCCGATGGCCACCTCCGCCTTCTTTGTCTTCTGAACCATGTAGTTCAGCCACCTCGATCAGCACCTTCCAACTAGCCCTGGACTTATGTGCTGGTCTTGGACGAGCGGCGGGCGAGGATGAGGCTTGTCAGCGTGGTGATTGCCATGGCGCCGATGCCGACCAGGGCCGCGGTGGTATAGGCGCTGTCGTCGGGGAAGAGCTGTCCGGCGCCGGTGCCCCCGGCGAGGATGAGGCCGCCGACGGCGCTGCCCAGTGAGTACCCGACGCTGCGGACGACGTAGTTGAAGCTCATGGCGCTCGACGTCTCGCTCTTGGGAGTGACGGCCAGGATCACGCCGGGCATCGCGGCCGAGAAACCGCCGACGCCGAAGCCGAGCACGCCCATCGCCACGAACAGTTCGGCCAGATCCGACCGAGCCGCCGCGAACAGGGCGAACCCGCCGCCGACCACGACCGCGCTGCCGGCCAGCAGCAACGGGTCAGCGATCCGCGTCCGGATCCGCGGCGTGAGCTTGCCAGCGACGAACCCCAGCACCGAGAACGGGATGAGCACCAACCCGGCGACGAAGGTCGTCAACCCGAAGCCGTAACCGGTGCCGTGCGGCGTCTGCGCGTACCGGGTGATGAGCGTGAGCAGGAGGTACATGCCGATCCCGCCGACGAACATGGCGAGGTTCGCCCCGGCGACCGCCGGGTGCCGCACCGCCCGCACATCAACCAGGGGCGTCGTACTACGCAGTTCGATGACGGCCCACACGCAGAGCAGCAGCACCGCGCCAACAGCGAGCCCCGCCGCCACGGCGACGTGCCGGCTCCAAAGATTCCGTTCACCGGCGAGGAACAGCACCAGAAGCAGCGCAGCGGCCAGGACAACCGCGCCCGCCACGTCCACATGGGCGGAGCGACCTGCGGGCGCTTCGGGCACGGAGCGCCACGCGATCAGCAAAGCGGCCGCGGTAACGACCAGGCCGAGCCCGTACGCCGCCCGTACCCCGCCGATCTCGGCAAGCAATGCGGCCAACGGATACCCAACGCCGGCCCCGATGATCGAGACCACCGAGATCAACGCAATCACGGCCGCGCTCCGCTCTTCAGCGAGGTGATCCCGGGCCACCCCCATCATCAACGCCGTCAACCCAAGCCCGACCCCCTGAGCCGCCCGACCGGCCAGCAGCCACCCGAACGGCAGCGGCAACACGGTAAGCGCGCTACCTGCGACGACAACCGCCAGCGTGACAAGGATCGTGACCCGCCGATGCGGCCCGGCTCCAAGCCGCCCCAGCACCGGCGTGGCGACCGCGCCGCTGAGCAACGCAATGGTCAACGTCCACTGCGCACTGCCGAGCGAGACCTGAAACGAGGTCGCCACACTAGTGATGAGCGGCGTCCCAAGGCTAGCGACCGCCGCCACCACCAGAGCGATGAAAATCAACGCGGGAACCAACAACCGCACCTCAGAACGCGCCCCTGGCAACCGCCCGGTCACTGCCTCGACCCTTCGCCGTCGCGGCTCTCAAGCTCCGCCAAATGCTCCAACGCCGGAAGCGCCGCCACCAGCGCCTCCACCTCGTCGCGACTCAACTCGCCAACCAACCGCTCATACGCCTCAACCCCCGCCCGCCGCCGCGCCCGCACATAGGCAGCACCAGCCTCAGTCAAACAAACCAACGTCACCCTCTTGTCAGACGCGTCCCCCCACCGCTCAACCAGCCCAGACGCCTCCATCACCCGAACCAGCGCAGTCATCGCAGGCTGCGTAACCCCCTCCCCCACAGCCAAATCCGTAACCCGCCGCGGCCCCGTCCGCTCCAACGTCGCCAGCGTCGCAGCCGAAGTCAGACTCATATCCCGAGGCAGCCTCCTCACAGCCCGAGTAGCCAACCCATAAAGCGCCGCCCCAACAGCCGCACGACCACTCTCACGACTCATACCAGAAGCATAACAGCTTTATATTCATCGCTTATGTACATGCAGCGGCGTGGGTGGCGGGCTGCGTATGTTCGGCGCTTAGCGAATGAGCCCACGATTGAATCCTGTGAATAGACGCTGTAGAGTTCTATTCACGAGAGAGGAGGCGCAGCATGTTCTGGGACGAGGAAGCGGTTCGCCAGGGAGTCGCAGAAAAGACTGTCGAGGTGAAGGCAGAGTTCGACGCCGTCGCTTTCGGCGCTCGCCTGCACGAGGCGCGCACGAGCGCAAACCTGTCACAGGTCGAGATGTCCCGACTTCTGGACCTGTCGCAGGCAACTTATTCTCGGATGGAAAACGGCCGGATCGAACCAAGCCGAGTCACCTCAACCCTTCTCGAGCGCGCATCACAGGCGGTGAGCCGGTCGATGGCGTGGCTCCTGCTCGGGTCTCCGGTCCGAGCACGGATCCGGCTGGCGGCGCGCCGAACCGACGAGGAAGACGTCCGCGTCCGCGCCGAGCGGGCTCTAGGGTTGCTCGAACTCGATGCAGAGCTTGACGACGTGGCCGAATTCACGAACCTCGGCCCGAACGCTGCCGACGAGGCAACCTGGCAGCAGTACGTAGAGCCAAAAGCTCACGCGTCCCGCCGGCAGGGCAAGGATCGAGCCGAGCACCTGCGCAAAGTGCTCGGTCTGGGGGCTGATCCTCTGAACGATGTTCCTGCGGTGCTGGAACACTACCTTGGAGTCGACGCCGCCGTTCTGGACTTTCCGGATGGCTTGTCCGCAGTGGCGGTATTCGACGATGAGCGCGCACTGGCCTTCCTCGCTGTGTGTGCGGCAGAGCCATGGGTACGTCAGCGCTTCAGCTTCGCACACGAGCTCGCCCACGTGTTGTTCGCCGACGGTCATGCCTATGATCACGATCACCGGCAGTCTTCGATTGAGATGCGTGCGGAGAAATTCGCGCAGAACTTCCTGATCCCAGAAGCCGGCATCCGCGCGTGGATGACCGACCGTCACTACGGTCCACACGACCGCGTGAGTCGCAACGACGCGTGCCGCCTCGCCGACCTGTACGGCGTCTCCCCCAGGACAGCATGGATCGCCTTGGCAGACATCGATGCCGCCCCGAAGGAGGAGCCGCCGACCAGCGCGACCGCAGCCGTAGTCGCTGGGACGCTCGCGCGTCACCAGACGCGCGAGCGGAGCTGTCACACCGAGCGTGTCCCGGCCCGCATGGAGGCTCGCATCCTCCAGGCATTCCGCAACGGGTTTCTGTCAGCTGCCGCCACTGCGAACGCTCTCGGCCAAGACCCGAGCATCCTCATCGAAGCCGAACAGATCATCGACGACGATCCGCGGACCCGAGAAGCCTCCGGCGTCCCCAGTCCCGCATGACCGAGAAAGGCGCTAGGGCGACGCCCGTCCTTTCGCCCCAGGCACTGAACATACTCGACGCCGTGTGCGTTCTGTACTTCGCGGCATCTGGGCAGCTGAGTCTGCTCGTCGAGATCCTCACAGCAGCCAACTACCGCATCCTGCTGCCGACCGAGGTGCTCGAGGAAGTCCGTGCGAAGGCCAGCCGCAAGCGGTGGACCATCAAGGCACTCGACCACTACCTCAACTGCGACGCCGATGCACGCATCGTCGAGATTCCGGAGATCACCGCCGCTGACGCGGAGGCCACGACCCTGCTCGCCCAGGTCCGGTCCCGCCATCCGAACGTCGTTTCAGGCAGCACCGGCATCAACAGCAGCGAAGACCTCGGCGAGTGCGTCGTCGTTACCCACAGCATCCTCGCCCGCCGGCGCGGAATGCTGGCCGTAGTCTCCATCGACGATCTCAAGGGCCAAAAGCTCGCAGAGCGCCACCAGGTCACGTACTTCACCATCGAGACCCAGCTGGGAAGCGGAGCTCAAACCACGCCTCAAGCGCGAACATGCAGCCCGCAAACGCGCGCAGTGAACCATGGGCATTTTAGAGCCTGTGCAGGCTGAACCGTGCCCGAAGCCGCGCATTCGGGCAGCTGTTCCTTGTTGCGACTCTGATCGACCGAGGTGAGCCGGAGGAGGCCTACCGCGTCAGCAGAGCGGTCGCCGACGCGACACAGTCGGTCGGATCTCATCTGATCGTTCAGCGGTCGGTTGGCGCCGGGTGCACTGACTCGTGTGGGCACAGCCAGGTTCATCTGCCGACGCTGGCTGCGCCGGGACGGGCTGCTCTCGCCAGCGGGGCGACGGAGTCCCTCGCCCCGGGGCGGGTGGGAGCAGCGGAGCAGGTCGCGACGAAGGAGCGGCCGTTGCGGAGCTGCGTGGGCGATCTTCCCCGCCACACACACCAGCCTGGCGGTTAGAGGCGGATCGATTTTTTGTTCATGAATTCCTCTATGCCGGCCGGGCCCAGTTCTCGGCCTAGGCCGGAGCGTTTGATGCCGCCGAAGGGGAGGTCTGCTTGGGAGCCACCGGCGGTGTTGAGGTAAACCATGCCGGCTTCGATCTGGTCGGCTATGGCGCGGAGGCGGGTGGGGTCGGTGCCCCAGACGCTGGCGCCGAGGCCGAAGGGGGAATCGTTGGCGATGGTGATGGCTTCGGCTTCTGTTTCGGCTTTCAACACGACGAAGACGGGGCCGAAGATTTCTTCGTAGTAGGCGTCCATGGAGGGGGTTACGTCGGTGAGGACGGTGGCTTCCAGGTAGGCGCCGGGGGTGATGCGGTTGCCGCCGGTGCGGAGGCTGGCGCCTTGGGCTACGGCGTGGGCGACTTGGGCGGCTACCTCGTCGGCGGCGGCGGTTGAGGCTAGGGGTGGGAGTTTGGTGGCGGGGTCCGAGGGGTCGCCGGGGAGGTAGTAGGACGCGACGCGTTTGGTGAGGCGGTCTACGAAGTCGTCGTACAGGGAAGCGAGGACGATTATTCGTTTTGGGGAGTTGCAGGATTGGCCGCAGTTGCGCATGCGGGCGGTGGCGACGGCATTCACGGTTTCGTCGAGGTCGGCGGTGTCGAGGACTATCAGCGGGTCGGAGCCGCCTAGTTCGAGCACGGTCTTCTTGAGGTTTTTGCCGGCTTCCGCCGCGACCGAGATGCCGGCCTGTTCGCTGCCGGTGAGGGATACGCCGACGATCCGCGGGTCGGCGAGGATCGCGGGGATCTGCTTGCTGGCGGCGAAGGTGTTGACATAGACGTCATCCGGTACGCCGGCGTCGCGTAGTACGGACTCGATCGCCGCAGCCGAGCGGGGGCAGATCGAGGCGTGTTTCAGGAGGATCGTGTTGCCGAGGACGAGGTTGGGCGCGACGAAGCGGGCGACCTGGTAGCAGGGGAAGTTCCACGGCATGATCCCGAGAAGGGGGCCGATCGGGTTCTTCGTGATCACCGCTGAGCCGTTCTTCACAACGAGAGGCTCGTCCGCGAGCAACGCCGGTCCCTGCGAGGCGTAGTACCGGAAGATGTCGACGACGATGCCGATCTCGCCGCGGCCCTCGTTGATCCGTTTGCCCATCTCCAGCGTCATGATCGCGGCGAGCTCGTCGGACCGCTCGGCGAACAGGTCGGCCGCGCGGGACACGATCGCGGCCCGAGCCGGCACGCCCAGGGCACGCCAGGACGGATACGCCCGGTGCACCCGGTCGATCGCGGCGAGCACCTCCTCGTCGGTCGAGTTCGGGACCTGCTCGATCAGCTCACCCGTGGCCGGGTCGGTGACTGAGTACATACCGACGAAGCCTAAGGGATAGAGTCCATACTGTATACAGAAGCCAGAAATAAAGTCAGATGGCCGCACCGATTGCCGCGACCACGACAGGCAGGCAAGCTGTCAAGCAATCGTTGTCCCGCCTTCGACGATCGGATCCCCGCGCCCATCGTCTTGGCCGGGTCCGCCCAGTTGGTGCCGGGTGGCCGGGTGTTCTCTCTTATACCGTCGCCATCAAGTCGCTGGATGGCGCGGGTCCGGGGAGGCGCGGCGTACGGGTGTTGCCGACGGTCGGCGTACCGGCTCCAGGTTTGCCACGTGCACGTTCCCCCTCCTCGGAGAGCGACCCCACCAAGAAGGCCACCGCCACCTTCCCGGCCATCGCCAAGTAGTCAGCGGCGTGTCCCCGGCGAAGGTCTCCGGGGAGACGCGATCTCCGTGAGGGCCTCCACCGTCCAGGCACCCTTCACCCCCGGCGCCGCAGACAGGTAGTCGGCGATCTGCGCTCCGTTCCAGCCATGAGCCTCTCGCAAACCGGCCGCGATCCAGCGCAGGTAAGCAGTGCTCGGAGCAGCAAGCGCGAGTTCGGCGACATCGCCATGCGTCACGGTGAACATCGGTACGCCGTCCTGCTCGCCGACCCGGGCCACCGTCTCGTACCGGCCGGGTCCCATCGTGTGCACCGACTCGACCTCGGTCAGCAATCCGGCCAGCTCCCGCGCAAACTCACCCCCCGGTTCCCGGCGCATCTCCTGCGCGGCGACGTCGCCCAGCTGATCCGCCGTCACCAGATACCCCCGGCCGGCCACCAATCCCGGCGCCGTGGTGTCGTAGAAGGCCATACCGCCGCCCCAGACCCGCGACTCCCCGGCAAACACCAGCCCGCCCGGTACTTCGAGGCTCACCATCCGTTCAGGTTCCCGGGTGTCCCGACAGCCGGCGTACTCACGCATCCCGCCGGCCGGACGGCCACCGGCCAGGTAACAGCGGAACCGGTCGAACGCGAGATTTGACCCATAGGCGACGTACCAGACTCGCTGCATCGAACCTCTCAGACCGGAAGCGGATGATCGTCAAAGGCCTGCCGCGCCTCCTCCACCACGATGCGGGAGGCCTCACGATACCGACGGTCGGCCTCCGCCGGGGTGTCTCCCACCGCGGTCAGGCCCAGCCGGCCACGCTCGGTCAGACAGCTGATCATGTGGAACACCACACCGACCTGGCGGGACTGGTCGAAGTGCAGCCCGTGCCGCGCGACGATGTCGAACAGGTCCGCCGGCACCAGCCCTTTGAGCAGCTCCGACTCGAGGTGATCCGTGGCGACCAGATGCTTCTCATGGCCGCGTGGCGTGACGAACAGCGCGGTCGCCGGGTCGTACCGGCCGTCGGTCAGGAACTGCAGGGTGAGGAAGGGATGCGTCGTCCCGCCCTTGCGCAGGTTCAGTTCGATCGCGTACGCCGTCCAGTCGCCGGCCGGCCCGCGGACCACGACGAAGTCCACCGCGAATCGCCCGAGCGCGCCTTCGGTCGCGAGCCGGTGCCCGATCAGCTCGGCATGCTTGGTGATCAACCGCGCGTACTCCGGCGCCGCCGGGAAGACGCAGCCCAGGTAGCTCTGCCCGCTCGCGCCGCCGAGCAACTGGTCGTGCGTGGACAGCAGCTCGACCAGACCGGTCGGCAGCACCCGAAGCTGGACGCTCGGGCTCTGCAACTGCTCGCCGACGATCCGCTCCTCCACGATCCCGCCGCCATCGGCGAACTTGGCGACATAGGTGTCGAAGGGAGTCGTCGGCGACTCCAGCTCCATCGCCCGGAGCCGGGTCATCACCTCGGCTCGCTCGGTCGGCGAGCCTGGTGCCGGCAGGCCGTTCAGCCGGACCACCGCGTTCCCCGCCCCGGAGACGCCTTCGTTGAGCTTGACGATCGCGCTGTCCATCGAGGGCCGTTCGGCGCGCATCACCAGCACCGCATCGGCGATCTGGTCGAGACTGCGCAGGTTCTCGGCGCCGAGCGGATGCGGAACGCCGACCTCGGCGAACATCCGGCGGCAGCCGGACTTGGAGCCGAGATCCGCCAGCCGCGGATCGGCGCCGTACATGGGGATCCCGAGGCTGAGCGCAACATCGCGCTCGAGCTCGGTCGTGTTGTAGGGCACGAGGTGTGACCGGGCCCGGTTCGGGATCAGGGCGCCGATCCGGCGCAGCAGGCGCGGGCGGGCCAGCAGCTTCTCGCTGAGCGAGATCGGCGAGGCGTCGTTGACCGAGATCAAGGACAGCCGGGCCCGGGCATGGCTGGGAATCACACCCGGCAGCAGCGCGAGGTAGTACTCGACGATCTCCGGGGTGATCGGCATCGAGGTCAGGTAGATCATCCGCAGCCGTGGCTGGCGCAACAGCACCAGCAGGAAGAGGAATCGTTCCTCGTAGGCCTGCATCATCGTCCCGGTGCCGGTCGTTTCGGTCCGGTCCAGGGAGATCGACGGTACGACGACCACCGACTCGTCGTCGTAGTTGAGCCGCATCGCGTCCCAGACGGCCGCCATCCGCGCCTGCAGCTGATCGAACTGGCGGTAGCGCTCGTCTTCGGAGAGCGTGGAGAGCCCGCGTGACGCGACCTCGGGTGCGGTCCACAGGTCGCCGGTCATGACGCGACCCTGGAGCTGTCGAGGCCGCGCACGGTGAAGGTATGGACGGGACGGCTGAACCCGCGCAGCTCCCGGTAGCCGGCGTCCTCCCCGACCACCAGTCCCCCGGCCGCGCTGTAGACCCGTTCGGTGGCCAGGATCTGCCACGGTTCGGCGTCGGCGCACAGCCGCGAGGCCAGGTTGGTCACGCTCCCGATCGCGGCATAGTCGTTACGTCCGTCGAAGCCGATCTTGCCCAGCGTCGCGTACCCCTGGGCGAGCCCGATGCCGAGCGCGAGGTCGTGCCCCTGCCTCCCCCAGGCCTCCGCGAGGCCGCGGACCCGGGTCCGCATGGCGACGCTCATCCGGATCGCCCGCAACGGTCCGTCGTCGCAGCGGACCGGGTCGTTGAAGAACACCATCAGGCCGTCCCCGGCGAACCGTTCCAGCGTCCCTTCGAAGCGGAAGATCAGATCGCCGAGGGCCTGGTGGTACTCCGTCAGTACGCCCATCACCTCCTCCGGCTCGCTCGCTTCGGCGAACGCCGTGAAGCCCCGGAGGTCGCAGAAGACGACGACGATCTCGCGCCGGTGGCTGGTCAGGAACGACTCGTCACCGGAGTCCACGATCAGCTCCGCCAGCTGCGGCGCGAGGAACCGCCGCAGTCGTCCCATCCGTTGCAGCTGGGAGACCTGCGTCTCGACCCGCGACTCCAGTTCCTGGTTCCAGGCCGCCAGCTCGCCGGCCTGTCGTTTGATGGTGTCCTGGTACCGCTTGATCCTCGCCAGCGACGCCACCCGGGCCAGGAGTTCGCTCTGATTGACCGGCTTGGTGAGGAAGTCGTCCGCGCCCGCTTCCAGCGCCTTCACCTTCTGCTCGTCGCCACTAGCGGTCACCATCACGACCGGCAGGTACGCCGTGTCCACCTGCTCCCGGATCCGCCGGCAGACCTCGTACCCGTCGATGCCAGGCATCACGATGTCGAGCAGCACCAGATCGATTGCCTCCGTCTCGATCGCCCGCAACGCCTCCTCACCAGAGGCCGCCGTGCGTACGTCGTACCCGCGTGGGGTCAGGATCGCTTCCAGGAGCCTGACGTTGGGAGCCTGGTCGTCGACCACGAGCACCGTTGACCTTTCAGCGGTCATGTCACCCCTCCGAGCCTGAGAAAATCCCTGATCTGCTGAGGCAGGCGGCGCACGCTGATCGGCTTCTCGACGTACCCGGTGAAGCCGGACTCGAACGCACGCTCCCGGTCGTCGTCCATCGCGAAAGCAGTCACGGCCACCACCGGTACGTCGCGAGTCTCCTGCCGCGCCCTGATCTGGCGAAGTGCCTCGGCACCGTCGATCCCGGGAAGCTGCAGGTCCATCAGGATCAGGTCCGGCGCCTCCGAGACTGCCAGCCGTACGCCGTCCTCGCCCGAGGTCGCCTCAATCACCTCGTAGCCGGAGAAGCGCAGGACATCCCTGACCAGCTTCAGGTTCTTCGGATTGTCTTCCACCACCAGGATCCGGCCTGGGCTCATGGACTCTCCCCCTCGTTCTCCGCTCCGGCGCCGGTCGTCAGGCCGACGGCGGCGAGGGCATCGAGCAACGCGTCCCGGCTGACAGGTTTGACCAGGTAGGCGGCAGCGCCCAGCGCGGCACCGCGGGCCCGCTCGTCGACGATGGACACGATGATCACCGGGATGTCCTTCGTCCCGGCTTCGGACTTGAGCGCCTGCAAGACCGACCAGCCGTCGATTCCCGGCAGCCGGATGTCCAGCAGTACTGCGGCCGGCCGCACCCGCCGGACAGCATCGAGACCGGTCTGACCGTCGCCTGCTTTGGTGACCCGCACGGCGGCACCCGACAGGTACGCCGTGATCAGGTCGAGCGACGGCCGGTCGTCCTCGATCACGACGACATCACCGACCGGCTGCACCGCCTGGCCCGGCCGGTCCACGATCTCCCTGCTGCGCAAGGAGAATCCGAACGTACTGCCGACCCCGACCTCGCTCTCCAGCCACATCCGGCCGCCGAGCAGTTCCACGATCCGGCGCGACAAGGTCAGGCCGAGACCGGTGCCTTCCTCCCGCGACGCGCCCCGGCCGCCCTGCTGGAACGACTCGAAGATGCGCTCCCGATCCTCCGGCGGTACGCCGTGACCGGTGTCGGTGACGGTGATCCAGATCTCCGTGCCGACCTGGTTCGCGCGGACCACCACCGATCCCTCGTCGTCGGTGAACTTGACCGCGTTGGTGATCAGGTTCAGCACCACCTGCTTCAGCCGCAGCTCGTCGGCGTACACCTGCTCGATCTCCGGCGCGACCTCGACGCGCAGGTCGATGGCATGCGCGGCAGCTCGCTCGCGCACCATCGCCGCGGTGTGGTCCAGTAGCGCGCGCAGCCCGAACGTCGAGTACTCCAGTTCCATCCGGCCCGCCTCGACCTTGGACAGGTCCAGGATCTCGTTCAGCAGCTCCAGCAGGTGCTTGCCCGAGCCGTGGATGTCGCGCAGATACTCCTCCTGCCGCTCGTTCACCGGTCCGAACATCTGCTCCAGCAGGACTTCCGAGAACCCGAGGACGGCGTTCAACGGGGTCCGCAACTCGTGCGACATGCTCGCCAGGAACTCCGACTTGTGCCTGCTGGCGATCTCGAGTTCCGCGCTCCGCTGCTTCAGCTCGCGGTACAACTGCGCATTCAGCAAGGCCAGCGCGGACTGGTCGGCGAACATCTCGAGCAGCGTCAGCGTCTCCGCTGTGAACTCGCCCGGCCGCTTGCGGCGGACCACGAGGGAGCCGACGATCTGCCCCTCCCGCAGCATGGGTACCGCGACCAGCGAGCGCCAGCCTGCCTCGAACAGGACCGTGAGGTGCGGATCGAGCTCCGCCTCGGCGAGGTCGTTCACCGCCAGCGGCCGGCCGAGCTTCGCCGCGCGCCCGACGAGCGACTCGTCGAGATGGATCCGGATCTGCCGCAGCCGTTCGATCACGCTCGGGTCGGTCTGGTAGACGCTACGGACCAGGAAACAGCGCTCGCTCTCGTCGTACTCCATGATCGAGCCGCCGTCGGTCGCGGAGATCCGGACCGCGTGCATGGCGATGGTCGCCAGCACGTTGGCGACGTCGAGGCTGGAGTTGACCACCTCGCCGACCTCCCGCAAAGCCTCGAGTTCGCCGACCTTACGGGCCAGGTCCGCGCCCCGGGCCTCCAGTTGCTGTACCAGCTTCACGCTGTTGATGGCCATCGCCGCCTGACCGGCGAAGGCGGTAACGAGATCCTGCTCCCGCTGGTCGAACGGACCGACCTCGTTACGCCACACGGTGAGCGCTCCGACCACCACGTCGTCGACGAGCATCGGCGCGCCCATCGTGGTCCGGAAGCCGGCGATCCGCTGCAGATCCTGGGCCCCGTAATCCGGATCGGCCAGCACATCCGCGATCTGCTGGGTCTTCCGGTCGAGCCCGACCCGGCCGATCAACGTCTCCCGCGACACCGACATCGGGTGATCCGAGATGAACCGGATCGACTCCGTCGTCAGGCCGACGGCCTTGATCAGCTGGTAGTAGGCGTCCTCGAGCAGATACAGATGCGCGGCGTCGGAACGGCAGAGCCTGCGCGCACTTTCCACGATCGTGGTCAGCACCTGGTCGGGGTCACCCGCGGACCGCCCGACAGCGGAGAGTACCTCGTTGGCTGCGGCGAACTGGTCGCTCAGGGCCGCGAACTCCCGTTGGAGCCGCTCGTGCTCCACCACCCCTGTGTCGGCGCCCCCAGCGAGCGCCTGCTCGCCCATCGCAGCCTCCCCGTCGCCGGAACCCCGGCGACGCCTAGCCCAGTCTCCCGCCGATCCGTTCCAGTGGGAACCCTTCGTCAGGTCGTCGCGCCGAGGATCCGGACGCCGGCTGTTTCCAGGTCCCCTACTGCGCGATCGGTGGCCTTTGCGTCGGTGATTACTGCGGTGATTTCGGCCAGGGGGAGGACGGGGTAGCGGGAGGCGGCGCCTAGTTTTTCTGAGCTGGCTAGGACGTAGGTTTCGGCGGAGCGGCGGGAGAGGGCTCGCTTCATCGCTGCCTCGTCGGCGTCGCCGGTGGTGAGGCCGGCCTCGTGGTGTACGCCGGTGACGCCGAGCAGGAAGATGTCGGCCGTGATCGCCTGGGCGGCCTCGACGGCGGCGGCTCCGCTGGCGACCATCGAGTGCTTGAAGATCCGGCCGCCGATCAGGAAAAGGTCGATGGAAGAGTGTTCACCCAGGGCAGCCGCGATCGTTGGGCTGTGGGTGATGACGGTCGCGTTCAAGGTCGACGGCAGGGTTCGCGCGACCGCTAGGGCCGTCGTGCCGCCGTCGAGGATCACTGCCATTCCGGGCTCGATCAGCGCAGCCGCGGTTGCCGCGACCCGCGTCTTGCTGTCCACCGCAACCGTTTGCCGAGTCGAGTAATCCGCGACCGCCGGGGAGACCGGTAGCGCACCGCCGTACACGCGTTGGCACAGCCCTGCCTCCGCGAGTTCCCGGAGATCACGCCGGATGCTGTCCTCGGACGTGCGCACCTCGGCGGCGAAGTCCTTCGCCACGATCCGCCCTTCCCGAGCCAGCCGTTCAAGCAAGAGTTCCTTCCGTTGCGCTGCCAGCATCCACATTCCTCCTTGTTTTCTCACATTGTTGCACGTTATGGTCCGCCTATGCCCAAAACACTCCTGATCCTCATCGCCGGCCCCTACCAATCAGGCGCGAACGGGGATCCCGACCTGATCGCCGCCAACCTCCGCAAACTCGAAGAAGCAGCCTGGCCGATCTTCGAGCGCGGCCACATCCCGATGATCGGCGAGTGGGTCGCCCTCCCGGTCCTGAGCAGCGCCGGCGCCCGCACAACCCCCGACCAGGTCCTCTACCCCACCGCCGACCGTCTCCTCCACCACTGCGACGCCGTACTACGCATGCCAGGCGACTCCCGTGGCGCCGACCAGGACGTGAAACTCGCTCACGAACGAGGCCTCCCCGTCTACTACGACCTCACCGAGATCCCGACCGCGACTGCAGAAAACTGATTGTTTCTTATTGTTTGGAGCACTGACGAGCGGTTAAGGTCCGAGGCGCGCCGTTCATCTGACGTCCGCCGGTTGGACAGATGAGAGTGCTGTGGAAGCAGCGTGCGCGCTGGATACTCCGTTCGTCACGCCCACGAGGAGATCAGTCATGCCAGAACTCAACCGCCGGAGATTTCTCCAGCTGGCCGGTGGCACTGCCGCCTTCGCCGCCATGTCGAACAGCATCGAGCAGGCCGCCGCGATCCCCGCGAACCGACAGCACGGCGACATCAACGATGTCGAGCACATCGTCGTCCTGATGCAGGAGAACCGGTCGTTCGACCACTACTTCGGCACCCTGAACGGAGTCCGCGGGTACGGCGATCCGCGGCCGGTCACGCTGCCGAGCGGCAAGTCGGTGTTCCACCAGACGAACGGCACCCAGGAGGTGCTGCCGTTCCGGCCGGAGGCGGACAACCTGGGCCTGCAGTTCATCCAGGATCTCCCGCACAGCTGGCCGGACGGGCACCGCGCATTCAACAAGGGAAAGTACGACCAATGGGTGCCGGCCAAGACGTCGACGACGATGGCCTACCTGACCCGCGAGGACATCCCGTTCCACTACGCGCTGGCGGACAAGTTCACCATCTGCGACTCGTACCACTGCTCCTTCATCGGCTCCACCGACCCGAACCGGTACTACATGTGGACCGGCTACACCGGCAACGACGGTCGGGGCGGTGGACCGGTGCTGGGCAACCAGGAGGCCGGCTACGGCTGGACGACGTACCCGGAACGGCTCGAGCAGGCCGGCGTCTCCTGGAAGATCTACCAGGACATCGGTGACGGTCTCGACGGACCTGGCAGCTGGGGCTGGATCGACGACGCGTACCGCGGCAACTACGGCGACAACTCGTTGCTCTACTTCAACAACTACCGCAACGCCGAACCCGGCAGCCCGCTCTACGAAAAGGCGCGCACCGGGACGAACGTGAAGGCCGGCGACGGACTCTTCGACCAGCTGCGTGCGGACGTCCAGGCCGGAACGCTGCCGAAGATCTCCTGGATCGCAGCACCGGAGGCGTTCACCGAGCACCCGAACTGGCCGGTCAACTACGGCGCCTGGTACATCTCCCAGGTCCTCGACGCGCTGACGTCGGACCCGGACACCTGGAGCAAGACCGCACTGTTCATCACGTACGACGAGAACGACGGCTTCTTCGACCATGTCGTCCCGCCGTTCCCTCCCGGCTCGGCGAACCAGGGTCTGTCGACCGCCGACCCGACTCTCGACCTGTTCCCGGGCAATGCGAGCAACGCGGCCGGTCCGTACGGTCTCGGTCAGCGAGTGCCGATGCTGGTGCTGTCGCCGTGGAGCACCGGCGGCTACGTCTGTTCCGAGACGCTCGACCACACCTCGATCATCCAGTTCATGGAGCGCCGGTTCGGGGTGCACGAGCCGAACATCTCGCCCTGGCGACGCGCGATCTGCGGCGACCTGACGTCGGCCTTCGATTTCGGGAACTCGAAGACGAAGGTCGGCCGGCTGCCCGACACCTCGTCGTACCAGCCGCCGGACAACGAGCGGCACCCGGACTTCGTACCGGTACCGCCCGCGGTCGGCAAGCTGCCGAAGCAGGAGCGCGGCCGGCGGCGTACCAGGCCGTTGCCCTATGCACCGAGTGTGGACGGCGCCGCGAACCCGAGCACCGGCAAGTTCCAGCTCGCCTTCTCGTCGGGTCCGAAGGCGGGCGCGCAGTTCCTGGTCACCTCGGCGAACCGCACGGACGGCCCGTGGACCTACACGACCGAAGCCGGGAAGACGATCTCCGATTCCTGGAACACCGCCTACTCGAACGGCGTCACCGACCTGACTGTCTTCGGTCCGAACGGCTTCCTGCGCACCTTCAAGGGCAAGCCGGTCGCCGGACCCGAGGTGACGGCGCGGCACAACGGCCACAACGGTGACCTCGACCTGAAACTCACCAACACGGGCAGCACCCAGGTCGCCTTCACCGTCACCAACGCGTACGGCGGGCGCACGAAAGTGCTGAAGCTGAAGGCCGGCCAGACCGCGAGTTACCAGGTGGATCTCAACCACACCGACAGCTGGTACGACGTATCGGTGGTCGTTGCCGGTGACAACAGCTTCCTCCGCCGCTTCGCCGGCCACGTCGAAACCGGCGAGGAGAGCGTCAGCGACCCGGGTCTGATCACTAAGTAGAGCGCGATGCCCCTCTCGTCATTGAGTGACGAGAGGGGCAAGCGCATGTCTTGACCGTACGTCGAGTTTGCGCATGGCCCGGGAGAGATGGTCCTCGACCGTGCTCACCGACAACGACAACGCGGTCGCGATATTGCTGTTGCTCAATCCCTTCGCGGCCAGCCGGGCGACCTCCAACTCGCGCGGCGACAACGCGTTGCCGTACCCACGCCGCCCCCGCCGCGCCGACACCATCACCCCGGCGTCACGCAGCGCATCGCGACACCTCCGCGCATCGCCACGCGCACCCAACGCCTCGTACGCCGCCACGATCGCCACCAATTCGTCCGGCTCCCCCGCCGCCAGCAAGCACCTCCCCCGCCCTTCCAACGCGCCGTACTGGTCGTACTTCCGCCCCAACACCTCGTACTCCGCAGCCGCCTGCCCGAACAACTCGGCCGACCCCTCAAGACCCGCGCGAACCATCGTCAAAGCAGCCCTCGCCGCCGGCGCATCCCGCCCGGCCAACCCGTCAGCGAACTCAGCCGCCAACCCTTCGGCCGTCGGCCGATCCAGCACCGAACAGGCCGCGATCACCAACTCCCCCGCCCAGGCCCAGCCCTCCTTCCGGCGGACCATCGCAGCACATTCCTCGACCGCACACGGCCCGACCAGCCCCTGCCGGACCAAGGCCGCAACCGTCACCGCCCGGATGGTCAGCGGGCCACTCACCGTTGCCCGCAGCACCGATTCGAGCAACTGCTTGCCCTCAGCAACATCACCGCGAGCCAGCTGATACCGCCCGTCGACCAGGTCGATCTCCATCCGCACCAGCGGCATCCCGGCAGCATCCGCCCGCGCCCGCGACAGTCGCTCCGCCAGCCCACCCCACTCAGCTGCCCCGAACGCCAGCCGCACCCGAGTCCCCGCACCTGCAGCCGCACTGAACCGGTCCCATCCCGCGGCCGCCCGCTCCAGGAGCGCAGTACTCCGGCCGTCGTGCCCCAGCCAAGCCAACCCATCAGCAGCCTCCGCACCGACCTCTTCCACCCCGTCGGTGACACCCAACGCCAGCTGGAAGCGAGCCCGATTCACCCGTACGGCGTGCTTCGTGCCCTCCTCCTGGTACCGCTGCCGATCGTTGAGCAGGCGGACGGCATCGTCCAATCGGCTCCGATGCTCGGCGATCCCTTCGGCTCCGAAGACGGGTACCGCGAGGGTCGACAACGCCCAAGCGGCGGAAGCTGGATCGAGGTCGAGCTCGCTGATCGCAGCCGCGACCTCACGTCGACCGGCCAGTACTTCGCCTGCTCGGTGGTGCAGCAACAATCCGAGCGCGAGCCGCAACCGGCCACGCTGCGAGGTCGGCGCGGTGGACTCGGCGAGGATCGTGCTCATCAGGATCACCGCATCCTGCCAGCGCTGTTCCGGAGACACCGCGGAACCGAGCTTCACTGCCAGCCGGGCCCGGTCTGCCCAGGGCAGGGCCTCGATCTGCACCATCGCCGTCAGTTGCTCGACAGCACCAGCGTTGTCCTGGGCAACCAGTAGCTGGTCGACAGCGGCCTCGGCGTGGATCATCCAGTCCGCGATCAACCCGCCCGAGCGGAAGTGGTCGGCGATGCGGGCGTGCGGAGGTGGTTCGACCGCGGCCAGCGCCATCGCCGACCGGCGGTGCAGGCGGCGCAGTTCGTCCGGCGGGATCGTCTCGTACACCGCTCGACGAGCCAGCGCATGGCGCAGGTCGTACAGGCCGGGGCGCTTCTGTCTGAGCAGTCCGCGGGCAAGTCCCCCGTCGATCGCCTCGGCCAGTTGCGCACCGGATGTCTCCGCGATCGCCCCCAGCACGGAGTCCGGCGCGGGCGAGTTCAGTACGGCGGACGCACACACCACGCGACGGGAGACCTCCGGAAGATGTTCCAGCCGGAGCATCACCGACGCCCGCAGCGCCAACGGGGCGGGAGCCGCCGCCATCGCCCGAGTCATCGCGTTGATCTCCAGCGATCCGCTGTCCTGCACCGCTCTGAGGAGTTCCTCGATTGCGAAGGGCAGGCCGCCGGCGCGGTCGAGCAGCTCCCCGGTCAATGCCGAGGGCAACAAATCGACGCCGAGCACCTCGGTGGCCAGTTCGTGGACCGCGGCCGCGCCGAGCGGATGCAGTCGGACCTCGACTGTTCGGGTCCCAGCCGGAACGCCGGCTGCCAGCGCGGTGATCTCACGGGATTGCTGGGATTCCTCCGGGCGGTAGGTGGCGATCAGCTGCAACTGCGGTGGTAGCCGGGCGGCGAGAAAGTGCAGCACCTGCAGGGTGCCGCGATCTGCCCAGTGCAGGTCTTCGATCACCAACACGGTCGGTCCGAGTTCGGCCAGGCTCTCCGGCAGACAGTTCCAGGGCGAACTGAGGCAGTCGGTCAGACCGGCGACTCCGTGAAAGGCCTCCGCCAACGGCGCCAGCGGAGTGGGATGGTGAAGAGGACGGCAACGTCCGGTCAACCACCGAACAGACTGTCCATCGCGCATCACCGCCGCGCCGAGCCAGGGCGGACCGCCATGATCGCGCGCGAGCTCGGCGATGAGGCGGGTTTTGCCGACGCCTGCTTCGCCGGACACCAGGAGGAGGGCGGGGGTGGTGCGCAGCGCGGCGCGGGCCGTTCGAAGCTCTTGCTCCCTCCCCACGAGCTTCGTCGGCACCAGCCGCCGCGCGCGCTCCACCGGCATCCTCACCTCCGCATCCGACGTTGCGCGGCCATCGCGGCACCGCCGGTGAGGACGACCAGCAGGGTCGCCATCGACCACCGCCGGAGCACCTGGACGGTGTGGTCGGCCGGCTTCGGCGTCGACGCGACCTGCGGCGCGATCGTGATCTCGGTAGGCGACGGCCGCACCCGTGGCGGGGCGGGCGTCGGAGTCGGCGGCTCGGGCGGCGGTGGCGGCAGCTCCCGACGTGGTGTCGGAGTCGGGGTAGGCGTTGGGACAGGGGTGGGAGTGGGCCTGGGAGTCGGCTTAGGCGCAGGCGTAAAGGTTGGTGTCGGGCTGGGCTTCGGGGTCAGCGTCGGCGTCGGCCGCGGTGGTGGCGGGGTCGGCGGTGGGGTCGGTGGAGGAGGAGGAGGTGGCGGCGGTGGCGGCGCTGCCTGGCTTAAACAGCCGGCGGCGTCAGTGGCCGAGGCGGGAGGCGCCGACGAGAGCTCCGTGCTGGACCCGTCGAAGGTGATGCGGAACATCCGGGTTCGCTGCCCGTGCCCGGTGTGGATCGCGACGAGCGTACGAGAGTCGAGCATCACCACAGACGTGTAGGAGTCCAAAGCAGACACCCCCCGGATCGTCGTGATGATCTTCGAGACGCCGGTCTGCGGATCGATGCTGACGAGCTTCGCCGACAGCCCGAAGGTGGAGATCCCATAAAGCAGCCCATCGGAGTACGCGAAGTCGTCGATCGACATCGTCAGCCAGACCGGCGACGGCCGCACCACCCGCAAGACCTTCTTGTACGTCGAACTCCCCGGGTCGATGTCCATCGTGAACAACCGATGCTGGTCCCGCAGATACAGCCGGGACCCCGCTATCGCCCCGGCTGTCGGATCCGCGATCCCACCCGCACCTTCCCGCACCGGCCCGAGATCAGCCACCGCACCGCGCCGATCGATCGTCACCAAATGAGGCCGCCGCCCAAGCCACCCATTCCGGTCCCGGGACGCGATCCCATAAGCCAGATCCTGCGACCGCGAATACCCGAGCGCGTTCACCTGATAGTCGAGCCGCCCAAGATCCGTGACAGCTCCCGACGGCAGCGAGACCCGCGACAACCCCGACAGCGAGTTGTGCCCGCTCGACCGGACCAGCAGGATCTCGCACTCCGACGCCGCCGACGACTCGCTGACCACCAGCACAGTCGTCAGCGAGGCCAGAAGAAGCGCGGCCGACCCTGCGAGCACCCGTCGTACGGGCGTCGCATCAGCCACCGCGACTCAATCGGGTCAGCGCCTCGACGAAGGCATCGGGCCCGACGCTTGCTCCACCGCTGAAGGGATTCTGCAGCTGATAGATCGCGAACAGCACCAGCCCGATCGCGCCCGACAGCATCGACACGATCGTGGCGTACGAGTACACGCCTGGTCCGCCGAACATGAACATCAGCGCCACCGACATCACGCTGCCGATCGCGATCGCGAACCAGACCACCGAACTGACCCCGCTGCCGCTGGCGTTCAGCCGGGTCTGTCTGGCCTGGTAGACGTTCCAGACCTGCGTCGTGGCGTCGACCCGCGCGTTCTCCTGCCGCTCGGTGGTCGTCTTCGCGTGCTCGAGCTCGTCCTGCAGGCTGGTCAGCACCTGCCAGCCCTTGTCCCCGACCGTGCGGCCCGCCCGCATCGCCGGCCACTCGTCGTCGGAGACGATCGACGCATACGACGTGGTCAGCTCGTGCACCTTGGTCTTGGTCGGTTCGGCCAGCGATTCGCTCGACCACTGCACGGCGACCAGTGCGTTCGCCTCCTCGTAGGTGGTGTCCTGAGCCTTGTCCATCGCGTCGAACAGCGAGATCAGCACGAACGCGGCGATCACCACGTTCACTCCGCCGACCACCGTGAAGACCTGGCCGGCCACCTCGTTGTTCGCCTCGCGGCCCTCGCGGTGCCTGGCCTTCCGCAGTACGACGGCCAGGACCGCGGTGAACACCATCACCCCGGCGACCCACAACGACCCACTGAGATAGAGATTCATGGCCGCCTCACCGCCGACGGCAGCGTGAAGTGGATCGTCTCCTGGGTCAGCTCCCGTTCGATCACCTCGACCGGCCCGAGCTGCCCCAGCAACTCCACCACCTCGTCCACCAGCCGCGGCGGCGCCGAGGCCCCGGCCGTCAAACCGACCACCTGTACGCCGTCCAGCCACTCGCCCCGGATATCGGCCGCATCGTCGATCAGGTACGCCGCGGTGCCCCGTTTCTGCGCCAGCTCCACCAGCCGCTTGGAGTTCGAGGAGTTCGTCGAACCGACCACCAGCACCAGGTCGGCCTCGTCCGCGATCGCCGCCAACGCTTCTTGCCGATTCGTCGTGGCATAACAGATATCGGCCGACTCCGGTCCCCGCAGCCCACGGAACTTGTTGCGTAGGGCATCCAGTACGGCGGTGGTCTCGTCCACCGCGAGCGTTGTCTGCGTCAGGTACGAAACCTTCGACGAATCATCGACCTGCAAGGCGGCGACGTCCTCGACCGTCTCGACGAGCACGGTCTGTTCGAGCGCCTCGCCCATCGTGCCCTCGACCTCCTCGTGGCCGGCATGCCCGATCAGCACCACGGTGTCCCCGCGAGCGGCGTACCGGCGGGCCTCGGCGTGCACCTTGGTGACCAAGGGGCAGGTCGCGTCGACCACGTCGAGCCCCCGGCGGTCCGCCTCGTTACGGACCGCCGGGGAGACGCCATGCGCGGAGAAGACGACAGTGGCGCCGTCCGGCACACCGTCCAGCTCGTCGACGAAGACCGCGCCCCGACGTTCGAGGTCAGCGACGACGTGCGTGTTGTGGACGATCTGCTTGCGCACGTAGATCGGCCCCGGACGGTGGGCCAGCAGTTGCTCGACCACCTCGATCGCGCGTTCGACCCCCGCGCAGAACGAGCGTGGCGAGGCCAGCAGGATGGTGCGTGGTGTCATCTGTCTCCCCCATGTCAGCGATCGCGCCGGGTCGCCAGCCGGGCGAGTTGGGTCAGCTCAGCCGCGGCCTGGGTGGCCGAGCCCGCTGACGACAACTCCCCCAGCGCGGACGCCAGCAACGCGTCGGCCTGTGCCTGACTCTGCTCCCTGGCACCGGTGCGTTCGATCAAGTCAGCTGCGTGCCCGAGCTGCTCGTCAGCGAGTTCTTTCTGATAGAGCACCGCCAACTCACGACCCGCCTCCGTGTCGGAGGTCAGCGCGGCGACCGTGGGCAGCGACTTCTTCCGCCGGCGCAGATCGGAGTGCACCGGTTTCCCGGTGACCCTCGGATTCCCCCAGATCCCGAGCAGGTCGTCGGCGTACTGAAAGGCCAGCCCGAGGTCCTCACCGAACAGCCGCAGATGGTCAACCTGCTCAGGCCGGCCGCCGCCGAAGAGCGCTCCGAGCGCACTGGAACATCCCAGGAGCGCACCCGTCTTCAGCTGCGCCATCCGGACGCACTCGGACATCACCACGTCATCACGCGTCTCGAAGTGTGAGTCCGCGAGCTGCCCGTCGACCAGCTCCTGAACGGCCGCCCCCAACATCCGGGCAGCATCGTCTGCCCGTTGATTTCCGCTGTTGACGAGTACGTCGAATGCCAGGCTCAGCAATGCGTCACCGGCCAGGATCGCCGCACCGAGTCCGAAGACCGACCAGGCCGTCGCCCGATGCCGGCGAGTGGTGTCGCAATCCATCACATCGTCGTGCAACAAGGAGAAATTGTGCACCAGCTCGACTGCTACTGCAGCGGGTAGCGCCGACTCCGGCGTACCGCCGACTGCTTCTGCTGACAGCAACGCGAGGGCCGGCCGCAACGCTTTGCCACTGTCGGCGTGGGCTGGACTACCGTCCTCGTCTTCCCAGCCGAAGTGGTAGTTGGCGATCCGTTGTGTCGCCAGTGGCATGCTGCCGACGGCTTCGCGCAGTGCGGGCTCTACTTGTTCGCGGCTCCAGGCCAGGACCTCGAACGCCGACCTGCCCTCTTGAAGAGTGGACATCGCATGCTCCTCATCCACCGAGTTCGACGTTTTCCAGAACGCCGAGAGCGTCCGGGACGAGCACTGCCACCGAGTAGTAGGTACTGACCAGGTACGACGAGACGGCCTTCTCGTTGATCCCCATGAACCGCGCATTGAGGCCCGGCTCCACCTCGTCGGGCAGACCGGTCTGCCGCAGGCCGATCACGCCCTCGTCCTCGGCTCCGGTTCGGAGTACGAGTACGGAGGTGGTGTTCGTCGAGGAGATCGGGATCTTGTTGCACGGAAGGATCGGTACGCCGCGCCACGCGTGCGCCCGCTGACCTTCGACCTCGACGGTCTCCGGGTAGACACCGGCGTTGGTGCACTCCCGGCCGAAGGCGGCGATCGCGCGTGGATGCGCCAGCAGCAGCCGTGGTTTGCGGCGCCTGGTCAGGAGTTCGTCGAAGTCGTCCGGCGTCGGCGGGCCGGTGCGGGTGTAGATGCACTGCTTGAAGTCCGCGTTGTGCAGCAGGCCGAAGTCGCGGTTGTTGATCAGCTCGTGTTCCTGGCGTTCGCGCAGTGCCTCGATGGTCAGCCGGAGCTGCTGCTCGGTCTGGTCCATCGGCTTGCTGTAGAGGTCCGCGACCCGGGTCTGCACCCGCAGGATGGTCTGCGCGACGCTCAGCTCGTACTCGCGCGGCGCCGGGTCGTAGTCGACGAACGTGCCGGGCAGATCGTCCTCGCCCGCATGACCGGCGCTCAGCGCGATCTCAGCCTCACCCGCCTTGTTCTGCGGCGGCTTCGGCCTGGACTTGAAGTCTTCCAGGTGTCCGCGCAGCGCGTCGGACCGGCCGAGCAGGTCGTTGTAGTCGTTGCGATGGAGCTTGAGCACTGTGCAGCGGGTGGTGGCCTTGGCCGTGTATTCCCAGATCGTCTCCGGTGGCTCGGTCAGCAGTCCCTCGCCGAGATAGTCGCCGTCGGCAACAGTTCCCAGATCGGTTCCGTTGCCGTACTCGCCGACACCCGCCAACGAAACCTTGCCGTGGGCAACCAGGATCAGGTCGTCCACCCGGCTGCCGAACTCGGCGATCACCTCACCGGCTTCGTACTCCTGCTGGTAGAACCGGTCCGCTAGCGCCGCGAGCACCTCTTCGTCGGCGAACTCGCGCAGCGGCGGCAGTTCGGTCAGCTCGGCGGGAATCACCCGTACGTCGGCGCCGGTGGCCGAGAAGCTCAGCCGGCCGTCACCGACCGCGAAGGTGCTCCGGCGGTTCACCCGGAAGACACCGCCCTGCGTCTCCACCCACGGCAGCATCTTGAGCAGCCAGCGCGGCGAGATCCCCTGCATCTGCGGGACGGACTTCGTCGTACTCGCCAGCTTCCGCGCAGCCGCGGTGCCCAGGCTCAGCTGGGGTTTCGGGGTGTCCACATCGGTTCCGGTCACCGTGCACCGTCCATTCTGCGCGTACCTGCGAGTTGATAGGTCTTCGCCGCTGACGTCCCTGGTCCGGTCGCCCCGTGCGGGATGCGGAAGGTCTTCACCGGTTCGCTGAGAGGTTTGCCGGCCCGACGGAGCAGCGACGGTTCGTCGTACCGGTCGCAGCCGCGGTGCCAGACGAGGATGCCGGACATCCAGTTCTGCAGTTCGCCGGCGTAGCCGAGCAGGGTCTGCCGGACGTCGTCGGCCAGGCCGAAGTCGTCGAACATGGTCGGCAGGCCGACCGTGACGAGCTGCTCGAACTGCTGCATCCGCGCGGTCATCAGGTTGTTCACCATCGCGAGGGCGGCATCCCGGTCGCAGCCGAGGAAGTTCTGCACCACCATCACCGCGTTGTGGAACTCGCCTTCGAACTGGATCTCCTTCTGATACGAGAAGACGTCGTTCAGCAGGCACGCGTAATCGGCGGCCGAGTTCTCCATCGCCCGGACCACCCGGGACCGGTAGATCGCCGGTGGCACCGAGCGGCCGTGCCCGATCCGGCAGAGACTCATCGTGAGATCCGAGCCGAAGGTCCGACGCCGCATCTCGATGTAGTCGACCGGATCGGGGATCCGGTTCTGGAACTGGTTGGCCAACTCCCACAGCCAGCTCTCGGTCATCGTGTCGACCGCCGCCCGGAACGTCCGCCGGTCCTCGACCGTCATCGGACCGGCCGTTCTGACCCAGAGATCGGCTAGAGAGCGCTCCAGGCCGTTCGCCGGCACTTGAGTGATCGGGCCGTCGATCGGCATGAACTCGGACAACCGTTGGGTGGTTGCCTTCGCGCCGGCCATGTCCTTGGTTCGCCCGAAGACCACCGGGTAGTAGTCGTCGGCGTACGTTCCCCAGGCGAGCCAGCCACTCGCCAGATCGAGCTCGTCCGGCGTCGCGTCCGGGTTGATCCCGGCCGCACAGAGCGGAAGGTCGAAGCCCTTGAGCATCTCGGCGTCCCAGATCACGCCGTCGGTGATCCCGACCCGGTCGCCCCACGCCAGCAGGTTCGCTCGCGCGGTTTCGAGATGCGGGTTGAGCTTCGCGGCGTACGGGAGATAGAACTCCGGCATCGGTGTCGGGCCTACCGGGTGGGGAGCGAAGCTGTGACTGCGGACCCGGAAGGGTGCGGTGGAGATGAGCGACGAGAGGATCCGGGCGGCTGACGTACCGAGGCCGGTCGGCCCACCCAAGGCTGCCTTGCCGCCCTTGTTCATATAGCGACTCGAGCGCAGGTGCCACTCGTGCCCACCCGATTGCCAGTCCTGCAGGCCTTTCACATAAGCCAGTACGTCGAGTTGGCCCTGCGGGTCGATCTGGTGCTCCGCGAGCAGCGGCGGGATCTCGGTGACCGCGGTGTTCTCGAACTGGTGCAACCTGGACGTGAGAATGTCGTTGACCAGGTCGGCGGCTTGTTGCGGTGGGCAACCGAGGAAGCGCTCCACCACCAGGACGCCGTTGTTCACCTCGCCCTCGGTCTCCACCTCGCGCTGGTAGGAGAACAGGTCGTTGCGCAGATGCACCGAGTCGGAGAACGTGTCGCTGAGCACCTGCATCGGCCGGGTGTGCGCGATCTCGACCGGTACTTCGGCGTTCACGGCGTACTCGACGAGGTTGGCCGACCAGGGTGCACCGCCGACCTTGCGGCGCATCTCGACGTACTCGATCGGGTTGGCGATCCGGCCGGTGCTGATGTTGGTGAGCTCCCAGAGCGACTCGGCCAGCAGAGCTTCCGTCGTACCGACGAATCGTTGCCGCCAGCCCGGTGACATCGACGGCACCGTGCGGTTCCAGAGATCCACCAGACCGCGCTCCACCGGATTATCCGGCGTTTCCGTGATCGGTCCCTCCACGGGCATGAAGAGGGGCAGCCGGTCGAGGTAGGCCTTCGCGCCGGCCAGGTCCTGGGTCTTCTTGTAGAGCTCCAGGAAGTGGTCGTCGAAGTAGAAGACCCAGACATACCAGTCGGTGACCAGGTCGAGGGCCGGCCCGGTCGCGTCCGGATGCGTGTAGGCGCAGAGCAGCGCGTAGTCGTGGCTGTCGAAGTCGCGCTCGTCCCAAATCGCCTTGCCCGCTTGGGGAACGTCGATCATGTCGAACTCGTGGGCCCAGGCCTTGCTGTGCGCCCGGGCTCCTTCCAGGTGGGGACTGATCCTGGCCGGATAGGGCACATAGAAGTCGGGCAGCTCATAGGGCTGCTTCGACATGGTCTAGCCTTCCCGGCCGATCTCGACGCCTTCGAGGATGCCGAGGGCGTCCGGAACCAGTACTGCGGCCGAGTAGTAGGCACTCACCAGGTAGTTGATGATCGCCTTCTCGCTGATGTTCATGAACCGCACCGACAGGCCGGGCTCGAACTCGTCCGGCAGCGCGGTCGGCTGCAGCCCGATCACGCCCTGAGCGTCTTCTCCTGTCCGCATCAGCATGATCGAGCTGGTCCGGGTGTCACTGATCCCGAGCTTGTTGCAGGGGAAGATCGGTACGCCGCGCCAGGCCGGCAACCGGTGACCGCCGAAGTCCACGGTGTCCGGGTAGACGCCGGCCTTCGTGCACTCGCGACCGAATGCGGCGATCGCCCGGGGATGCGCCAGGAAGTAGGCCGGTTCCTTCCAGACCAGGCTGAGCAGGTCGTCGAGGTCGCCCGGCGTCGGCGGTCCGGTGCGGGTCGGGATCCGCATGCTCAGGTCCGCGTTGTGCAGCAGGCCGAAGTCGCGGTTGTTGATCATCTCGTGCTCCTGCCGCTCGCGGAGCGCCTCGACGGTCAGCCGGAGCTGCTGCTCGGTCTGGTCCATCGGGTGGTTGTAGAGATCGGCGACGCGGGTGTGCACCCGCAGTACGGTCTGGGCGACGCTCAACTCGTACTCACGGGGAGTCGTCTCGTAGTCGACGTACGTGCCGGGCAGGTCCGCTTCACCTTCATGGCCGGCGGCCAGTTCGATCGCGGCCTCGCCGTACTCGTTCTCGGCCTGTTCCGGGCTGTTGCGGAACTGCTCGATGTGCTCGCGGAGGCTGTCGGCCTGGCTGACCAGCTCCTCGAAGGAGTCCTGCGAGAGGGTGAGCAACGTGCACGGGGTGATCGCCTTGACGGTGAACTCCCAGAAGTCGTCGGACTCCAGTACTGCGCGGTAGGTGAAGTGGTCGCCGTCGACCAGCGTCTCCAGCACCGTCTCGTCGCCGTACTTGCCGAGGCCGATCTTGTTCACCTTGCCGTGCGCAATGAGGCAGACTTGATCGGCCGGCCGGCCGCGTTCGACGATCACGTCTCCGGGCTGGAACTCCTGCTGGACAAAGCGATTCGCCAGCGCGGTCAGCACTTCGACATCGTCGTAGCTGCGCAGCAACGCGAGTTCGCACAGCTCCTGCGGGATCACGCGGACCTCGGCGCCGGTCGTGGTGAAGGTGACGCGGCCGTCGCCGACGGCGTAGCTGAGCCGGCGGTTCACCCGGTAGGTACCACCGGCGACCTGCACCCAGGGCAGCATCTTCAGCAACCAGCGCGACGTCTTGCCCTGCATCTGCGGCTCGGACTTGGTCGTCGTCGCCAGGTTGCGCGCTGCCGCGGTGCCGAGGCTGAGCTGCGGTCGCTGCCCTCCTCCGTTGACGTCCGACGAGGCCGGCTCGGTCAAGGTCACAGTACCCACCACCATTTCGTTCGCGGTTCACGTTGCTGTCCGGCGCCCGACTGGGCAGGCGTCAGCACGCCGGCGGATGACCCGGCGCGCGCCTCAGGGCAGGGGTGAGTGTCCCCGTGCCACAAGGAATGGCTGAACTAGCTGATGTGGATCGATCGGTCGACGTCCCCCAAAGGACCGGCGTGACCCGCAGATTCCGGCGCCCAGTTCGCCCTGCGTCTCACCTCGCGACCGCTACATCACAAACGGTAACCGACTACGCACCGTTGTCGTCAAGGTGCGCACCCCTGCAACTTTTTCCAAACCTTCCAAACCCCCGAAACAATGCGCCCCCGACCCGGTATCAATTCCTGCCGTTGTGGAATCGATACCAACTTCTCAGTGGGACAGGCCGAGAAGGGTGTAAAGGTCGGGGGCGTTGGTGGCTTCGCGGAGTGGGGGTGCGTCGACCAGGGCGGAGATTGCCTTGCTGGTGGCGAGGTGGTCGAGGCGCTGGCCGATGACCACGTGATTCAGGGACGGGTTGAGGGCGACCGTGAGGACGCGGTTGCCGGCGTGTTTGTCGTCCTCGTCGAAGGTGACCAGGACGAGCAGGTGGCCGGAGGTGAAGTCGGAGCCTTTGAGGAGTGGTTCGAACCATTTCGTCAGCCAGGTGTTGGCCGAGTTCAGCGGGCAGTCGTGGGCGTCGTCACAGAGGTTCGGTGCGAGGTAGCCGAAGGTCGGCAGAGTTCCGTTGGCAACATCGTCATGGAACTCCCCTTCCGTCACGGTCCCGGCCGGTACGTCGTACTGCTGGCAGAGCCGGCGTTCGTCGTCGGAGGCGAAGTAGAGCCACGGGTTGTGGCGGACGGCATACGGATCATGCTTGCCCTGCTCCAGCTGGCAGTTCGACTTCATGTCCTCGGCGTAGGTCTTGGCGATCTCGCCGGTCGCGAGGACCTGGCCGAAGACGGACTGACCCGTGAGCTTGTGGGCGGCCGGTGAGCGGTCGTCGCGGATGCCGAAGGTGGAGCCGCCGGCGAGGGTGAGGTAGTTCGGCAGCGAGGGATGGGCCATCGCGTAGTACAGGCCGGCTCTGGCGTACTTGTCGGCCAGGCCGGCGAGGTACGGCATGCCCTTGGTGGAGGCGCAGGGGTTCTTGTTCTCCAGGACGACCAGCAAGATCTTGGTGATCTTGGCGGGGTTCGCTGTCGGGGTGAGCGGCGCGGCCGGGACACCAGGCGGGCAGGTGTCGTCCTTGCTGAACGCCTCAGGCTTCGTCGGCTTCGATGTCGGCACGGACGGCTGGTCCGTATTCTCCTTGGCGGCATGCACGCCACATGCGGCTGCTGTCGCGATGAGCGCAGTGACCAGCGCACCCCTGACAAAACTTCTCACTTGATGAACCCCCTCCGATCCTCCGACGGTAGCCGCCAAGAGCTGAGAAGTCGCTGAGTCGGCGTCACTCAGCTGATTCTCAGCGACGCCGGGTCAGACTGGGGACATGCGGGTGCTGATGGTGGAGGACGAGGTCCGGCTGGCCGATACGGTCCGGCGGGGGCTCACCGACGCCGGGTTCGTGGTCGAGGTGGTGCACAACGGCGAGGACGCGGTCTGGGCGGCGAGCGAGAGCGCGTACGACGTGATCGTGCTGGACATCATGTTGCCCAAGCTGAACGGGTACAAGGTGCTCGAGGAGCTGCGCCGGCGCGGAGTGTGGACGCCGGTGCTGATGCTGACCGCCAAGGACGGCGAGCACGACCAGACCGACGCGTTCGATCTCGGCGCCGACGACTACCTGACGAAGCCGTTCAGCTTCCTCGTCCTGGTCGCCCGGTTGCGCGCGCTGATCCGTCGCGGCGGGCCGGAGCGTCCCGTCGTACTGATGGCCGGTGACCTTTCGCTGGACCCGGCGCGTAAGCGGGTCGAACGGGCCGGCCAGGAGATCGCGCTGACGCCGCGGGAGTACGGCCTGCTCGAGTTCCTGATGCGGCATCGCGGTGACACTGTCACCAAGACCGAGATCCTGGAATCCGTCTGGGATCCGGCCTTCGACGGCGATCCCAATGTCGTCGAGGTCTACGTCCGCTACCTCCGTCTCAAACTTGACGCTCCCTTCAACCGCCACGCCATCGAAACAGTCCGAGGCATGGGTTACCGCCTGGCAGCCGACGGTGGCTGAGACCATCCGGTACGCCGTGCCGCTGGCGGGCGCGGTCGTGGCAGTGACAGGCACGCTCGGGGTGATCGCGCTGGCGGACAGCGCGACCGAGTCCGACGGCCTGGCGGCGCTCGATCCCCAGCTCACCACCGATGTGCTCGGGGTCCGCACCGCACCGCTGACCGCCGTGGCCCGCGCGCTGACCTTCGCCGCGGACGTGCCGGTCCTGTCCGTCCTGATCCTGCTGGTGGCCGTCTTGCTGTGGCGGCGGACCAGAGCCTGGCGAGCACCCGGTTTGTTGCTCATCGCAATGACCGGGTCGGCAGCGCTGACCTACGGGCTCAAGCTGATCGTCGAGCGGCATCGGCCGGGGATCCTTTATGTCCTTGGGCCGGTCGACACCAGCTACGCGTTCCCGTCGGGGCACACACTGAACTCGGCGGTCTTCTTCGGCGTCCTGGCGATGCTGACCTGCGCCGGACTCAGGTCGCGCCGGGCCCGGATCGGAGTCGTCGCGATCGCGGTGCTGTTCAGTCTCGGGATCGGGGCGAGCCGGTGGTATCTCGGGTACCACTGGGCGACCGACGTGCTGGCCGGGTGGCTGATCGCGATCAGTTGGCTGGCTGTGGTGGGGACTGGAGCGTGGGTCTTTCGCCGTAGTGCTCTCTGGGGAGGCTGAGGATGGGGCTTGAGGTGTCGTTGCTCAAAGGGTGGTTGCCGGTCGGGCTCGAGGTCGTGGCGGCGGTGATGTTGCTGCTGGCGATCGGGTGGCGGGACGTGCGGTGGCGGACCAGGCGGTTGCCGCTGGTGATCTTCGGGTCCGCAGTGCTCGGTGTGCTGGTCGCGAAGGTGATCGCGCCGGGGTTGGGGTTCACCGATCCGTTGCCGGTGCATGTGTGGATCTGGTTGACCGCCGCCTTCGGTGCCTTGGTGCTACTGGGTGTGGGGTGGTCCACTGCGGGGTGGAGTCGCCGGCTGGCCGCAGTACTGGCTGCTGTGCTTGCGGCGGTGGTAGGTGCCAATGGCATCAATCAGTTTGTCGGCTATTACCCGACAGTCGGTGATGCCGTGGCCGGGCTGCAAGGGCAGCCGCCTCCTGGGCAGGTGTCGTTGTCGCAGATCAAGGATCACAAGGATCCGGCCGGAGCTCAGTCGGGCGAGTTGGTCGCGGTGACGATCCCCGCCGTACCGAGTGGGTTCGTGCATCGCCAGGAACTCGTCTACCTACCGCCCGTGTGGTTCCGCGGGACGCATCACCCGGTGCTGCCGGTGGTCGAAATGATCGGCGCCGAGCACTCGAAGCCGGAGAACTGGGTCCGGATCGGCGACGCCGTCAAGACCGCTCAGGCGTACGCCGCGCAGCATCACGGACTCGGACCGATCCTGGTCTTCGCCGACGCCACGGCGAATTTCGCCAACGACACCGAGTGCGTCAACGGTCCGCACGGACAGGCCGAGGACCACCTGTACCGCGACATCCCGGCGTACATCAGCGCCACCTTCGGCGCCTCGAGGGACCCGAAGTCGTGGGCGGTCGCCGGATTCTCGATGGGCGGCACCTGCGCGATCGGGCTGACCACCGAGCACCCGGGCACCTTCGGCCACTTCGTCGACATCTCCGGCGACCAGTACCCGAACACCGGCACCAAGGCGCAGACGATCGCCAACCTGTTCGGTGGATCCGCCGCCGCGTACGCCGCGCACGATCCGCTGACGGTGATCGCCAAGCACGGCCGCTACCCGGCACTCACCGGCCGGTACCTCGACGGCACCGAGGAGAAGTTGCACGCCCGCGAAGCGAACCTGTTGATCGCGGCCGGCAAGAAGGAAGGCATCGTGTCGAAGCTGACCGTCCTGCCCGGAACGCACAACTGGCAGTTCGCCGAATCCGCCTTCGCCTACATCTATCCATGGCTCTGTGAGCAACTCGGACCAGGGACGCACAAGTCCCTCTAGGACGGCCCTGCCGATCGACGGTCACCCTCACCGTCGCACGCCGTCACCCCCGGGGCGACGGGCCCTCGGTCGGCAGGGTCACTTCGAACCTCGCACCGCCCAGCGAGGAGTCGGTGATCCGCACCGAACCACCGTGGGACCGCAGTACTTCCCGGACGATCGCGAGGCCGAGCCCCGATCCCCCACTGACCCGATCCCGGCTCGCGTCCAGCCGGACGAATCGCTCGAACACCCGCTCCCGATCGGCCGGCGGGATCCCGTCGCCGTCGTCCTCGACCGTGAGCACCGCAGTACCGGCCTCTTCGGCCAGCGTGAAGCGGACCGTGCTCTTCGCGGCCCGGGTCGCGTTGTCCACCAGGTTGCGGATCACCTGCGCCAGCTTGTCGGCATCACCCCGGACGCGGACCGTCTGAACATCGCGTTGCACGACCGGTCCGTTGGAGCTCCGCAGCCGCCGCACCTCGGACTCGACCAGATCGTCAAGATCGACATCGGATCGCTGCAACCGCAGTTCGTCGTCATCGGCCTTCGCCAACAGCAACAGATCCTCGACCAGCCTGCGCATCCGGCCGGTTTCGGCGCCCATCACCTGCTGCAGATCCAGCCACGCCTGCCCGGTGACGTCGACCACGACGACGTCGAGCGCCGCGGTGAGGGTGGCGATCGGGGACCGCAGCTCATGACTCGCGTCGGCGACGAACCGTCTCTGCGTCTCCTGGGCCGCCTGCAACCGGTTGAGCATCTCGTTCATGGTGACCGCGAGCCGTGCGATCTCGTCCTGGGTGGCCGGCACCGGGACGCGCTCGGCCAGCTGGTTCGCGCCGATGCCGTGCACCTGGGCGCGGATCTGCTCCACCGGGCGGAGCGCGCGGCCGACCAGGATCCACATTGCCATCCCGACCAGGAGCAGCAACAACGGGAAACCGAGCAGCAGGTAGAGGATGACGGTCCGGACGGTCTCCCGCTGGGTCTGGATCGACGACGCGACCACGACCGTGTAACGGGCACCCTTGAATTCGGTGCCTCGGGCAACGATCAGGAATTCGTGGTCGTCACCGATCAGCGGCATCCGGCCGATCTCGTTACCCAGCAGCTCGCCGTTGGCCGGCCGGAGATCTGTCAGGGGTAGTTCGGTACGCCGCGACGAGCTGGCCACCACGACACCGTCGCTGTTCAGCACCTGGATCAGCTGACTCGGCCGGTTGTTCTCGATCAGTTCGTCCCGGAGCCCGCGCTGGCCGCTTTCCTGGATCTGGGTGGCGATGTCGAGCGACCGGTCGTCGGCCGCGTCGGAGACGCTGTTGATCAAGGCCCGTTGGAGCAGGAGCAGCAGGACGAGCGCACCGACGGCCAGAGCCAGGGCGACCACGACAACGGCTGCACTGGTGGATCTGCCGCGGACACCTGGTCGGCGTACAGCGGCCAGGAAGCGGTGGATGCGGGTCATGACTTCAAGGTCGGCAGGCCTGCGGCGAGCAGGACCTTGGCGATGAGTTCGTGGCCGGCTTCGTTCGGGTGATCGCCGTCGGGGGCGAGCAGGCCGGTCACGTCGGCGCCTTCGCGCTGGAACGGTCCGGCCAGGTCGACCGAGGTGGCGCCTTCGGCGAGCGTGGCGGCCTCGATCACCGAGTTCACCCGGCGGGTGAGGTCGACCGTGGCGGCGCGTCCGTCGGCGCTGAAGCTCTGCCGGGCGACCTCGCCGTCCTCGAACACGTTCCAGTAGCCGGTGACCAGGGTGGTGGTCGGCTGACCCGCGCGCAGAGCGCGGATGCGTTCGAGGATGCGATGCAGGTCGCCGGACAACTGGTCCAGTTCATCGGTCAGGCAGTCGGCCGAACAGATCGCGTCGACGACCGCGTCATGGTGATCGCCGAAGTCGTTCGCCCCGATCGTGATCAGGTCGACGTTCGCATCCTTGACCGCCTCCGCCGGCTGCGGCTCGTCCAACTGCTTCAGCAGCCCTTCGGAATCGAGCCCACTGACGCCACGATTCTCCACAGTCACCTGTACGCCGGTCCGTTGGCTCAGGAGGCGCCCGTAGAGCTCGGGGAACGCGGCGCACCCACAAGCAGCGCCGGCCGTCACCGAGTCGCCCAAAGCCACGACGCGGAGCGGTTTGCCGCCAGGAGACGGCGTCGCCGGGATGCTCGTGCTCTCCTTGTCGGCCGTGTCACCCGTTCCCGCGGTCGCCAGCAGGCCACCGGCGCACAGCATGATCGCCACGGCCACCACCGCGATACGGCGTACGGTCCATTGTTTGGTCACTGTTCGATCACCGCGAATCTGGCCAGTCTCACCGAGCCGCCGAGGGTGAACACGAACCCGAGCACGGTCAGCCAGACCAGCCCTTCGCGGACCTGGTCCCCGAGCCAGATCAGCCCGACAGCAGCCGGTACGACGGTCTCGATGCTGAACGTGATGGCCGCGACCACGGTCACCGAACCGCGTTGCAACGCGAGCCCGAAAGCGGCCAGCGCGAGAACTCCGTAGACGACCAAGGCCCAGGCAACCGGATCTGACAGCACCTTCCAGCCGTTGTCGAGATTCAGCGTGCGAGCTGCCACCCCGGCTCCGCCGAATCCCAGCCCGGCGACGGTTGCCAGCAGCGCCACCCCACGAGCGCCCGCCAGCCGGAAGCCTGCGAAACCGAGCGCCAGCACCGGCACGGCCAGGATCAGCACCAGCCACGCGGCCGTTCCGCTGAGCGTCTTGGCCGGGCCTTCAACGGCTCCGGCGGCGAGACCCACCAGCCCTATCCCGACGACGATGAGCGCGATCACCGTCGGCCGATCCAGCTGTCCGCCCAGGAACAGCGCGGCCAGGATCGCAGTCACCGCGACACTCGACGCCACCGCCGACTCGACGATGAACAGCGGAAGGGACCGCAGGGCGGCCAGCGACGCGAGGAATCCGGCGCCGTCGAGGGCCAGGCCTACGACGTACAGCCAGCCTGCTTCGATCCGTCCCCACAGGGTGGTCGCACGCGACCGGGCCGAGCGGCGCAGCCCCTCAGCCTGCAGGACGGTGCCCACGCCGTACAGGACAGCCGCACCGAACGCACCCACAAGAGCAAGGATCACCAGACCACTGTCTCAGTCCCGCGGGCACGCCACCGCACCGACACCCAACTCAGTTTGCTCTCAGCAACAAGCGGTCAGACTGGGCGGGTGGGGTTCCCGTAGTGACCAGGCGGAGCTGGGTCGAGCAGGTGATGGGCCTGCCCGTCAGCGTGCTCGCTCGCGGCGCCTCGGCCCGGTCGGAGGCCGCGGACGAGGCGGTTCGTGCCGTGTATGCGGAACTCCGCGAGGTCGACCGGATCTTCTCGCCGTACCGCGACGACAGCGAGATCAGCAGGCTCGCCGGCGGCGTCCTCGCCTGGAGTGATGCCACACCGCTCGTCCGTGAGGTGGCCGGTCGCTGCCTCCGCGCGGCCGAGCTGACCGGAGGTCTGTTCGATGCCACCAGGCCGGACGGGAACTGGGATCCGTCCGGCCTGGTCAAAGGCTGGGCCACCGAACGCGCCGCGCGCTTGCTGACCGCTGTCGGCGGGCTGGACTGGTGTCTCAACGCAGGCGGCGATGTCGTGCTGAGCTGCCCCAGCGGCGAACCGTTCGTCGTCGGAATCCAGGACCCGTTGGACCCGGCCGCGGTCAGCACCTCGGTCCGGTGCACGACCGGGGCCGTCGCGACCAGCGGCACAGCAGCCCGTGGCGCTCATCTGTACGACCCGAGGACCGGTCGCCCGACGACGAGTGAATGGCTGTCGGTGACCGTGATCGGACCTTCGCTGGAGACCGCTGACGTCCTGGCTACCGCCGCCTTCGTCGCGGGCAGCCTCGCGATCGTCGACCACACCGACCAGTACTACGGCCTGGCTGTCGCGGCGAACTCGACCCTGCTGAGGACCGTGGGCTGGCCCGGGTGATCCCGCTGCTGCTCGTCGAGGACGACCAGGACCTGGCCACACTTTTGCAGCGGGTCCTGTCCACCGAGGGCTATCAGGTGACCATCGCCGGCGACGGTCAGCGAGGTCTGCATCTGGCCATGACGCAGTCCTTCGAGGTGATGGTGCTCGATCGTGGCCTGCCGGCGATCGAGGGACTCGACCTGATCGGCCGGTTGCGTCGCCGTGGGGTGACGACGCCGATGCTTGTGTTGTCGGCCCGTGGCACCACCCAGGACCGGGTGGACGGGCTGGACGCGGGCGCCGAGGACTACCTCGCCAAACCCTTCGAGATCAGTGAGTTGCTCGCCCGCCTCCGGGCGTTGCTGCGCCGGCATCCGGACCATGCCCACACCTTGCCTGTGCCGGGCGGTTCGCTGGACCTGGCGAACCGGTCCGTACGGCGAACTCGCGGCGACGCGATCGAGCTGTCCGAACGCGAGGCCGCGTTGCTCGGCCTGCTCGCCGCCCGGCCGGAGGTGGTGTTCAGCAGGCCGGACCTGCTGGCCAGAGTGTTCAACGACGCCGAATCCGAGACCGTGGTCGACACCTACGTGCACTACTGCCGGAAGAAGCTCGGGCACGGTGTCATCAGTACCGTCCGCGGACTCGGCTATCGCCTCGGCAGACTCTCGTGAGCCGCAGCAGGCCGATCGGCGACGAGGTCCTGGTGCGCACGGCGTCCCGGCGGCTGGCGATGCAGGCCGCCGGGCTGGTCGCGTTGGCGATGCTGCTGCTGGTGCTGCTGGTGACAGTGGTCGTAGTGCGCGGCCAGTCCGCCTCGGCCGACAACCTGCTGCGCTCCACCGCGCGCACCGCGGACGATGTCGGTGACCCGCCGCCGAGTGCGTGGCTGGTGATGGTTGAGGGTGGCGTCGTCACCTCCTCCCCCGGCCTGCCCGACGAGCTGGCTCCCGAGCTGGCCGGTCTCCGGGCCGGAGCGAAACCCCAGGCAGTGCTGGCGAATCTGCGGGAGACCGGCGACGACGACAGCTTGCGGGTCGCGACCCTTCAACGGGGTGGACGCACCATCCAGGTGGTCCTCGATCTCGCGTCGGCCCACCAGGAGCGAGCCAGGTTACTGAAGGCGATGGGCGTAGCCTCCGCGATCGGCTTGCTGTTCGCAGTACTGCTCGGGGTGTTGCTCGGCCGGCGCGCGGTCCGCCCGCTGGCGCAGGCGCTCGCCCTGCAGCGAAACTTCATCGCGGATGCCGGTCACGAGCTTCGGACGCCGCTCACCCTGCTGAGTACCCGGGCCCAACTGCTCGACCGAGCGGTCCAGGCCGAAGACATCGGCGAACAGACCAAGGACGACTCCCACGGCGTGGTGCTCGACACCCAGCGGCTGGGCGAACTGGTCGAGGACCTGCTGGCGGCTGCCGACCCACGCGGCGAACAGAGCCACGAACCGGTCGAGCTCGGCCTGCTCATCCACGGAGTGGCGGACAGCGCGAGTGCGCACGCACGCGACCGCGGCGTCGAGCTGGTCTTGGACAGCGACACTCCGCCCTGCTGGGTGATGGGATCGTCGTCAGCCTTGCGGCGAGCCGTGCTGTCACTTGTCGACAACGCTGTCGATCACACACCATCCGGTGGGCAGGTACGGATCAGCCTGCGCAGGGATCGGCGCTCGGCGGTGATCGCGGTCAGCGACACCGGTCCCGGCATCGCGCCGGAAGCAGCGCACCACGTCCTGCAACGGTTCCATTCCGGCGGTCACCGAGCCGGCCGGACTCACTACGGTCTCGGTCTTGCACTCAGCCACGACGTGGCGAACCGTCATGGTGGCCAGCTCCGGCTGGTCGACAGCCCGGTCGGGGCGGCCTTCGAGTTGTCGCTGCCGATCCCGCGCGACGAACCACCCTGGCCTCCAAGGAATCCCTAAGATTCGCCAGGCATCGTCGTCATCATCGCCCGACCAGACGACGGAGCCACTCGATGACCACGCTGAGGACCGCACGGCCGGCCCGGTCGTCGCACGCCGGACCGCGCCCACGCCGTACGCCGGCCTGGTGGCGCGACGCCGTCGGCAGCAGCTGCTGGGTCAGTGCACTGATCGTCGTCCTGCTCTGGGTGTCCGGTCGCGGCCTGCAACTACTGGCCTCCGGCCCTGCTGATCTCCTCATCTCGACCGGCCGGCTGACCGGCCTGGTCGCGGCGGATCTCCTGCTCGTCCAGGTGTTCCTGATGGCCCGGGTGCCGATGATCGAACGCAGTTACGGCCAGGACGAGCTGGCCCGGCGGCACCGGCTCGTCGGCTTCTACTCGTTCAACCTGCTGCTGACGCACATCGCGCTCATCACCGTCGGGTACACCCTCCGCGACCACAGCAACCTGATCCGCGAGACGTGGACCGTCGTCACGACGTACGGCGGCATGCTGCTGGCCTTGGCTGCGACGATCGCGTTGACCCTGGTGGCGGTCACCTCGATCCGGCTTGCCCGGCGCGCCCTTCGCTACGAGTCGTGGCACCTGCTGCATCTGTACGCCTATGTCGGGGTCGGGTTGTCGATCCCGCACGAGATCTGGACCGGGCAGGACTTCTCCACCTCGCGGCTCGCACAGGTCTACTGGTGGTCCGCCTATGCCCTCGCGGCCGGGGCGATCGTCTTCTACCGCGCCGGTCTGCCGATCTGGCGGACGCTGCGGCACGGGATCACGGTGATCTCGGTCGTCCGCGAGAGCCCGGATGTGGTCACCGTCCAGCTGGCCGGTCGCGGACTGCACCGGCTAGGTGTCCAGGCCGGTCAGTTCCTGGTCTTCCGGTTCCTCGACGGTCCCGGCTGGTCCCGCGGCAACCCGTACTCGTTGTCCGCCCCGCCACGGCACAACAGGCTGCGGATCACCGCCAAGGACGCGGGCGACGGCAGCGGCCGGCTGGCCGGGCTGCGGGCAGGCACCAAGGTCCTGATCGAGGGCCCGTACGGCCGGCTCACGGGTGAGCGCCGGGTCTGGCGACGCGTCGCGATGCTTGCCTGCGGCATCGGAATCACCCCGCTGCGCGCGTTGCTGGAGGATCTGCCGTACGCGCCTGGTGATGCAGTCCTGGTCTACCGGGCCCGGAGCGCGCCGGACCTGGTGTTCCGCGACGAGCTGGACGATCTCGCGCAGCAACGCGGCATCGCGGTCCACTATCTGCTCGGGCGCCGCATCGCTGACCGCAACTCGTGGTTGCCGCAGGAAGCCGCCGACTGGGACGACGCTGCCGCGCTGGAGGCGCTCGTCCCGAACCTCCGGTCGTACGACGTCTTCGTCTGCGGGCCTGATCCATGGATGGACGCGGTGACCGGAGCTGCTCTGACAGCAGGCCTGCCGGCGAACCAGCTCCATCAAGAACGGTTCACCTGGTGAGGATTCGGAGGACCGGATGAGACGCGGCGCCACGGTGGCGATGTCGGCGATCAGTCTGGCGGTCGTCGGCCTCGGACTCCGGGTGAGCACGAAACCGGCCGAGGGCCCGCCCGCTGCCTCGGTGCAGCCCAAGCCGCAGCCCCGCCCGGCCACGCCCGTTCCCAGCAAGACGCCTTCCGGTCCACGAACCGGCCGGGCACCGACGACCCCCCGCTCGACGTCGCCGGCGCGACTGACGGTCAACGGAACGTTGGTCGATACGGCGTACGGGCCGGTGCAGGTGCAGTTGCGGATCCGAGGGCGCCGGATCGTCGCCGCCAAAGCTCTCGTCCGCCCGCAGGGCGACAGTCAGACCGACCGCATCAACAGCCGGGCCGTTCCCGTGCTGGACCAGGAGGCGGTGCAAGCCCAGAACGCGGGCATCGACACTGTCTCCGGGGCGACCTACACCTCTACGGGCTATAAGACCTCACTTCAAGCAGCCCTGGACTCCGCCCATCAAGCGGGTGCGCTGTGAGGTCCGCACCGCTCGATCGAACCCGTCGGAACCTCCTGGTGTTCGGCGGGACGGCGGCTGTCCTGGGCCTGCTGTTCCTCTACCCGACCAGTACGAACTCCAAGAGCGGAATGACCTCCACCGCCGCACCACCTGGCGTTGTCAGTACTGCGCCGGGAACGGCTGCCGGGAGCACGGTTGTGAACGGCACCTCGGTCCCGACCAGGTACGGACCTGTGCAGGTCCGGTTGATGATCCGGAGCGGGCGGATCGTGACTGCGACCGCGATCGACTACCCGGCTTCGGGCGGCCGGGACCGGGAGATCAACAGCTACGCCATCCCACAACTGGAGCGCGAGACCATCGCGGCCCAGAGCGCGCATCTCGACACGGTATCCGGCGCGACGTACACCTCGGACGGCTACCGGGGATCACTCCAGGCAGCCCTCGACGCGGCGCACCTGAAATGAAAGGTGAGCCTCGGCCCTTCCACCGGGCGTCACGGAGAGCCACAATGACCGAGGGGTAAGAAATTGGGGTTCGGGGGCGGGCGGATCCGGCGGGAGCCGGATCTGAGGGGGCTGGATGACGAAGATTCTTGTTGTCGACGACGAACCGGATCTGGTCCGCTTCGTACGCCGGGCGCTCGAAGCCGACGGCTATCAGGTGCTGACGGCAACCGACGGGTCGCAAGGGCTGCTGATGGCGTTGACCGAGCAGCCGGATCTGACGGTGCTCGACCTGCGGATGCCCGGCGTCGACGGCCACGCCGTCCTGGCCGGTCTCCTGGCGACCCAGCCCGGCGCCCGGGTACTGGTGCTGTCGGCCGCCGCGGACGTCGAGGCCAGGATCGACTGCCTCGAACGGGGTGCGGTCGACTTCCTGGCGAAACCGTTCGCGATCCGCGAACTACTGGCCCGGGTCCGGTCGCGCTTGCGGAACCCTGCAGACGCCAGCGGCGGTTTCGTCCTGCAGGTCGGGCCGATCGCGCTGGACATCCGGGCCCGCCGGTTGCGCATCGACGGCCGCGAGACCACCTTGTCGGAGCGCGAGTTCCTGCTGATGCAGCACTTCATGCGCAACCCGGACGCGGTCTGCTCACGCAGCGAACTCCTGTCGGCGGTATGGGGCTACGACTTCGATCCCGCGACCAACGTGGTGGACGTGTACGTCGGCCGGCTGCGGGCCAAGCTCCGCCGCGACGTGATCCAGACGGTGCGCAATGTCGGCTATCAGCTTCAGAGCGCCTGACCGCGGCCTCACCGGCGACTTCGGCCGGTGGGCGCGGTTACGCCAGGGGTTGCGCTACAACCGGCTGACGGACGTGGCGCTGGCGACCTTCGCGGTCGGGATGCTGCTGGCCATGAACCTGATGGTCGAGCGCGAGGTCGTGCCGTACCACCTGCTCTTCCTCGGACTGACCCTCGTCTACGGCTTCAGGGTCTGGCCGCTCGGGCCGACCCTGGCCGTGACGGCGCTGATCACCGGACTGACCGGCTGGATCCTGGTCGCCCATCAACTCGCCGACGGCAGCAACCGGGCCGAGTGGGCCGAGATCCCACTGATGCCGTTGCTGTTCCTCGCGATGGTCTGGCACGCCCGCCGACGGGTCGCCGCCCAGCGCGAGGTCGAGGTGATGGCCGAACAGCGCCGGGCCGCCCTGATCCGGGAACGCGAGTTCTTCCGGGACGCCTCGCACGCGATCCGGACGCCGGTGACGATCGCCCGCGGCCATCTCGAGCTGCTCGATGCGGCGGCGACCGATCCGACCGCGCGCGAGGATCTGGCGATCACCCTGCGCCAGCTGGACCGGATGTCGGCCTTGTCCAACCGGCTGCTCGCGCTGGCCCGGCTGGACTCCGGCAACGCCGTCCGGCCGCAACGTCTCGACCTCGCACACTTCCTGGCGGAGATCGTCCGGAACTGGCGCAGTGGTACCGATCGGCTGCTCCAGCTCGATCCGCTGCCGGCGATGCCGGCCTCGTTCGACCCCGAGTGGCTGGAAATGGCGATCGACGGGGTGATCGAGAACGCGGCCCACTTCACCGGTCCGGGCGACCGGATCCAGCTGTCCTGCCGGCCGGAGCCGGGACGGTTCGTGATCGGGATCGGCGATTCCGGACCAGGGATCGCGGCCGAGGACCTACCGCATGTGTTCGAGCGGTTCTGGCACCGGCGACCACCGAGCGGTGTGATGGGCAGCGGACTCGGCCTACCCATGGCCCAGGCGGTCGCGCTGGCGCACGGCGGTCAGATCACCGCGGGTGTCAGCCAATGGGGCGGCGCGCTCTTCGAGATCACCTTGCCCGTCACCGGCGACGGCCTGCACCCCGACTGACACCTCGGCCGAGACGCTGATCCGGGACATCCCGAAGATCCACCAACCCGCACCGATCAGGATCGTGACCACCAGCCACAGCACCAGCAGCCAGTTGTGCAGCGGCTTGGTCGACACGAGTTCCGTGCGGGCCGTGACCGGGTCGCCTGCCACCACCCACCGATAGGTGTGAACGGCTGCCGGGAGACCTGCCCGCTGAACGGAGACTTCGACCTGGGCCGATCCACTGCCTGCAAGGACGACGGGAGCGGACCACCGACCGTCCGCAAGTCGCTGCGCAGCCACCGGCGGTTCGGTACTGCCGTCCGCATCGACCAGCCCGATCAGCACTGCCCGGACCGGTGCCGGGGAAGGTCGCCTCGTGTCGAAGACCTCGACCATGACCAGGTTGCGGCCTGGACTGTTCGGGCGGATCGCCAGCGTCTGCTGGAGGTCGGCGACCCGCGTGTCCTGCAGCGGAACCGCCGCCGCTGCCGGGTCCCGCACCAGCTGTGGTTCCATCGCCGGCTGTCCGCTGGTGATCAGTCCGGACAGCCCTAGCACCGCGACGGCCAGGCCTGCCTCCACCAGGATCGTGCCTTTCCGGAGTACCGCGGTACGGCGGAGCCGCCGGTGGTTGACCACACCCAGCACCCCGATCACGGCGACCACACTCACCTTGATCAGGAGGATTCGGCCGTACCAGGTGCTCAGGGCCGCGTCCACCGAGCCGATCACGCCACTGGTCAGGTAGAGGCCCGTGCTGATCACCACACTGATACAGAGTGCGGCGGGCAGCCCGAAGGCACGGAGTACGGTCATTGCCTCAGGCAACTTCTCCCGATGGCGGGCCGCGTCCACCACCCAGACGATCAGGATCACCAGCGCGCCGGCCCAGGTCGATGCGGCCAGCAGATGGAGGGTGTCAGCGACGATCCTGGTCATCGACAGGGGTGCGGCCGCGCCGGAGTGGCCGAGCAGAGCCGTTCCGGAGGTGACCAGGCCCGCACCGAGCACCAGGCACCCGGTCCGGCCCCGTGCCGCCGGCCGGACCGCCGCGATCAGCAGGAGTCCGAACCCGGCCTCCCGCAGACCCCAGCGCACGCCGTACCCGCTCGCCAGCAGACCCATCGTCGCGCCGCCGAGGAGCTGGAAGCCCAGCAGCAGAAGGCTGCCCACCAATCCCCCGACCGCCCCTGCCGACTGACTGCGGCGTGCCAGGCGCCGCCAGCCGGGGGTGGGGGGCCTGGTCGGGCGGGTGAGCAACCGGCCCAGCAGCGCACCGCCCAAGGTCAGCGCCAGCGAGAAGAAGACCAGCCAGCGCAGGACCGACTCGCCCGCCGCCGGCTTCGGTTCGCTGAGCCCGGCCGATTGGACCTGGCGACCGATTCCGAAGACCAGTACCCCGGCCGTGCGGTGCAGGTCGTCCGCCGACAACGTCTGCCAGGACAGGCGGTAGGCGCCTTTCGGCAAGGCCGGCAGGGTGGCGAGCAGACGCGCCGGTTCCTCGCCGCCTTCTCCCTCGATGCGCAGGCCGGACACGGCGTACCGCTGGCCGTCCTCGCTCACGAGCTCGAGCTGCGTCGCGGCCAGCACCACTGTCTCGCTGAAGTCCAGCCGCAACTGACGCGGCGCGGTCGCCAGGGAACTACCGTCGGCCGGGCTGCTGGAGGTAAGGAACGCGTGCGCGCTGGCGGCCTGCGGCGACCAGATCGCCAGCAGGGCGACCAGAACGACGACCAGTCCGATCCGGCGTCCGTGCATCACAACACCGGCGCATGCTGAAGGCTCAGCGATCCGACCAGGATGGTCGCCTTCTCCGAGTGCTGCAGATCACCCTTGGTGTTCTGGTAGACCAGGTAATAGGTCTGGCCGGCGCGCAGGGTGTGACCCTGCTTCATCACGGACACCCGCTTGGTCCCGCCATCGCGCTTCTCGCTCCGCAGCTCCGGCGGATGCTGGACGTCGGACTGGAACCGGGTGGCCTTCTCACTGTCCAGCACGACATAGGTGAGCGTGATCAGGCCGCCGTCCCCGACGACGGCGAGCCGGCTGAAACGCACGCCGTACTGCGCTTCGATGGCCGAGCTCTGTGGGAACTCGGTGCTACCCGACGAGCCCTTCGCGATGGCATAGCCGCCGGCCGCCAGTCCGACGACCAGGACGGTAGCCACGATGACGATCCGCCGGACCCATCGGCCAGGCAACTTCCGGACCTTGCTGATTGCTGAAGCGAACATGTCCTCCCCCTCCCAAGGGACAGCGCCGGGACCCTGAGCGCCCAGGGCCCCGGCCTATTTCGGCTACGGCATCGTGAACCGGGTCGAGGCGAAGGTGTCGAAGTACGCCCGGCCGGTCGAGCTGCTACTAAGGCCGGCGGACACCCCCAGCCACGCCGTCTCGATCCGCAGCGTGCTGGTGTTACCGGTCTGCAACGACCGGCTCACCCCGTCCACCAGAAGCCGCAGCGATCCTGCGTTGGTTCCGGTCGCCGGACCGGAGACCCAGTCGACCTGCAGGGTGTGTGTCCCCGCTGTCAACGTGACCCAGGCGCCGGGGAGTGCTGTCGTCCCACTCCGGTCGAACATGGTCCTGACCTGCGCGGAGCCGGCGTTGAACCGGTACTCCAGTGCGTAGACCTGACCGTTGGCGGCGGTCCGGCCCTGCAACAAGGCCAGCGCCGTGTTCGCGTTGGTGCCGGAGGTGAGCGTGTTCCGGTTCAACACGAACCTGGCGTGGTACGTCGTCTCCGCCGTCGGTGTGTTGTCGGTCAGATACCCGTTGCCCGGCAACGTCACCTGCAGGCCCCGGACACTGCCCGGTTCGATCGAGGTCGGCAGAGCCGAGGTGGTGGTGTTGGCGACCCCACCCGTACTCGAGCTCCAGAATCCGAACCCACCAGACTCGAACGTGTCGGCGAAGATCTTGTTCGGCCGCTGCACCGACACGGTCTTGTTCACCGGCTTGCTCCAGTTCCCGGCCAGGTCCTGCACCCGGAGGTTGAAGACCTGGTTGCCCGGCGGCACCGTTGCGAGCGGGATCGTCACCTGCACCTGGCCGGCCACCACGCTCACCGGTACCGAGATGCCCTTGCCGACGCCCGGATCCGTCGTACCGAGCCAGTACTCCGCCTTCGCGATCAGCGAGGCGTCGGTGACCGGCGCGGTCAGGGTCAGGGTGTCGGCCCCATTGGTCGGGTTCGGCGTCGCCGTCAGCGCGCCGAGCACCGGAGCCGTCTTGTCGACGACGAGGTTCACCGCGAACAGCGGACCCCAGTTGCCGGCCGCGTCCTGCCCACGGACGTAGACATGATGGGTGCCGTCGGCAAGTGCTTTCACCTGGGTCAGCGGGATCAGCCCGTAGAAGGCCTCGCCGTTGGAATCCAGCTTGCCGTCGACCGGCAGCAACTGCAGGCCGGAGCCACCGGCCGGGTTCGGTGCCGGGTCGAGGAACGCCTCGGCGTCGGTGAGCAGACTCTGTGCCGCGCCGCCCGCGTCCTTGTCGGTGATCTGGGCGGAGATCAGCAGGTTGCCCGGGTGGCTCTTGTCGGCGAGCACCGCGTTCGTCGGGTTGGGCCCGACACTCGCGGCGTCGACGGCAGGACCGGTGACGTCGATCGGCAGTTCGATGTCGAGCGGCGGTCCCCACAGGCCGAGCGAGTCCTTGCTGTGCACGAAGACGTGGTGCAGTCCCTCGGGCAGCCCGGCCAGCAGGGCCGGAGCAAGATCCACGTCCTCCGAGACGACCGTGGCGCTGCGGTTCAGCGTCATCGGCGTACCGGATCCGTCCGCGGTCACCGCGTCGAGGAAGTACTCGGCGTTGGTGATCAGGCCACCGGCGTCGGTGTCGTCACCCGTCGCGGAGACGCTGACCGTCGTACCGCCGTTGGACGGGACGTCGGCGATCGAGCCGTTCGTGGTCTGCGGCCCGGTCTTCGGCAGGTTCAGGATGACCGAACCGACCACGCCCCAGTTACCGGCCGCGTCGAGCGCGCGGACGAAGACCGTGTGCCGGCCCGCGTCGAGGGCGTCGAGGACGGCCGTGCTGATCGTGCCGGTGGCACCGGTGATGCTGACACCGCTGCCGGGCAGGCTCATCGGCGTACCGAACCCGACGCCGGTCCCGACCGCGTCTTCGATCACGAACTCGGCCTGGGTGACGGCCGACCCGCCAGTGGTGGAGTCGCTGAGATCGGCCGTCACGGTCACGTCCGCGAGCCCGTTGGACGGGTTCGGTGCGACCTTGAGGTGGGTCGACACCGGTCCGACGCCGTCCGTACTGGGGGGCGGCGCGTTCGTGTCCAGGAAGGTCAGCATGCCGCCGAACGCCGACTGCACCGGATCGGCCGTGTGCTGTCCGTTGTTGTTCAGATGCCGCGACGAGTCGTAGACCGCGAACTTCGCCTCGGGTCCCGTCGGCATGGTGACGAGGGTGTCGAGCGTCTGTCCCGGATCGACACTCTCCGCGGCGACCGTGGTGGCGTAGTGCGCCGGATGGCCGCCCTGAGCGATCTCGACCTGCTCGCCGCCGAGCACATTCATCGGATGCGTCTGCGCACCGACGTTGACGTAGCGCACCAGCACCTTGTGGCCCTGGTCGGTGGCGACCGGATCCGTGGCCGGGAACGGCTTGCCGTTGATCAGCCGGTACCTCGGGTCGAAGTTCCGCAGATCGAAGGCGCCCGGGTTCGCGTTGAACGCCGGGTCGACCTCGCTCAGCACGAGGACCGCGTCGTCGTCGTACGCCGTCGCGGGGAACCCGGCCGGCTGGCTGCCGTACGCGGTGCCGTCGGACGGCAGCACGATGAAGGCACCGGCCAGGCCCATCGCCACCTGGCGTGCTCCGTTGGCGGTGTGGCCCGCCTCGTAGAGAAAGGTGCCGGCCCGCCCGGCCGTGAAGGTGTAAGTCTTGGTGCCGGAGCCGATACCGGTCGTGTCCTCACCGCCGGCCGGAAGCGGCTGACCGGGGAAGGCCAGCGATACGCTCTCCCCTGCCAGCTGGTTGTGCAGGGTCACGCTGACCTGGTCGCCCTGGTGCACCACCAGGACCGGGCCAGGAGCCTTGGCGGTCCCGGCGGCACCGGTCGGGGAGAATCCCCAGATCGGCACCGAGGTGCCCAGCAGGCTCGTCGTACCGGACATCGCATACAGGTCGCAGGCAGCCGTGCCGGCACCGAACGAGCAGCCGGCTGGAGTGAGCTTGCCTATGGCAACGGAAGCGGCAGCCGGCCGCAACTGCGGCCGGGCACCGTGGGTGGTCCCTACTGCGGGACCGGTCATCGTCAGGGCGAGCGCGGCGGCCGCGACCACCGTGGCAGTCGCCCGGAGTCTCTTCGGCATCGTCATCGTCAGGCCCCTCACTGGCTCGCGCAGCCGGCGGGCGGGTCGATGCGGAAGACCGTCATCATGCCGCCGAAGGCTGCCCCGTAGTTGGTCGCTTGTTCCAGCGCGTGGCTGTGCGCGATGTGGTAGTACTCGCCACATTCGTTGTTCTGCGTCAGGTTCGCCGGTACGGCGTTCTTCGTGCCCAGGTAGCCGCTCTCGGAGAACCAGGTGTCCGGTCCGACCAGCAACTGGTCCGTGATCGCCGGGAGCTGGGTCGGGATCGGGTTGGTGGTCGCGTTCCATCCCTCGACGTCACGCCAGTCCATCAGCACGTCGAGGGTCTGGCCGGGACCGACGTCCAGGTCGTACTTCTGGTACGACAGATCCTGTCCGGTCGGGCCCTGCAAGGCATGGCCGTCGCGGTTGATCACCCGTTCGTCGCTGCCGTGCGGGTGGAACGGGTAGTTCACGCTGCCGGCGTTGAGGTACCGGATGGTGGCCGGCAGCGGGTTCGTGACCGCGTCGTACGGCTTGATGTGGACCAGGGCGCCGTACGGCTGGGACGGCAGCCAGGGCGCGTTGTTCGGGGCCAGGGTGTCCGGCATGCTGCGGCCGTTGATCATGAAGTATCGCGACTTCGAGATGGCCCAGTTGACCGGCTGGTTGCGTTCCACCGCGAGGTGGACGTCGGGGTCGATCTCGGACAGCAGGTAGACGTACTCCTTGCCGGCCGTGAACGCCGAGTCCGCCCGGTCGTTCACCTGGTTGGGATGACCCGCGGGGCGGACCACCAACGCGCCGTACATGCCCATCTGCAGTTGCTTGTCGACATCGGTGCCCGACTCGTACAGGTAGGTGCCGGGGCTGCCGGCGATGAAGGTGTAGGTGACGGAGCCGTTGTCGGCGGCTGCCGATTGGACCAGCGAGGTCAACGAGCCGCCCGGGTCGAGCTGCGGCTGCGCCGGGTTGCCGTTCGCCTTCACCGACTTCTGGCCCGGGAAGATGATCGAGGTTGCCTCAGGCAACGTGTTGTGCAGCACAACAGTGACCGGCCGGCCGGACTCCACACACAGGGTTGCGCCGGGCAGCTGGAAGCTCCGCTTGCTGTTGCCGTAGCTCCACATGTAGACGGAGTTGCCGTCGGGGGTCGAAACGTAGCCGTCCTCGGCCGTCAGCGAGAAGGTCTGGTTCGGGTCGGTGTCGCAGAGTGCTCCCTCCGACATCGCCACCGAGGCAGCGGCCTGGGACCAGATCAGCGCCGAGGCGCCGACCAGTGCCGCGGCCGCCAGGAGCACGACCTGCCGTCGGACCGTGAGTCGTTTCATCGGATCATCGCCCCCGTCACGCGTTCGCCGCGGTCTGTGCCGGATAGGTGCCCGGGGCCCCGACGACGATCCTCGTAATCATGCCGCCGTAGCCGGGACCGCCGCCGTTGTCGAGGTAGGAGTACTTGCGGTCGTACAGCAGGTACTCCCCCGGCGCCGGTGCGACGAAGATCGCGTCGCGACTCTCGCCCGGGCCGATCTCGATCATGTTGGTGGTCAGGTAGTTCGTGGTGCCGTCGCGTCCCTTCAACAGACTGGCGTCCTTCGCGACCACCGTCAGGTCCAGGTTGTCGACGGTCATCGCGTGGTTCTGATAGCCGAGGTTCGACATCCGCAGCAATACCCGGTCGCCGGTGTTGCACCTGATCAGCGACGAGATCGGCTGGTACTGCAGGCGTCCGGCCCCGGTACTGAGCGGATCACCGTTGGCCGCGGTCGTGTCCGGATAGGCCCGGCCGTTCAGCAACCAGAAGCTCGGGTCGTAGTCGGTCCAGTCGTTCACCTGGATGTGCGCGTCCCGGTAGTGAGCTGCCGACCAGAGCTCGGTCAGCATGAACGCGAACTCCCGGTCGTACGCCGTCGAGCCGTCGCCGTCGTTGTAGGCGTACCGCTCGCCAGGATGCAGGGGGGTCAGGTTCTGCTTCGGCCGGACGAAGACCATCCCCGTCATCCCCATCTGCACGTGTTCCACGTCCTCGAAGTGGCAGTGGTACATGTACGTCCCGGCGTCGTGTGGCCGGTAGAAGTAGGTCAGGTCCCGGCCGATCGGTACGGCGAGCGACAGTTCCGGTACGCCGTCGAACAGCGGGATGGCGTTGACGAATCCGTGCCAGTGCAGGGTGTGCCCGTCGAACAGGTCCGGCCGCTGGGCGAGACCGAGGTTCGTCAACGTGAGATAGATGTCGTCCTCTTCGTCGAAGGCCATCATCGGCGCGCTGATCTGCGCCTTGCCCCGCTGGGCGGCGACCTGGTTGGAGGTCATTCCGGTCACGTCGCGGAACCCGAACACGTAGGTGTTGAACGGAGTCGGCGCCAGCGGGTCGGGGAAGAACGGTGGGTCCGGCGGTGCGTCGCCCGGCATCGCCACCCAGCCGTCGGTGCCGGCCAGGTGCAACTGCTTCATCGGGTGGACCGCGGTCGCTGAGGTGGCCAGGCCCGGTGCCGCGCTCGCGGTCAGCAGCCGGCCGCTGAGCAGCGCGCCGCCGACGACGCCCGCGCCACTGAGGAAGGAACGCCGCGAGACTCCGCGTCGTACGGGAATATCGGTCACTGGGATCTCCTGAAGTCGATGGAACCGGTCAACTGGCGGCGAAGGCGCGGCCTGCCCGTAGGAGGGTCCGGGCAGGCCACGCGGATCACGGCGTCATCTGGTCCGAGCCGGCGTCGTACCGGCGTTGCTGGAGCGGGAAGACACCGGTGACGGTCGGCCGGGGTTGACCGTCGATATCAGGCGAGGCCGCGGGAACCGTGTAGGCGAAGCCCGTGGTCGGCGTACCCCAGCGGACGGCCACACCGGATGCGCCGAGTCCTCTCGCCGGAGTGGTCGGCGCACCGGTGGCGACGTGGAAGTCGCCCATCAGCGACGGTGGCAATATCTGCGCCACGATCGCCGCCTGCCGGAAGGCCGGGTAGGACCGGATCGCCAGCACGCTCACCGTCACGTCGTACGGCGAGACGAACCGTGGGTCGGCCGTGGAGTTCGAGGGATCCGGGGCGGAACCCGTCTCGTCCTGTAGGACAGAGTGCGTCGGTGTGAGCAGCGCACCCGGAACGTCGGTGACGCCCATGTCCCAGTTGTTCACGGAGTTCGCCGTGCCGTCCGGAAGTTGACCGCCGATGCCGTAGACCCAGCCGCCGCTGAACCAGCCCGCCCGGTTGTCCCAGAAGACGTCGTTGAGCAACGTCGGCTTGCTGTACGTCGTGTTGCCGAGCGCCTGGGACCCCGGGAACAACGTCGTGTTGCGCAACCTTGCCTGCAACGGATCGCTGTTCGCCGCGGTGGACAACCCGGCCGGAGCCGGATCGCCGTTGCTGGTCACCGCGGTGGCCGAGGTGAGGTTCTTCGCCACCGTGTTGTTGACGACGTTGACGAACGGAGCGTCGTCCATCGCCAGGCCGCCACCCTCGTGCGCGGAGACGTTGTCGGCGATGGTGTTGTCGGTGATGTCGATCGGCTGCGGATCGTTGCGGGTGATGTGCGAACCGCCGACCTGGAGCAGCCGGATGCCGCCGCCGTCGTCGTTGGCCAGGTTCGTCTGGATCGTGTTCCGGTCGATCTTGACCGGGCCGCTGCCGGGTGAGAGCGCGGTCGGCGTCGCCGGGAGTTCACCGGCGACCATGATGCCGCCGCCCTCGTCGTAGGAGGAGTTGAACCAGATCCGGTTGGCGGTGATGCTTCCACCGTTGCTGCCACCCGCGTTCGCCATGTAGCCGAAGGCGGAGATCCCGCCGCCGTACTCCGCGGAGAAGTTGCCGCAGATCGCGTTGGCGTCGACCTGGTACCCGTCGCTGCCGGTGAACAGCCCGACCCCGCCGGCCAGGTTGGTGCCGCCGTTGTCGCGGATCTGGTTCCTGGCGATGACCGCGTCGTAGTTGCGGTTGTCACCGACGTACGGCGTACCGATCCGGATGCCGCCGCCGTACGAGCCGCCGTTGCCGACGATCACGTTGTCCGTCACCCGGAGGCCGCGGACATTGGCGTGGGCGTAGACGCCGCCGCCCTGGGTCACCAGGGCGCCCGCCGCGCCGTACGGAGTCTTGATGCCGCCGGTCAGCACGTTGACGTTGGCCGCGATGTCCGCCTGGGCCCCGCCGGTGATCGTGAACCCGTCGAGCGTGACCGGCCAGCTCGCCGGCGTGACGCCTGCCAGGAGTGGGTCGTCGAGGGTCGTGACGACCGCGGAGTCGGGTACCGCCGGGTCACCGGAGTACGTCAGGCCGCTGATCCTGGTGACCCAGTCGATCCCGTTCTGGTTGTCCAGGTTGAAGCCCGAACCGTCCAGGATCGAGCCTGGGATCCAGGTATTGGCCGCGTCGAAGCCACCGGGGCCGACGCCCTGGATCTTCACCTGGTGATGAACGATCAGGTTCTCGTTGTAGTCACCGCGTGGGTTGGCGGCGGTCTGGCTGTTCGGCCAGACGACGACCAGGTGATACGGCTTGGCGGGCACGATGATCACACCGAGGTTGTTGCGCACGGCCCTGGACGGCCGGGCGGCCTCGAGACCTGCTTGTACGGTCTTGTAGGTCTTGGTCGGGCCGACCTCCGTCAGTTGTGGGTTGTTCGGATCGGTGCCGGGAGTCGACGCGTTCGCTGCCGACAGCACCTGGATGGTGATGCCGTTGACGCTGCGCTGACCGCTGTGGCCGGTGATCGCCAGTTCCGCCGCACCCATTGGGAAGAAGTTCGGGACCGTGAAGGTGATGCTCTTGTCGGTCCAGCCGGTCACCGTCATCGCGGTGCCGTTCAGCGTGACCCGATCAGGAGCACCGGGGTCGCCGAAGCCCAGGCCGTTCACCGTGATCGACCGGTTGGGATCCCCGCGCCGGATGTACGGACGGCTGACCGCCAGGAGTTGCGGCGCGTTGGCGCCAAGGTTGCAGAACGTCGGGTTGACCGTCGTCGTGTCCGGGGCGAGCACGGTCGACGCGACCTGGGTGGGCGCCTCGTCCGTCACGGTGTAGAGGCCTGGCCAGCCCTGGAAGTTGGTCGCGATGGTTCGGAACCGTGGGTTGTAGTCCGGATTGAGTGCTCCTGGCTGGCCTGGATCATTGCCGACGAAGCGGTACATGTTCGGGCAGGGACCGGCCGGTACCGGACAGTTGTAGGTCCCGGTCGACGGTTCGAGCCCCTCGTACAGGCCGTTGAAGTCGGTGTGCAAGGTGTCCATCAGCCGGCCGGACCAGTCGTACAGGCCGACCGGGACGAAGGGCAGACCCTGCGCCTCGCCGTAGTTGACGCTGCGCTTGTCCAGCGTGAGCCCGAGGTCGTTCAGCGTCAGACCCCAGAAGTGCGTCGGGATCGGCACGTCGGTGAACAGGCTGAAGTTGGGTGCGGTCGCCTGGTTGGCGCGCAGGCCCACCAGTTTGTCGGCGCACGACGGCCGCTCGTAGCCCTGGAAGGGGCTGCCGCCGCCGGCGTTGAAGGTCGGGCTCTTGACGTCGACGGTGTGCAACGGACCGGCGCACGGCGAGACGATGCCCGCCTGCTGTGACGGCGGTTCGGCCGGCGGTGTGGGCGTGGCGTCGGGCGGCCCGGCCGGGTCGTTCGCCACCGCCGGCGTGGCCGGCGGGTAGTTCTCCTGCGGCAGATAGGTGTCGCCGTCGAAGACGTTGACGTCCTCTTCCTTCGTCACCTGGTACATCGGCTTGCCGTCGACCGGGTCGTTCGGGATGTCCACCGAGACGATGTAGTCGCGGGCGGGCAGATCCTGCTCGGTACCGTCCGGCAGCGGTGCGTACATCGCCAGCCCGTCCGGGTTGTGGACCGTGTCAGTCGGCGGATAGAGGTTGATCTTCGAAGTGGCGAAACCGTAGTTGCCGTTGACGGTCTGGCTGCCACCAGCACTGTCACTGGCGCCGACTGCGAGACCCATCATCGGCGACTCGACGCACATGGTATTCGCGGCCGGCCCGAAGGCGGGCAACGCCTGCTGGTCGGTGAGCGGCGTGTTGTTGTACTGGCGCGCGGTACATCCTCGCGGCGGTTGCCACTTCTCCGAGGTGTAGGCGTCCTGCACCTCCGGTCCCTTGACGAACGCCCCGTACCGCGGGTTGTCCGTCATCCCGCCGTTGCCGTCGGAGATCTGCTGCGGCTCGGTCTGGTATCCCTGCCGGCAGAGCTCGGCCGGAGTGGTGTCGGTACACGCGAGCGGAACGTAGAGCTTCACCGGTACGTCGGGGATGCCGGGCTGGTACGGCTCGGCGGCAGCCATCGCCGGGTCGAGCTCGTTGCGGGTCACGTCGTAGGTGACCGTGCCGACGATGCCGCCGTTGGTGCCCGGATCGTAGGGCTGCACGCCCCAGTCGATCTGACCGCTGAGACCGATGATCGGCAGGAAGTTCAGGTCGACCAGACTGCCGAGCTGGGTGGTCGCCTTGGTCTCGTTCGCGCCCTTGTAGGTGATGCCGGTGGTCTTGTAACGGGTGTTGAAGGCCTCGAGGATCAACCACTTGCCGAGCGGGTAGGTCTCCTTGATGTCGTAGTTGCCGTTGACATCGGTCGAGGCGGTGTTGCTGGCCTGGTCCATCAGCGAGTTGTCGCGCTCGCGGACGGTCAGTCCGAACCCGGGCACCGCCTTCTCGCCGGTGTCCTGCTTGCCGTTGCCGTTGGAGTCGATGAACACCTTGCCGTGCAGATGGCTGAACCAGCCGACGAGCATCTCGTTGCCGACGTCCGTCACGTCACCGTTCTGGACCTCGACGTTGAAGCCCCACAGGATGTAGTCCTGGTCGTCGTCCCACATCGTCAGCTGGTAGGTGCCGTCCGGCACGTTCTTGATGTCGAAGCTGCCGTCCGCCGCACCGCGTCCGACGTACACGGCCGCGTCGCCGGCGTCGAGGTCGGACAGGGCGACCCACGGGTTCCGGAGCGGACCGTCGGACTTGGCGCCCGCGAATCCGTCGGGCGTGACCTGCCCGTTCTGGCCGCCGACGTAGGGCAGGCCGGCGATCACGACGCCCTTGATCTCACCGGTCGGCAGCGGAGCCGGCAGCGCCGGGAGGCCACGGGTCCGGACGAAGCCGAACTGGACCGACGGCACCAGTTCGCGGCCACGCGTCTGCTCGGTGTCGTAGCCGGTCTCGCCTTCCTGCTGCCAGATGTCGTGGTCGTGGCCGCCCTCGAGCGTGGTGGTCTGCACCCATTGATAGGTCTGGCCGGGCGCCGGAGCCGGCGGCGTGACTGTCGCGGCGTACCGGTTCGGGCCCATGTTCGGGATGACGATCTGGCCGGTCGAGTTGCTGGTGCACTTGCCGGTCGAGCGGGCCGTGTCGACGATCGGCTTGTTGTTGGCGTCGAACAGCATCGGGCCGGTCCCGTTCGCGTTCTCGTGCTGGTAGGCCGTGCAGAGCGGGTTGCCGTAGTAGTCGGTGCTGACCAGGCCGAGCACGTCGGTGAGGGTCGCGCTGAACCCGGCCAGTCCTTGCTCGGCGTCCATCTCATAGGTGCCGTCGACCGGTAGGTTGTCGTTGAACACCTGGATGCGCAGCGTCGTGAGCGGCAGCGGGGTGGGGTTCATCCGGACCACCGTGTGGGTGGTCGCACCCGACGTCACGGTGAAGTGCTGGCCGTCGATCTTGAAGCCGTCGGCGGTCACCGAGATCAAGTACTTGCCGGGCGCCAGGTTGTCCAGCGCCTTGCTGTCGCCCAGATCCGCTTCGGTGCCCTGGGCAACGATCGGCGCGAACCCCGACGTGTTCCGGGTCGACGGCCACGGGCAGGTGTCGGCGTAGTTCGGGTCGCTGGACCCGCCCGGCGCCGTACTCGGTAGGCAGCGGTCGGTGAGCTGATTGGCCGCCGTACCGGGATCACCCGTGTCGTCGAGGTTGATCAACCACTTGTACTGCGTGACCGGATCGTTCTCATGGACGAAACCCGGTCCTGAGTTCACCGAGCGCGCGCTGGCCACATGCAGCGTGAGGCTGCCCGGACCGGCCGCCGCAGCGGGTCTCGCAGTACCGGCCAGCTGTGCTGCCGACAGGACTGCCGCCAGCAAGCTCACTACGACCAGCGCCCGCAGCGAACGCCCCATGGATGTCAACTGATGAGTCACGACCCCTCCCCCTCTTACCCCGACTCGCGTGCGTCACCCCACGCGACGGTTGTCGCCGCAACACTGCGGCTGGTAAGAGGGTCAGAAGAGGTTCATGAAGGCTCTGTCATCTTTCTGTCACACTACGGGCTCCTGCGGGGCGGAGGCGGGCGTCTGGGTGCCGGAGTCGTCGACCTCGATGCGGTTGGTCCAGCGTTGGTCGGGGTCGGGTTGGGGGATGGAGTCGAGGAGTAGGCGGGTGTAGGGGTGCGATGGCTCGTGCATCACCTGGTCGACGGCGCCGCGTTCGACGATGGCGCCCTTGTTGATCACCATCACCTCGCCGCCGAGGTAGTAGACGGTGGACAGGTCGTGGGTGATGAAGAGGGTGGTCATGCCGTGGTCGCGGCGGAAGTTCAGCAGGATGTCGAGGAAGGTCTTGCGGATCTGCGCGTCCAGCATCGACACCGGTTCGTCGGCGATCACGAAGGCGGGGCGGAGCATGTGGATCCGCGCGAGCATGATGCGCTGGCGCTGGCCGCCGGAGAGCTGGTGCGGATAGCGGCCGAGGACTCCTGCCGGGTCGAGGCTGACGGCGTTGAGGGATTCCTCGATCATCGCGAGGCCTTTGGCGCGGTCCTTGGTGAGGTTGAACTTCTTGACTGCCTTCCAGAGCACGCGATCGACCCGGTAGAACGGGTTGAAGATCGAGTACGGGTCCTGGAAAACCGGCTGGACGTTGCGGCGGTAGTCGTCGTACTCCGACCGGGACAGCTTGAAGATGTCCTTGCCGTCGTACCGGATCGTGCCCGCGGTCGGTTTCTGCAGGCCGAGGATGTTCCGGGCGATGGTCGACTTGCCGCTGCCGCTCTGGCCGACCAGGCTGACGATCTGCGGCGGATCGGAGTGCAGCGTGAAGGTCGCGTTCTTCAGCGCGGTCAGGTAGCCGTCCGGCGTACCGCGGGCGTGGAAGCGTTGCTCTACGTTCTCGAGCTCGATGACGCTGCTCACGACGCTCTCCTTCCGAGCTTCGGGATCGAGTCGATCAGCTGCCTGGTGTAGTCGTGGCGTGGGTCCTTGAAGACCTGGTGGACGTCGCCGACCTCGACCAGGTTGCCCTCGTACATCACCGCGACCCGGTCGACGAGCTGCGCGTGCACACCCATGTCGTGCGAGATCACCATCAGCGTGACGCCGAAGTCCCGGCGGAGATCCGCGAGGCTCTGCAGGATCACGCGCTGGATGGTGACGTCGAGAGCGGTGGTCGGTTCGTCGGCGATCACCAGGTCGGGTTCGAGCGCGACGCAGATCGCCATCAGGACGCGCTGTTTCATCCCGCCGGAGAGCTCGTGCGGATACATCCTGGCGACCCGGGGTTCCAGTCCGACCTGGCCGAGCAACCGCGGGATCATCTCGGAGAGCGCTTCCTTGCGTTCCGGCGCGTGTTCCAGGATCACGTCGCGGAACTGGTCCTGGATCCGCATCACCGGGTTGAGCGAGTTCATCGAGCCCTGGGGGAGATAGGAGAGCGCGCTCCACCGCAGTACCCGGAGTTCTTCGCCGTGGACCTTGAGGAGGTCGACCGGTTGGTGGCCTTTGGGGCGGAAGAGGACACTGCCTGCCGTCACCTGGCCCGGGGGCTTGAGCAAGCGCAGCAGGGCTACCGCGAGCGTGCTCTTGCCGCTGCCCGACTCCCCCGCGATGCCGAGAATCTCGCCACGGCGTACGGACAGATCGAGGTCGTGGACGGCTTTCACGTCACCACGGTTCGTCGAATAGGTGACTTCCAGGCCGTTGATCTCCAGCACGGTGTCGTCATTCACCGGCCACTCCCCTCAGCCGTGGGTTGTAGACCTCTTCGAGTCCGATGTTGACCATGTTCAGCGCCGCGAACAGCAGGGTCAGCAAGACGATCGGTACGACGAACATCGGCCAGGCGCCGAGTGTCAGCGCGCCGGTGTTGATCGCGTTGAAGATGATCTGGCCGAGGTCGATCACGCCGCCGGGCCCGAGCCCGATCACCTCCAGGCCGACCAGGCCGAAGATCGCGCCGAGCGCCGAGGAGGCGAACCCGACACCGATGAACGGGAGCAGGTTCGGCAGCAGCTCGGTACCGATGATCTCCAGGTCGCGGGCCTTGCTGACCCGCGCCAGATCGACGTACGGGCGGGAGCGCAGGCTCAGCACCTGGGACCGGATCGTCTTCGCCGCGAACGGCCAGCTGAAGATCGAGATCATCACCCCGACCTGGAACAGGCTGACGTTCTTCGCGTACGCCGAGAGCGCGATCAGCAACGGGAAGGTCGGGATCACCAGCAGGATCCCGGTGAAGGTCGACAGCACCCCGTCGACCCAACCGCCCTTGTAGCCGGCCACGAACGCGACGATCACGCCGACCACGGTCGAGATCACGCCCGCGATCGCACCGATCTGCAAGGAGACGGACATCGCGCTGACCACCATCGCGAGCACGTCCCGGCCGAACTGGTCCGTGCCGAGCAGGTGATCAGGTCCGGGCACCAGCCATTTCTGGTACGCCGCGAGCGCGATCGGGTCCTGGCCGTTGCCGATGGCATTCACGATCAGCGGGCTGAAGAGGGCGAGCAGGACCATCAGGGCGAGGATCACCAGGCCGGTCGCGAGACGGCGGCTGTCGCGGACGGTTCGGAGTACGGCTGTCAGTACTCGCATCGTCATCACTTCCAGTATTTGACGCGCGGGTCAAGTAGGGGCAGGAGGAGGTCCAGGAGCAGTACGGCGGACAGCACCGAGAAGATGGCCATGTCGGTCACGCCGAGGATCGTGTTGAAGTCGAGCTGCTGGATCGCGGTGACCAAGGTGGTGCCGAGGCCCGGGTAGTTGAACAGCTGCTCGACCAGCACGTTGCCGTTGAAGATGAAGCCCAGCGAGATCCCGAAGGCGGTCACCTGTGGCAGGTAGCAGTTCCGGAGGGCGTAGCGGGTGAGGATGCGCCAGGGCTTGAGTCCCTTCGCCTCGGCGTACGTGAGGTAGTCCTCGCCGAGCACCGGGACCATCAGCATCCGGGTCGACAGGATCCAGCCGAACGCACCGATCACCACGATCGAGAGACCCGGCAGCAGTCCGTACTTCAGCACGCTGCCGATGAAAGCGAGGTTGAATCCCGGACTGAGGCTCGCGTCGTACGCCGAACGCGCGGGCAACATGCCGAGGCTGTAGGCGAAGATGTAGACCAGGATCAGCGCGACGAAGAAGAACGGCACGTGCGAGAGCGCGATCGACAGGTTGGTGATGATCGCCGAACCGGCCGTGCCGCGCCGCCAGCCCGCGACCGCGCCGACGATGACGCCGAGGATCCAGGCCAGCACGGCGGAGATGCCGAGCAGGCCGATTGTCCAGGGCAACGACTGCAGGATCACGTTCTGCGCAGGCGTCGGGTAGTTGATCAGGGACGGACCGAGATCCCCGTGCAGGATCAGTTTCTCCATGTATTTCAGATACTGCACGAAGATGTTGCCGTCGAGCCCGAACTCGTGCTGGTAGCGCGCGATCACCTCGGTGCTCGCTTGCTGGTTGTAGATGTAGTTCTGCTGAAGGGTCTGCAGCAACGTCCGGATCGGGTCGCCCGGGATCAGCCGGAAGAAGAAGAACGCGACGGTGAGCGCTCCCCACAGCTCGACCAGGTACAACCCGAACCGGCGCAACGCGTACGCCGCCAGCGGATGCCGCGACAGCCAGGAGCGCAGCCTCGGGCAGGGAGCGCTCTCTGCTGTTGCTGCGACGGCCTCGGCAGGCGGGGCCGTCGCGGTCACGCCGGGCCCTTCTGTCCGGTGGCCTTGAGCTTGCCGAGAACGAACATGAAGTGCGGCCACCAGTTCAGCGGCACCTGGTAGAGGTTGTCGTCGGTCGGCCAGCCGGTCCAGAAGGTTGTGTTGAAATACGACGGGTAGCCGGTCTGGATGGTCGGGATCAGCGGCAGCTTCTGGAAGTAGATCTCCAGAGCCTGGTCAAGCAGAGGTTTCGCTTCGGCGCTGGTCGGGTCGAGCTGGGCCAGCTTCGCCGACAACTCGTCCATCTTCGGATCGCGGAACCGCGACTTGTTCTTGTCGACCGCGTTCACGCCGACCTTCTTGGCCTTGCTGCTCTCCCAGTCGGTGTACATCTGCTCGGGGTCGAAGGCTGCGCCGGCCCATTGGGAGTCAATGTCATACTCACCGCGCTGGAACTTCTCGTCGTGCACCGATCCGCTCAGGCTGCGCAGCGTGGCCGGTACGCCGACCTTGTTCAGCTCCACCTTCAGCAGGTTGCCGATCGCGTACTCCTGCCCGTCGACCGGTGACGGCGTGATGATCTCCAGGCCGATCGCCTTGCCCTGGTACATCCGCTTGCCGCCGGCCCCCTTCGGCGCGATCTCGTCGAGCAGCTTCACCGCCTTGTCCGGCGCGTACTCGAACTTGTACTTCTCGGCCAGCTCCTTGTTCGACCACTTGTCGTTGCTCGGGTAGTCGGCCCACAGGTACTGCGCGGGCGGCACCTTCACCGGCCAGATGTTGTTACCGATCTTCTCCCGGTCGATCAGGTAGTTGATCGCCCAGTGCATCTTCGGCTCCGCCATCACCCCGCGCGCCGGGTCGTTGTTCAGCCAGAAAACTCGTGGGTTCGGGTCATGGAACTGCGTGGTCACCAGGCTCGGGTAGCCGGTGTTGCGGAGCTGCTTGGCGTGCTCCTCGTCGATCGAGCCGACGTCGAACTCGGCCCGCTCGAACGCCAGCGATGCCGAGTCCGCCTGCTTGGCGGTGCTCTGGAAGATCACGTACTGCGGCGCAGGGTCGAGCTTCTCCTTGTTCCAGTAGTCCGGGTTTCGTTCCCAGACGAACATCTTCTGGCTCTGGATCGCCTGCTTCAGCTTGTAGGGCCCGCTCGCCACCGGCGGATTGGCCCGGTACTTCGTGGGGTCCTGCCCCTTCCAGATGTGCGCGGGCATCACCGAGTACTGCGGGCCGGCGATCGCGGCGATGAATCCGTAGTGCAGCCGTGGGGTCGGCTTCGTCATCTTGATCACCGCGGTGTGTTCGTCCGGTGTCTCGACGGTCTTCACGAATTCGGACAGGTCGCCACCGCCGCCGAGGAGATCCTTGCGGTCCCGGAGCAGTTCGACGGTGAACTTGAAGTCTGCGGAGGTGAGCGGCTGCCCGTCGCTCCACTTGGCCTTGGGGTCGAAGTTGAAGGTCAGCTCGTCGAACTTCGCGCTGTACTTGTAGCCGGTGCAGAGCCAGTTGACCAGCTCGCCGGTCGCCAGGTTGAGCAGGAACATCGGCTCCTGGGCGAGCGTCTCCAGGCCGGCCGAGTGCGACATCCCGTTCGGGATGAACGGGTTCCAGCTGTTGAAGACGGTGTACTCGACCTGGGCGATGATGACGGTCTGGTCCCGCGGCGTCGGGATGTTCGCCTTGCCGATCTGCACCGACTTGGTGGCGGCGGGCTTGTTGGCCGGCTTGTCGGAGTACGAGCCTTTGCCGGAACACGCGGCGAGGAAGGCGGTCAGGGCGGCGGCACCGCCTCCGATCGCGGTCCGGCGGCTCAGTTGGTGACGAAGGACGTCGGCAACGTCTTCGAACTGCGGGCGCGGCGCATCGTTCACGATGGTTCCCTTCGGCTTCGAGCCCCGGCGGGACTCTTCCTCACTCGACGCGTCCTCACGCGTCGCTTTCAGGGGGTACGGAAGCCACCTCCGTCTCACTTGCCGTCATCCGGCGGTTACCGGCTGGAAACGTTTCCTCGGACTATAAAAGCCGATGACAACGTTGGCAAGACTCTGGCGATCAACGTTGCAATCGCGACCTGGTCTGCGCAGATCAGTGCGAAAACCCGAGGCTGACAACGATGGCTCGCGCTCCGTAGGTGGCGCGGAGCGTGTGCCGTCACACGGCGTACCGGGAAGCTCTTCACCACCCCGTGCTGGACGGTGTGGGGGTTTCATCATTTGGGGGAAGTTGTATGACGAGTACGGCTGTTGATTTCGAGGCGATCAAGGACAAGCAGCGGGCGGGGTGGGAGACGGGCGACTATCCGCGGGTCGGCAATACGTTGCAGATCATCGCCGAGCTGCTGGCCGAGGCCGCCGATGTACGGACTGATCAGCGGGTGCTGGATGTCGCTTGTGGGCAAGGGAATGCAGCCCTGGCGGCGGCCCGGCGGTTCGCCGACGCGACCGGGGTGGACTACGCGGCGAACCTGCTGGCGCAGGGGCGGGAGCGTGCTGTCGCGGAGCATCTGCCGGTGACGTTCCTGAAGGGCGACGCCGAGGCGCTGCCGGTGCTCCAAGCCGGCCGTGCGGCGATCGTCGCGGGCGCCGTCGACGCCGGTCTGAAGTGTCTGCGCCGGGCAGTCGCCGAGGCAGAACAATGCCAAGACCCCGTACTGCGAGGTCGCGCTCTCTCCGCTCTCGGCAGCGCTCTCGTCCACGCGATCCGCGGCCGCGACGAAGAGGGCGCGATCGTCCTGCACGCAGCGATCCAGGTCGCCACCGAGGCTGGCGATCGCACGACCTCGGTCGTCGCCCATCGCGAACTCGGTTTCGTCGAAGTACAAGCCGGCCGACGCAGTACTGCGGCCAGCTGGCTGGTGAAGGCGCTGGCGCTGGCCGAGACAGATGCGGAGCACGCCGCGATCCTCGGCGTACGGGGAATGAACTCGTCCGGCCTCGATGACTACCCCGCCGCCTTCGAACGCCTCGGCGCCTCGGTCGAGCTGGCGGCAGCATGTGGCGACCATCGTCAGCAAGCCTGGTCGCTGTCGATCATGGGTCGGGCGCACCTTCTGCGTGATGATCACAGTCAAGCTCGCGCGACGGTTCGGCAATCGCTCGACCTCGTCCGGCAGGAACGCTGGATCGCCTTCCTGCCCTAGCCGCAGGCGTTGCAGGCCGAACTCGACTGGTACGCCGGTGATCTCAGTCCGCGACCAAGGGCTTCGAACAGGCCTGGGTACTCGGGTGCCAGCTCAACGACCCTTGCTGGGAAGGAATGGCCGCGCGGAATGGGTCCTAGGACACATCCTCGACACCGCGATCAGCGCTGCCCTGGACCGCGAGGACGAAGTACAGGCAAGGCCGTTGGTGGCTCGATTGGCAGCGCTGGCCGCCCGGTGCGAGATTCGAGAACCGGTCGTCCGCGCGAGGCTGCATCAAGGGCGGCTCGGCGACAGTCTGGCGGCTACTTCCGCGCGACTACTGAGTACCGGGATCGACAACCCGGCACTGTCCGAACTTTTCCAGAGGGAACAATGACCACCGCCGCGGCGGCCGACTGGACGATCGTCGACGAGGGCTAGGGCCGCAAGGCCGTCGACTTCGCTACCTTGAGTGAACCGGCGAACTGCCGCGAGTACGTCGCGCTGCATCACCGGCTGGGTGTCGACGCGGGTGACCGCCTGCTCGACATCGCTTGTGGAGCAGGGCTCGCGCTCGAACTCGCCCGGCTGCGCGGCGCTTCAGCCGCTGTGGTTTCACGGCGATCGAGCGGGTCGCCATACCGTTCGCGTGGGAGTTCGCCGACCCTTCGCTCTATGCACGCGCTCTAGCGTCGACCGGGCCGAGATCCCCGTCATTGCCTATCTTGCTCAGAAGGAGCAATCGTGAGCTTCCTGGCCGAGGTCATCCCGCCACCCGGCTTCTTCGACGACGACCTGGCCGAACTCGGCTTCGTCATGAACGCATCCCGGCTCTGGACCTACCGACCCCAGTGGCAAGAACAAATCTTCGACGTCCTCGGCTCGATCGTGCGCGAACACGGCCTCACCGTCCGCCAACGGTGCATCCTGGTCGCGCCTCAACCCTCGGCGACTCCTGCTGCTCCCTTGCCTGGGGCACCAAACTGGCCAGAGCCACCAACCCGGACCTGGCCGCCGCCGTCCTCCACGGCGACGACCACGCCCTGACCCCCGCCGAACAAGCCCTAGCCACCTGGACCCACCACGTCACCGAAGCCCCAAACGCCACCACTCTCGCGAACGTGGACCTCCTCCGCGAGACCGGCTGGACCGACCCCCAGATCTTCGGCATCACCGTCTTCGTAGCCCTCCGAATTGCCTTTTCTCCACAGTCAACGACGCCCTCGGCACCCACCCGGACGCCAACTACCGCACCCTCGCACCACCCGCCGTCCTCGCCGCAGTCACCTTCGGCCGTGCCCTAGACACCGACTAACCCGAACCGGCCGCAGGCGACCGCATCCGCAGACACGCAAGGCGACGACCGGGCGCGGGCGAGGGCGCGGGCGCGGGCGCGGGCGAGCCAACATGGCGTGGTGCAGCGTCTGGATCCGGGCCGCCATCGCGGTCGGAAACCTACCGCAGTGCGAAGTGGCATAGCGGTGGAGGAGGAACCGCGCACGCCCGGCGTCAGGCCCCGGATGCGTCACGATCCAGTCCGGTAGTAGGTGGTGGACGCCGCGCATTGCCTGCCCAGCGCGGTGAAGAGTGCGGGCGAGTTGCTCGCGTCGGTGTCGTATGCGCACGAGCACGTGTCTCCTTGCGCGGTGGGCAGGTTGGATCCACTGAGCACCGGACGGGTGAGCGCTGACGTACGGGCCACTCGCAGTCGACCCGTCAGCCGGCTTGCTCCGGTCGATCCTTGCCCGGCGGGTGCGGCTCGAACCGGTCGGGTGAGTCGTGTTCACTCCGGTCGGGTGGGTCGGTTCCCTCGTGCTCGGTCTTGTCGGGTGGGTCGGGTTCGGTGTTGTCGGGTGGGTCGGGTTCGGTGTTGTTGTGGATGAGGTAGGTGCCGCGGTGGGTGACGTGGAGTGTGAATCCGTAGCGGGTGGTCCATTCGAGGGTGTCGTTGTCGAGGCGCGTGACGTTCCAGCCGCCGTGGGTCTTGATCCGGTGGCTCAGTCGCCCGAGCGGCGTGAGGTTGTCGGTGCTGGTTTGTCCTGGGG
>NZ_JBEXSJ010000018.1:0-165033 GCF_040613535.1 Kribbella sp. NPDC006257
CGGCTCGGTGGGCTGGTCGGCTGCGTCGTACCGGACGGCGCGCGGATCGCCGGGCTGACCAGCCGCGAGCGCGACGTGCTGGAGCTGGTCGCCACGGGGATGCCGAACCCGGCGATCGCGCGGCGGCTCGGGCTGGCACCCAAGACGATCAGCAATCACCTGTCCGCGATCTTCGGCAAACTCCAGGTCAGTTCGCGGGCCGAAGCCGCTGGGCTGGCTCGTCGCGGGGGCCTGTGCTGAGGTACGCCGAGGCCTGCAGCTCGTACAACGTGGAATAGACACCGCCGCGCGCCAGCAACTGGTGGTGACTCCCTTGCTCGACGATCCGGCCATGGTCGAGGACGACGATGAGATCGGCATGCCGGACGTTGACCAGCCGGTGCGTGATCAGGATCGTCGTACGGTCGCCGGAACCGAGCCGCTGCAACGACGCGAACGCCGCCTGTTCGGCCCGCGCGTCCATGGCTGCCGTCGGCTCGTCGGCGACCAGGATCGGCGCGTCCCGGTACAGGCCGCGCGCCAGGGCGATCCGCTGCCACTGGCCGCCGGACAGGTCGCGCCCGGTCCGGAACTGCCGGGACAGCACCGTGTCCCCGCCGGCCGGGAGGTCCTCGATCACCGCGTCGGCGCCGGAGCCCGCCAAGGCCCGCTGCAGGCCGTCGGGAGATTCGCGATCGAGACGGCCGATCCGGACGTTGTCGTACGCCGTCATCGGCCAGCGCGCCGGGTCCTGCGCGACGATGGCGACCCGGTCGTGCACAGTTCGCGGATCGACGGTCGCGAGGTCGACGCCGTTCCAGCACACCCGGCCTGCGGTCGGGGCGTACAAGCCGGTGAGCAGCTTGGCCAACGTGCTCTTGCCCGAACCGTTCTCGCCGACGAGAGCCACCGTCTGGCCTTTGCGGATCACTAGGTCGAGGTCGTGCAGCGCCGGCTCGGACTGACCTGGATAGCTGAAACTGACCGCCTCCAGGGTGATCCGGCGCGGGTCGCGCGGCGCGGCAGCTCGGGTAGTCGGCAGAGTGTAGTGACGAGTCTGCTTCAGGAGGGTCGTGTAGAGATCGATGTACATCGAGTTCTCGTAGATCAGGCTGACGCCGGCCATCGTGGTGGACAACGCCGTCCCGGCGAGCCGCATCGCCATCACCGCTGTTCCCGCCAACGCGAGCGGCAGCGCACCGACGTACAGCAGCAGGCCGAGCACAGCGAACCCGATGCCGGTACCGAGACCGGCCACCGCCCGGCCGGCGAGCTGAACACCCGACTTGGCCAGCTCGACCCGCTGCGCCTCGGCCGTGAGTTGCGAGCTGATCCGGAGATACTCGGTCAGCAAGGCAGGTCCGGCAGTACAGGCACGCATCTCGGCGGCGGTCGACCGGCTGGTGAGCAGGTCGCTGGCAATCGTCTGCCGGCGGCGCCGCGTCACCATCCGCAGGAATGAGCCGTACTGCAACCGCACGGCCCGCGCAGAGGCCCACACTTCTGGTACGACGCTGAGCAGCACCAACGGCGCCAGCAGCGGATGCAGCAACCCGGCGGTCACCACCGCGGCCACCAGGTGGATCAACGCCTTCGCGAGGTCTGCGATCACCCGGACACTCGTCTCGATGCTGCGGACACCGCGCTCCTTGCCCTGCCGCAACAGGTCGACGTACTCGCTGTCCTCGAACGCGATCAGAGCTACCTCGGCGACTGTCAGGTGCAGTTCGCGCTGAGCGGCCTGCTCGACTCGCGGCCGCAATGCCGCCTGCGCAGCTCCACTCAAGGCTTCGAGCAGCGCCCGGGTGGCTAGCAGAACGACCAACTGGGCGACCGCCGGAAGCGACGCGGTGAGGCGCTCCGGAGTGGGTCCGCCCGCGAGCAGCTCGGTCAGCACATCAGCAGTCGCCAGCAAGCCGAGCGCCGCCGCACACCCGGCAGCGAGCTGCAGCAGAAGAACCGCCAGGGTCAACCGGCGAGATGCTCGCCACGCCAGCGAGGTGACCAGCCCGATCGCCGCCGGCTGAGAGCGCAGCGTCGTACGGAGCCCGCTTGTTGCCGCCTGCTGGCTGATCACCAGCCAGTCAGGGGCGGTCACGTCATCGACGCCGACCAGCGGCCGCGTCACTGCTCCCGCCACGGCGCTCGGGTCAGACTCTCCCGGGCGCGGACGAGTAGCCCCCGTACCCGTTGCTCCGGGGGATGTCCACAGCCGAGCAGCCGGTTGCAATGCATGTGAACGAAGCTCTGCGCGAGGTCTTCTCTGGTAGTGCTCAGTTCGGCCTTCGCCAGCTCCCCCGCAATGGCCGCGATTCTGTCGGACCACACCGCCACCGTGGACCGTGCATGGTCGGGCAGCCAGGACTTGTCACCGAGTACGGCGCGCAGAGCGTTCTGCTGCTCCCGGAACTCCTGTGCGGTCGCCCTGCGATCCTGTACGCCGGTGCGGCAGACCCTCTCTCGCTCCACCTCGTCGAACCCGAGCGCCGCCAGCAAGGCGTCGACCGTGTAAACGCCGAGCAGTGACATGTCGAGGCTGCGACGCACCTGCAGCAAGTCCGCGACCAATTCGCTGTCGGCGTGGAAGAGACGCTCGGCCAGCTCCATCCCGGCCGGCCCGCCGTACCGCTCGACCTCCTGGTCGTAGGTGTCGAGTCCGAAGCGCTTGCAATACCCGGCGCCGACCAGCTCGGCACCCCAACTCAGCAACCGCGGCGCCAGCTTCTCGGTCAGTACTGCCGGGTCCCCGTGCCAGCGCACCCGCAGATGCGGATCCGGATCGACGTACCGCATGAAGAACCAGGAGTCCGCCGTACCATCAACCCGGGCCTGCGCCCCGAAGTCACGGATCGCGTGCGCGATCAGATCGTCCTCGTACGCCGGCAGGTGGTACAGCTTGGCGAACAACCAATCGCTGCCCGGCGGCCGGAGCCGTCGTACTGTGTCGGTACGACGTACCGGCACAGCACGCCGGGCCGGCTGCGGTGCAGGTTCATCGAGCACCAGCGGTACGACGAGCTCGCTGAGATAGCTCCCGTCCGGCCCACTCAGCCAGGCATCGCGAGGCGCCGGCAGTGCCTCGTGCAACAGCGCTCGCTCCCGGACCTGGTCGCGCAGCTGATCGACATGCATGGGATTTTCGAGGTCCAGGAGCAAGCGGTTGTCCCTGTCGGCCAGGTAGACATACCGCGGAACCTGCCAACGCTCGCGCCAGGCCGGGAACTCCACGAGGTCCGCCGGCTCCAGCCGCCACATCGCGGGAGACAACACCAACCGGCCGCGTTGCACCCGCGGCAGGAACGCGAAGTCGGCCGCGGACCCCCAGCTGAACGCGACGTTCGCCAACCGGCCGTCGTGGTAGACCTGCTCCAGGAAGCGGACGATCTCCGGGGCACTCAGAGTGTTCAGCATGTGGCCGGCGCAGGGCACGACCTCACGACCATCACCCGCACAGCGAATGACGAAGCGACCGTCGCTCAGGCCGACGACCAGCTCGTCGGGTGGCAGCTGGTGCTCGCCGGGGGTGGTCGTCAGGGCGATCTCGCGTTCGCGGACGAGGGGCCGGATGGTGACGTTGGCCGCCCGCACCTGACGCGCGAGATAGCTCACCTCGGCCCGCAGCACCTCCGGATTCACCGTGGCCTCGGCATCAGCCGCCGCCCGCAGCGGCTCGGTGCCGACCAGATCGGCGAACCGGCCGAGCACCCGGCCGGCCGCGCCGCCACCGAGGTTCGGCCCGACCACGAGCCGGAAGTCGCCGGCATCCAGGTCCGCTGCGGAGCCGGCCAGCACGAAGACCGACAGGTCCAGCGAATCGGCCGGTCGCGAAGGGGCGAGGGTCAGCTTGTCCAAGGTCGCCTCGTCCAGCTCCACGACTGATCGACCGTCCTTGATCGCGCCGATCGCGAGGTCGACCAGCGTCCGGTCCCGCAGCTTCTGCTGGTCGGACGGCTCGCGGCGCTCCGGCCGCTGCGGGACCCCGAGGCCCAGCTCCGGGTCGAGGAGCTCGAGCAGCGGCACTTCGCGGTCCCGCCCGTAGCGCTCCTCGAAGAGCTTCCGGTACCCGTCCAGGGACGACGCAACGCCCGCGGACGGCGACAACTGGAGGAGCAACTCGGCCAGCCGGGCCGATTCCACCGCCACCTCACGGGTGATCCGTCCCTCGAGCGGGATCGCCATGTCGGTCTGGAACTGCGTGCTGGTGTCCTGCAATCCCTTGGCCCTGGCAACGAGTTTCGGGTACTCCGCCGCCGCGTGATCGAGGTCCAGCTGATCCCATCCGGCGATGTCGTCCAGCAACTCGGTGAGTGCGGCGGCCTCGGCGCGAGCGGCGGGTATCTCGGTCAGCTTCCGGGCGACGTACCTGGCGGGGTCGGCGATCGTGACCGGTGGGCGCAGATCGGTCAGCAGGACGGTCTGTTCCCAGAGCTGTTCCAGCAGACCCGCGACCTTGTCCCGTGGTGCACCGTCGGCGGCGAGTGCGCCGAGCAGTTCGCCGTACGGAACAGGGGTGCGGGCGGCGGCGAGGGCAGCTCGCACGACCGGGGTGGCGCGCAGGTTCACGCCCCGGGCAGCTTCGGCCGGATCGGTCAGGACGGCGCGCTCGGTCAGGAACAGCCGGTCCGCATGCAGGCTGGCGGCCGGGTTCGTGTACCAGCGCAGCTCGGCGCGCACCTCCGGACGCTGCTCCAGCTCGGCGACGAGTTCGATCAGCCAGCCCATGTCCGGACGCGTCCGGATCCGTGCCGGTTCGGCGGTCATCGACAAGTTGGTCGTCGTGTCCCAGTGCGCCACCGCAACGCCGGCGAAGGTCCCGTACGGCGTCGGCCGGGTCGACATCCGGATCAGATAGCGCAGCAAGCTGCTGTGCATCCGGCGCCGTGCCTTCTCAGCGGCCGGTGGCTTGGCCAGCGCACGGAACAGGTCGCCGGCGCCGACGGCCAGCGCACGCTGGATGCGCAAGTCGGCCGGCAGTTCGGTGCCCGGCGCGGTGGCCGTCGGCGGATCCAGGAAGGCCTCGACCGGTAACAACGGCGTACGCACCATGACCCAGTCCAACGGCCGATACATTCCGCTTCCCCTCAGCTCAACAGCAACAGGTGATCCCAGACCGGCTCGGTCCGGGTGCTTGCGGCCAGCAGCGCCAGCGCAACGCCGGACGCGCCATCCAGCAGTCCGGGGTGCTCGCGGACCGAACCGTTCGACTTGCTGTGCGAGTAGTAGCCGGTGGGGATCTCAGGCCGGTACAGCTCGAGCAGCCGCTCGGTCAACTCGCCGGCCGCCTCGAGGAAGGCGGGCTCGCCGGTCTGATTCGCGTACCGGAGCGTGATCTGCAGCAGCCCGGCGACGCCGTGACAGAGTCCGGGCGAGTCCCCGATCTGCCGCACCGGCCACGGCCGGCGGTACACCGCTGCCATCGCCTCGGTCGAGAGGTCGCGCAGCTTGGCATCGTCGATCGCTGTACCGGCCAGCCACAGCGAATACGCCACGCCGGGGCTTCCGTAACACCATCCACTGTGGGCGGGGATCTCCGGCGGGCCGCCGGGTGTCACGCAGGACGTCCAGTTCACGCCCCACTCGTCGTCAGCCCGCTGGGCGATCAGCCACTCGGCTACTCGGGCGATCGCTTCTGCTTGCCTGGGTACGGCGTACCCGCGGCTGAAGGCGATCGCCAGGACGGCCAACGGGCCCGGGATGCCGTGGGCGAGACCACAGTTGTAGACGCCGCCGTCGTACCACTCGGCGATGGCGGTCTCCGCGCGGATCGCCTCCGGCGGCGTGAACCAGTTCGGCTCGTCCGGGCCGGAGTCGCACAACGCCACCAGGCCGGCCAACTGCGGCTGGTCGCGCTCCAAGAGGTAGCGGTTCGTGCCCGCGAGTCCGTAGATGAGGTCGAACGCCTCGAACGGCCGGCGGGCCGGCTCCTCGACGAACCGGTCGGACTGCTCCGCCACGACTGCTGCGATCTGGGCGTCCAGGGTCGCCAGCAAACCGCCGTACCGGCTGCCCTCCCGGGACAGGTAGGCGGCCGCGGCCGCGACTCCGGTATGCCCGATGAACAGACCAGGATGATTCCGCCCGGTGCTCTCGATCCCGCGGACGGCAGCCGCGAGTGCCTCGTGCGCGTGCCGGTCCCACCCCTCGCCCGGGGCGATCCGGTCCAACTGGCCGAACAGGACGGCCTTGCCGGCGGAACCGTCGAGTCCCGGTTCGGCATCCTCCTGGCCGCGCAGCCGGGCCGCGACCTCGAGAGCTCGCTCGGTCGCGGACCGAGCGAGCTCTCCGGTCAGCACCGGCTGCCAGCCGGCGCCGGCTACGTCAGAAGTCGGCACAGAACGTCGAGGTGTGGCAGACGATGGGCATGGTCGGCTGCGGATACTTCTCCCCCCGCAGTTCGTCCGCACGTACGTCCTGCAGCCGAATATCAAGCTCGAACTCATCAATAGTTGCCGTAAGCATGTTCTTCCTCTCAATCAGCAATCGACGGTTGGCTTGCAGTCGATCGGGCAGGTCCAGTCGCTGCAGCACGGTTCCGAATGCGGGTTGCTGGTGCCCATCTTCGGCGCGGACACCCGATGCGGGTCGATCGCCTCGAGGCGGATGTCGAGGTCGAAGTCGTCGATGGTTGCGGTAGGCACGCTGTTCTCCGATCTACTGGTCGCAGCAGGCGTCGCTACAGCACTGGGAGTCCGTCCACGGCCGGCTCGTGTGCACGGTGACGGCTTTGGGGACGGCGTTCGCTTCGAGCGCCGCGAGACGGATGTCGAGGTCGAAGTCGTCGAGAAGTGCTGTGGACACTGTTCCTCCTGATAGCTGGACTGTTCCTGCTCACCACCTTGCGGTCGGCAGGTATCAGGACGACAGGGACCTCAACCGGGAAGATCCGGGAAATCCACCCGGACAAGAAGAGGCCGCCTGCCGGACACCGGCAGACGGCCTCGTGAAACGGGCAAGGTGCCTTACTCGAAGGCCTCCGGGGACGGGCAGGAGCAGATCAGGTTGCGGTCGCCGTAGGCGCCGTCGATACGGCGTACCGGCGGCCAGTACTTCGCGGTGCGGTCGACCGACTGCGGGAAGGCGGCCTCCTCGCGGGTGTAGGCGTGCTCCCACTTGTCGTTGATCACCGAGGACGCGGTGTGCGGCGCGTTCACCAGCGGGTTGTCGCCGGCCGGCCACTCCCCCGCCGCGACCCGGTCGATCTCGTGCTTGATCGCGATCATCGCGTCGCAGAAGCGGTCCAGCTCACCGAGATCCTCGGATTCGGTCGGCTCGACCATCAGCGTGCCCGCGACCGGGAACGACATCGTCGGCGCGTGGAAGCCGTAGTCGATCAGCCGCTTCGCGACGTCGTCGACGGTGATCCCGGTCTCCTTCGTCATCGGCCGCAGATCGAGGATGCACTCGTGCGCGACCAGCCCGTTCTCGCCGGTGTAGAGCACCGGGAACGCGCCCTCCAGTCGCTTGGCGACGTAGTTCGCCGTCAGCACCGCGGACTTGGTCGCAGCCGTCAGGCCCTCGGCACCCATCATCCGGATGTAGGCCCAGGAGATCGCCAGCACGCCGGCCGAACCGAACGGCGCGGCGCTGATCGGACCCACACCGGTCTCCGGACCGGCCTGGTCCAGCAGCGGGTGGTTCGGCAGGTACGGCGCCAGGTGGGCCGCCACCGCGACCGGACCGACGCCGGGGCCGCCGCCACCGTGCGGGATGCAGAACGTCTTGTGCAGGTTCAGGTGGCTGACGTCGCCGCCGAACTCACCCGGCTTCGCCAGACCCAGCAGGGCGTTCAGGTTCGCGCCGTCGACGTACACCTGGCCGCCGTGGTCGTGGACGATCTGGCAGACCTCGGTCACGCTCTCCTCGTACACGCCGTGCGTGGACGGGTAGGTGATCATGATCGCCGCGAGCTTGTCGGCGTGCTCGTCGGCCTTGGCCCGCAGGTCCGCCAGGTCGATCGTTCCGTCATCGTTGCCCTTGACAACGACCACGCGCATCCCGGCCATCACGGCGGACGCGGCGTTGGTGCCGTGCGCGCTGGACGGGATCAGGCAGACGTTGCGGTCCTCGTTGCCCTGGGCCCGGTGGTACGAACGGATCGCGAGCAGACCGGCGAGCTCACCCTGGCTGCCCGCGTTCGGCTGCAGCGAGACCTTCGCGTAGCCGGTCACCTCGGCCAGCCAGCGCTCGAGCTGACCGATCAGCGTCACGTACCCGGCCGCGTCCTCGATCGGCGCGAGCGGGTGCATGTCGGCGAACTCCGGCCAGGTGACCGCTTCCATCTCGGTGGTCGCGTTCAGCTTCATCGTGCAGGAGCCGAGCGGGATCATCCCGCGGTCGAGCGCGTAGTCGTAGTCGGACAGCTTGCGCAGGTATCGCAGCATCGCCGTCTCCGACCGGTGCGTGTTGAACACCGGGTGGGTCAGGTAGTCGCTCGTCCGGACCACGGCCTGCTGCCAAGCAGGGCCGGCCAGTGTTCCGTCGTACTGGACTCCGAAGGCGCGGCACACCCGGCCGAGGGCGGTCGCGTCGGTCTTCTCGTCGCAGGAGATGCCGACGTGGTCCGCGTCGACGAGCCGCAGCCAGATCCCGGTCTGCCGGGCGGCGTCGACGACGTCGGCCGCGCGCCCCGGAACCCTCGCCAGGACAGTGTCGAAGAACTGGTCGTGCACGACCTCGACGCCGCCGGCCCTGAGCGACGCGGCGAGGCTGTCGGCGTGGGTGTGGACGCGCTCGGCGATCGCCTTGAGGCCCTCGGGGCCGTGATACACGGCGTACATGGAAGCGACGACGGCGAGCAGCACCTGCGCGGTACAGATGTTCGACGTCGCCTTCTCGCGACGGATGTGCTGCTCACGCGTCTGCAGTGCAAGCCGGTACGCCGGTGCGCCGTCCGCGTCGACCGAGACGCCGACGAGCCGGCCGGGCAGCGAGCGCTCGAGGCCGGCCCGCACCGACATGAAGCCGGCGTGCGGACCGCCGTAGAAGAGCGAGACGCCGAAGCGCTGCGACGACCCGACGACGATGTCCGCCCCGGCCTCCCCCGGCGCTCCGAGCAGCGTCAGTGCCAGCAGATCGGATGCGACCGCGACCAGCGTCTCGCGAGCGTGCGCTGCCTCGATCAACGGCTTGAGATCCCGTACGACGCCGCCCGAACCCGGGTACTGCACGAGGAAGCCGAAGAAGTCGCCCTCCGGCAACCCGTCGGTGGTGTCGGCGACGACGACCTCGATGTCGAGCGCCTCGGCGCGGGTCTGGACGACCGCGATCGTCTGCGCGAACGTGTCGGCGTCGACCAGGAAGCGGTTGCTCTTGCTCTTGCGGTTCGACCGGTGCGCCAGCGTCATCGCCTCGGCGGCCGCGGTGCCCTCGTCCAGCAGCGACGCGTTCGCGGTCGGCAGGCCGGTCAGGTCGGAGACCACGGTCTGGAAGTTCAGCAGTGCCTCGAGCCGGCCCTGCGAGATCTCCGGCTGGTACGGCGTGTAGGCGGTGTACCAGGCCGGGTTCTCGACCAGCCGGCGGACGATCACCGACGGGGTGAAGGTGCCGTAGTACCCCTGTCCGATCATCGAGGTCGCCACGTTGTTGCGCGCGGCGAGCTGGCGCAGCTCGGTCAGCGCGTCCACCTCGGAGGCCGGCTCGGGCAGCCGGAGCGGCTCGGTGGTCCGGATCGACGCGGGGACGGCGGCGTCCACGAGCGCGTCGACATCGGCGTACCCGAGGGCCTGCACCATCCGGGCGACCTCGTCCGGACGCGGCCCGATGTGCCGGTCGGCGAACGTCGCCGACACCTGCGGAAGGGATTGTTCAGTCATTGAAGAGGCTCCGTTGCTGACAATTGCCGGTGGCCTCCCCCTCTGTCACGCAGCGCACGCTTCAGAGTCGCCTAAGGCACTCGGTCCATGGGCCTGAGAGGTTCCGGGGAGGAATTGCCCCTTCGGCGCCCGGGCGGTGAGGCCCGGGACTCTCCCGAGTGCTGTGTACGGCTGGGGTCGAGCCTACCTCAGCCGGTCATCCGGGCGCGGCGACGGGCAGCGAGCTCGTCGTTCGCGTGGCCGTCGGCGTCGTCGGAGTGCGCGTCGAGCCGCTCGGTCGGCAGCTCGGACAGCGAGCCCTCGACCTCACGCCAGACCCCACCGAGGGCGATCCCGAAGACCCCCTGGCCGCCGGCCAGCAGGTCGATGACCTCGTCCGGCGAGGTGCACATGTACACCGAGGCACCATCGCTCATCAGCGTGATCTGGGTCAGGTCATCGATGCCACGCTTGCTCAGATGGGCGATGGCGCTGCGGATCTGCTGCAGTGAGATGCCGGCGTCGAGCAGCCGCTTGATCACCTTCAGCAACAGCACGTCGCGGAAACCGTAGAGCCGTTGCGTGCCGGAGCCGGTGGCCGGGCGCACGGACGGCGAGACCAGCCCGGTCCGCGCCCAGTAGTCCAGCTGCCGGTAGGTGATCCCGGCCGCGGCACAGGCGGTCGGGCCGCGGAAGCCGACGTCGTCCGGCATCGGCTTGAGGTCGTCCTCGAAGAGCAGACCCTGGACGCCGGCGCTGACCGCCGCCTCGGCGTGTGCTTCGGACGTCGACTGCGCCGTCAGATCAGTGTCGCCGGTGCGTGTCACGCCTGAGCCTCCCTGGGTACCGACTGGAACGGATCACATCCGTGGAGTTACAACACTCCACGACTCCTTCAAGGTAAGCCGTCGCTCAGGACCGGTCAACGACAACCGCTCCGAGCCGAGAGCGTGTCGCGCCCCCAACTCGAATCGTTACCTCCCCGCCCTTGTACCACCCCCCACAACCTCACCCACCGTAACCACCCCACCACACCACCAACCCCCCGCCCCACCACCTCACACCGCCCCCTGCGCCACCCCTGCATCCGGCCCCGGCAACCCGGCCACATTCGGCCGCCTCCCGGGAACGCCTCCGCACCACCGACCCCGCCGACCGCCACCACCGCCACCGCCACCGACCAAGTTCCCCCGGGTCGCTCGGGGTGCACCAACAGCGTGCTTACCTCCTCCCGGCGTGGTTCCCCCACTGCTCTAGCAATGGGGGAACCAGCACAGGAGGAGGTAAGCACACGCTCCGGCCTGCCCGACGGACGAGTTGGCGGCGAGACCGACCGCCGAGTGTCCGGGAGTATCCGGGAGTGTCCGGGACGCAGCGAACGGGACGGGTTCGCGCGCAACCGCCGACATCGGCGTACCGACCGACATGATGTATCCCCCAAAACCGGCCCCACCCAGCCCCACTTGAGCGTGCCCCTTCCCGCCCAGCACCGACACCTCATGTCCGTCGGTACAGCTCCCTCCACTCCGACGGGCTTCCCCCACCCTTCAACCGCCCCCAACCGGCCCACCCGGCGACCAGCACCCCGAGCCACCAGCAACCCCCCGGCACACCTTGGCGATCAACACCCCAGCGCCCCCCACCAACCCGCGGCCCCACCTCAGCGATCAACGCGCCCTGGCTCACACGTCTGGCGGGATTCGCGTAGCTGCGTCTTTCCCTGGTCGAGACGGTGGGTGTCAAGGGTCGAAGATCCCGCAGGGACGCCGAAGGCGCCCTTGATACCCACCGGCACGACTAGCACAATCCCGCAGCGGAGACCGCCCACCAGGAGCACCTTCGGGCTGGATGCGGGTCGGGTCGTGCACGTCTTTGCAGGCTGGGCTCGGGTGAGGTGGGGTTGGGGTGCTGCGGACACCGCCCACCAGGCCAACCTCCGGCGAGCCGAATCACGCCGGCCCACCGCCGGCCACACCACGAACCAGGCGGGCCTGCGCCGAGCGTCGCGGAACCAGGCTCACCTCCGCGGAACTCCGTGGAACTCCTCGGAACCCGGCGGAACTCCGCCGTACCGAGGGACTGCCCGGCGGAACGGAGCGGCCGTCCGGCCGGGGGTCAGCTCTTGTCGAAGTCTTCGGGGGTGACGTGGTCGAGGAATTCGCGGAAGCGTTCCACTTCCTCTTCCTCGACGACCTCGTCGTCATCGGTCTCGCTGTCGGGGACCGGGATGCCCGCCTCGGCGAGGATCTCCTCGGTGCAGAACACCGGCGTACCGGTCCGCAGCGCCAGCGCGATCGAGTCCGACGGCCGGGCCGAGATCTCGGTCTTGTCGTCGAAGACGATGATCGCCTCGAAGACGCCGTCGGTCAGGTTCACGATCCGGACCTGGCTGAGGGTGTGCCCGAGCACCCGGATCGTCTCCGCGAACAGATCGTGGGTCAGCGGCCTCGGCGGCTCCATCCCCTGCTGGGCGAAGGCGATCGCACTCGCCTCGGCCGCGCCGATCCAGATCGGCAGGTACCGCTCGCCGCCGACCTCCCGGAGCAGCACGATCGGCTGACTCGAGGGCATCTCCACCCGTACTCCGACCACGTCGACTTCGCGCACAACACAAGCCTACTCTGCGGGGAAGGCCCGGGCTGCCCTACCGGGTGAGCCGGGACCGAACCAGGGCCGCGTGCAACCGGACAGCGAGCGCCGCCAGCTCCTGGGTCTTGTCGTCGCGCCGGTGACTCATCACCTGTTCGATCAGGCCGACCTCGCGATCGGCCGCCGTACGGAACGGCCGTAGATGCCGCGGCTCGATCCCGTACTGCGCGAACTCGGCGGCCGTCTTCGCGACCAGGATCGCGTCGCCGTCGTAGTGGTTGCCCCGGGCCACCACCAGGTGGTGGCTCTCCAACTCGTCGAGCAGCTCCGGGCTGATGCCCGCGGCAACCCGCAGCTCCTCGCGGGTCAGCTTCAACTCGGTGCCGTAGACACCGAACTCCTCGGCGCCGGGCAATTCCGGCGGACCGGGCAGATCCGACGGCGCCACCGGCGGTCCGCCGATCGCCGGCCGTAGCCCGCGATCCATCGCGCCGAGGTGTTCCTTGATCACCCGCAACGGCAGGTACTGGTCGCGTTGCGCGCTCAGCACGTAGCGCAGCCGCTCGATGTCGGCCGCGCTGAACTTGCGGTACCCGGACGCCGTCCGGGCCGGCGCCACCAGCCCCTCGGCTTCGAGGAAGCGGAGTTTGGAGATGGTGACGTCGGCGAACTCGGCCTGCAGGATTCGCAGCACCTCACCGATGCTGCTGCCACCAGCCGACGGATCAGGCTTGGCCACTGGCGTAGTACACCAGGCGGTACTTGCCGATCTGTACCTCGTCGCCGTTCGACAGCTGGACCTCGTCGATCCGGTCGCGGTTGACGTAGGTGCCGTTCAGGCTGCCGACGTCGCGCACCTTGACGCCCAGCGGGTCGCGGCGGAACTCCGCGTGCCGGCGGGAGACGGTGACGTCGTCGAGGAAGATGTCGCTGTCGGGGTGCCGGCCGGCCGTCACCACGTCGACGTCGAGCAGGAACCGGCTGCCCGCGTTCGGCCCGCGCTGCACGATCAGCAGTGCGGAGCCGGCCGGCAGTGCGCCGACCGCGGCCTCGTCGTCGGGCGACAGCTGCTCGCCCTGCTCGAACCGCTCGGTCTCCGGCTCGATGCTGAACGGGGTCAGCATCGCGGTGTCGGTCACACCGGGAGCAGGCACCGGCCGGTCCGCGCCAGGGAGCATCGTTCCGCACTGCGAGCAGAACCGGCTGCCCTCGGAGTTCTCGTGCCCGCACTGGTTGCAGAACGGCATGCTGTGATCCTCCCGATCGCCGGTGGTCCGGCGACGTCTAGTAGACCCCGTATGACAAGTGTGACCGACCGGCTCAAGCGAGCGCGGCCGGTGACCTCAACCCTCGACCAGCGGTTGAGGTCCGGACAACCTATCAGCTCTGGTCGAGCTGTCCCTGGTAGGTGTCGGCGTCCATCAGGGCCGCCACCTCTTCGTCGTCGTCGACCTCGATGTCGAGCAGCCAGCCCTCGCCGTACGGGTCGGTGTTGACCAGGTCGGGCTGGTCGGCCAGCGCCTCGTTGACGGCCCGCACGGTGCCGTTCACGGGGGCGAACAGGTCGCTCACGCTCTTGGTGGACTCCAGCTCACCGCAGGAGTCGCCGGCCCGCACCGCGGTGCCGACCTCGGGCAGCTGCACGTACACGATGTCGCCCAGGGCGTCCTGCGCGAAGTCGGTGATGCCGACCCGCACCGGGCCTTCGCCGGCCTTCACCCATTCGTGTTCGGCCGTGTACTTCAGGTCTTCGGGGTACACCTTCGTCCTCTTTCGCTCAAGGGTGGGGAAAGTCACTTGGTAGGGCTGGGCGCCGGGCGAGCGTAACGATGCTCGTCGGCGGCGTGCAAGGCGGTGATCTGGACCAGGGGCAGCTCGGTCACCTCCGCGGTCCCGCCGATCTGCGGGCCGGTCACCTCACTGACCAGACCGCCGGGGAAGTTGGCTGCCTCGGCCAGGTTGTGCGACTCGCCGATCGCCTCGATCACGTACGGCGAGCTGACCTTCTCCCCGTCGACCTTGACGCCCGGGGCGTCGTCGGTCAGATCGGTACTCGCGACCACCCGGACCGACCCGTTGATCTGGATCGCCTCCGCACCGGCGTCGCGCAGTTCCTCGATCGCGTCGAGCAGGTTGCTCGACTGCATCTTGCCGTCCGGGTCGTTGAGAGTGATCCGGACACCCGGTCCCTGGGCCCGCATCGTGCCGGCCAGGATGCCGAGCACGCGCACCTGCTGCTCGGCCTGCTCTCGGGCGGTCTGCGCCTTGTCGGCGCTGGAGGCCAGGCTGTTCTTGCGCGCCTCCAGTTCGGTGATCTCGCTCTCCAGCCGGCGGGTGTTCTGCCCCAGCCCGTCCAGGATCGCGATCAGGTCCTCGCGGCGGGCGTTCTGGTAGCCGTCGTCGGCCCGGTTCACCCGGACCTGGACGACCGCCATACAGGCCACCAGGGCCAGCACGACGGCGACGATCGCCTGGCCGCGGGACGGCTTGAAGCCGGCCCGCAACCGGCGCAGCGCCAGGTTCGGCAGCTTCGTCTTCGGCATCGGCGTCGGCTTCTCCGGCAGCGGCGCGGCCGGCGGCTTGGGCTCTTCGCTACTCATCTCAGGCCCGGAAGACGTGCCGCCGGATCGCGGCCATGTTGGTGAAGATCCGGATCCCGAGGACGACGACCACACCGGTCGACAGCTGGGAGCCGACGCCGAGCTGGTCGCCGAGGTAGACGATCAGCGCCGCGATCAGCACGTTGGAGATGAACGAGACGACGAACACCTTGTCGTCGAAGATCCCGTCCAGGAACGCCCGCAGGGCGCCGAACACCGCGTCCAGCGCGGCCACCACGGCGATCGGCAGATAGGGCTGCGCCCACTCCGGGACGTCGGGCGCGACGATCAGGCCGACCACCACGCCGATCACCAGACCGAGGACGGCGATCATTTCGGTCCACTCACCTTCGCGTACCGCAGCGCGATGGTCGTATCGGCTGGCACCAGCAAGGAATCCTCCGTCGTGATGGTCATCCGGACATGGAAATTGCTGACCAGGTACTGCACCCACTGGCCGCCGGAGCTCTGCGCGAACCGGGCCGGCATCTTCGCCGTCTCACCGATCGCGAGCACCGTGTACGGCGGGGTCAGCGAGCTGTAGCCGACGGTGATCGCGCTGCCGGCGCCCCGGATCGCGGTCAGCGAGGTAAGCCGGTGCCCGTTGACCGAGATCGCCTCGGCACCCGCGGTCCACAAGCCGTTCACCAGCTGCTGCAGGTCGACGTCGAGCAGCCGGCCCTCTTTGTCGTTGGCGTCCTTCGCGTCGTCGACGACAGCCTTCAACCCGGGCCCGGTCAACGCAGTCGCACCGGCCTGCAACTCCAGAGCATCCAACTGCTTCTGCAACGCGGCACCCGAACTGGTGTTGCTCAGTCCACCCGCCTGCAGGCCCCGTACTTCGTCCGCAAGCTTGGTCTGCTGGCCCCGGAGAGCGGTCAGTCGCGTGTCGGCCTGGTTGATCCGGGTGATCAGTTCCTTGCGCTGCTTCTCCGCCTCGGGCGCACTGCGGTAGTTCTGTGATGCCGCCGTACCGAGCAGAACACCCAGTACGGCGAGAGCGATCACCAGGATGATGCGGTGCCGCGACCTGTTCCGCTGGGTCTGCCTGGTGCGCGCGGCGACGGCGTACCCTTCGTCGAGCGGGTGCGCCATCAGGTTGTTCAGCAGCGACATCGACGCGTCGACCCGACGCTGTGGAGTTTGCTGCTGTTCGGGTGGGGACTGAGTCACGACCCGGCCGACCCGCTGATCGGCTTCACCGTCTGAATGAGGTGACGCAGCTGCGCGAAGTACAAGGCGCCGGCCCAGTAGTACAGCGCCGTACCCCAGATTGCGAAGGCCCAGCCGAAGACGCGGGCCAGCAGGTTCAGCGTGCTGTCACCGTCGCCCAGCAAGAGCAGTGGGAACGCATACAGGAGGCAGAAAGTCGCGGACTTGCCCAGGAAGTGCACGGGCAGTGCGTTGAAGCCGCGGCGATGCAGGGCCGGCAAGGTGAATGTCAGCAGCAGGTCCCGCAACGGCAGCGCGATCGCCAGCCACCACGGGATGATGTCGCGCAACGCCAGGCCGAGCACGGTCGCGAAGATGTAGAGCCGGTCGGCGACCGGGTCGAGCATCTGCCCGAGCCGCGTGGTCTGGTTCATCCGGCGGGCGATCTGGCCGTCGGCCCAGTCGGTGAAACCGGAGATGGCCAGCACGAGCAACGCCCAGCCGTCCTCCTTCGGGCCGAGAATCAGCCAGAGAAAGAGTGGCACGCCCAGCAACCGCGCGAAGCTGAGTGCGTTCGGGATCGTCAGTACCCGGTCGGACACTTCCAAGTCCGGCACGCGACCCTCCCTCTACTCTCCATCGCCCCTGTCCCGGTCGTTACTGTACTTGGGCCCTCCACCAGCTTCTGCCCGGGCCACTCCGGAGAAACCCGATCGAGACCTGGGCCGGTTCTATGGTGGTGGCGACGAGGGAGGGGTGCGATGAAGTTCCTGATTCTGATCTACGGCAATCCCGAGTCCCGGCAGGTATGGGACGGGATGAGTGAGGAACAGCAGCGGGAGGCGATGAGTGGGTACGCCGGGCTGCATGAGGCGCTGACCGCCAGCGGCGAACTACTTGCCTCGGACTCGCTCGGTGATCCGGCCGCGACCAAGCAGGTGCTGGTGCGGAACGGCAACGTGATGACCACCGACGGGCCGTTCGCGGAGGTGAAGGAGCAGCTGGCCGGCTTCTACCTGGTCGACTGCGACAGCATGGAACGGGCGATCGAAATCGTGCCGCAGATCCCCGAGGCGGAGTTCAGCATCGTCGAGGTACGCCCGATCCGGGACCTGAGTTCACTGCTCTGATGACCGCCGACCTCGAATCCCTGTTGCGCGAACTGGCCCCGCAGATCCTCGGTCCGCTGGTACGCCGGTACGGCGGGTTCGACACGTGCGAGGACGCCGTACAGGAAGCCCTGCTAGCGGCGTCGCAGCAATGGCCGGCCGACGGGTTGCCCGAGAACCCGCGTGGCTGGCTGATCACCGTGGCCTCGCGGCGGCGGATCGAGATGCTCCGGAGCGAAGCGGCGCGGCTGCGTCGCGAAGAAACTGTTGCCTTGATGGAGCCGGTCTCAACGGCCTCCGATGTCGATGACACCTTGACGCTGCTGTTCCTCTGTTGCCACCCGGCGCTCACTGCCCCTTCGCAGATCGCGCTGACGTTACGAGCTGTCGGTGGTCTTACGACCGGTGAGATCGCGCGCGCCTTTCTCGTCCCGGAGTCGACGATCGGGCAGCGGATCAGTCGGGCGAAGGCGAAGATCAAGGCGTCCTCGAGTGGTGCCGAGTTCCGGATGCCGTCGTCCGAGGAACTGCCCGACCGGCTGGCCGCAGTACTGCATGTGCTCTATCTGATCTTCAACGAGGGCTACACCGCGAGCTCCGGCGAATCGCTGCATCGGGTCGAGCTGAGCGCCGAGGCGATCCGGCTGACGCGGCAGCTGTTCGAGCGGCTTCCTGCGGAGGGCGAGGTCGCGGGGTTGCTCGCCTTGATGCTGCTGACGGATGCGCGTCGGCCGGCCCGGGTCTCGCCGGACGGGTTGCTGGTTCCGTTGCCTTCGCAGGACCGGCGACTGTGGAATGCCGAGGCAGTTGCCGAGGGCACCGAGTTGATCAGCAGAACGTTGCGTACGGCACCTGTCGGTCCTTATCAGCTCCAGGCCGCCATCGCCGCGGTGCACGACGAGGCGGCCCGGGCCGAGGACACCGACTGGCGGCAGATCCTGGTGCTCTACGAGTTGCTGGAGACGCTCGCACCCGGTCCGATGGTCAGTTTGAACAGGATCGTGGCCGTCGCCATGGTGCACGGTCCGCAGGTGGGACTCGAGCAGTTGACGGCAGCCGATCCCGCGTTGGCATCCCATCACCGGCTGGCCGCAGTACGGGCTCATCTGCTGGAACTGGCCGGTGAGAAGGAAGCGGCGCGGGAGGCCTATCGGCTGGCGGCCCGGCTCACGCTCAGCCTTCCCGAACAGCGCTATCTGGAGTCCCGGGCTTCGGGCTAGGAAACTATCCGTCGCGAGTGGCGCCTTGATCACTTTTCTGGTCAAGAACCGCGCGCAGTTCGTCGGTTGCCCTTGTCGTGCTCCATCGGGCTAGCTCCGGCCAGGTGTAGGTCTCGCGGAGCCGCTGGACCGCGCGGGTGCCGACCAGGTAACCGATCCGGGTCGGCAGGTCGCCGTCCTTGATGAACTGCAGATAGCGCCTGAGTACGTCGTGCTCCGCGGACTCCAGCTCGGCGAGGATCCCGGCGGTCGCCTCGGGCAGCGCCCGTTCGGCTTCGGCGAGCCAGTTCTCGTACCCGGTCCCGAACCAGAGGTGCTCCGCGAGTCCGTACTGCGGTAACAATTCGAGAGTGAGCGCCGTCGCAAAGCCTTCGGCGTACACGGTCTCTCCCAGCGTGCCGTCCTCCGGCCAGGGTCGCTCAGGTAGCGGCAACTGGAGTGCATGGGCGAGCTCGTGCGCCGCCAGGATGCGCGCTCCGTCGAGGTCGGCGATCTGCTCGACCGCGAGGAACAAGGTGTAGCTCCCGTCCACCACGCTGACCCAGCCGTTCGACGTACCGAGTCCCACCATGGCGACAGCGTGAAGCTCGACGTCCGCTGCTGCTAGCGCCGGGGCGACCAGGTCGAACGCCGAGGTGATCCATTCGGTGGCTCTGGGCGCGTTCGCCCGGATCAGGTCTTCCCGCCCGCCGTAGCCGGCCAGCACCTGCTGTGGATCAACGGTGATTCCGTTGCGCTCGGCGTCGTTCAGCACGTCGGGACTGGCGGCGACGTACTCGTCCCACAATTCCAGCTGCCGCTCCGGCTCCTGCACTGCCTTGGCCCAGAACTCCAGAAACGCTGGCACCAGATCCCGTACAACGACGCCCATTTGCTCCCTCTCCCCCAGCCGATCAGTTTTCTGATCATCACCCCCTCAGCGGGTCAGATTCGTTGAGCTGGCAGGTTGCGGTCAGGGCTCGGTGATCTCGACCGAAAGTGCTTGCCCTGGGATCGGCATCGAGAGTGCTTCCGCTGTCACGGCTGCCTTGGCTTCGGCGGACAGCGGCGTACCGAGTCGTACATCGACCCGCCCACCACGTCGGCCCCAGGCGCCGACCATCTCACCGTGGACGACCACTCCATTCGGGTGGAACGTGTCGTACCGCGACGGTCGCCGCTTCACACCAGGCCCGACGAACAACCCGTACTTGTCCTGTCCAAAGACCCGCAAATCCGACGCCACCAACAACCGAACCCCAGGTTTCGTACTACGGAAGGCAGCCTCCGTACTGCGAAGTGCGGGCTCGTTGCGGGCGAGGATCCAGGCCGGGCGTCCTTCGAGGTCGACTTGGAGAAGCTCACCGGAAATTTGATTCCACACCGCGCGGGCATCTCCTGGCGACAGCGCGCTCCACCAGGCGAAGGCTTCCGGGGTCGTCGGCCCGAACGCCTCGACATGGCGCCGGCAGAGTTCCCGATGCGCTTCTGCGAAGTCGACCTCAGGTCGCGGGACTTCCCGGGCATACAGGGCACTAGTCGTCCAACGCAGGATCAGCCGACCGCTTGCGCACGCAGTACGGAGGTCTGGATGTCCGCCACGGCGTTCCTCGCCACCAAGGTACCGGCTGACCTCGTCGGCGACCTTCTCGATCTCGCGCCGCCTGTCCTCGTCCAACGGCAACCGCCCGACCGTGAAGATCCCCAGGTCACCTTCAGGCAGAACATAAACCGCGCCGCGAGGCCCGTACGTCTGGATCAGACCAGGATGCGCCCAAGCATCCGGCTCGCAGTCCTCAACCCGCGCATGCATCCCGAGCAACGCATCCCGAGGCGCCGTGTCCTGCAACCCGAAGCGCGCTGCCTCAAGGTAGGAACCCGCCGGCAGGCGTTCGAGCAGACGATTGACGCCCATCCGATACTGAACCGCTTGCTCGTAATTCACCTGCAGACTCATCGCCCCGAGCGTAGCCTCCGGCATGACCGGCCTCGTCCTGCTCGCCGACTAGCTACTCGATGTCGGCGACCTACCTGAGCGGCAGCAACGACCTAGCCCTTCCTGCCCTGCTAGCCACTCGCTTCGCCGCCCGCTGCTCGACCTCACAAACCTGGGATACCAGCCACTCCCCCCACCTCAGTCACCCCACCAAGGTTGCCGCCCTCATCCACCACCAACTCGCCAGCAGCTGAACAGGCCTACTCCCGAGCTGGGTGTTGTTTGGCTGCCTACTTGCCGAGTTCGTGTTGTCGGGCCGTTCGGCGGGCGAGAACGGCGCTCCGCCGCGAGGCCGAGACTGCCAGCGCGTGATCTCTCGCCGACGGATCAAGATGGTCGACATACAGGGTCCCGTCCAGGTGCTGCGTCTCGTGCACCAAGCAGCGAGCGAAGTACCCGGACGCCTGGAGCGCGACCGGCGCACCCTCTAGATCGGACCCGTGCAGGTTCACCCGAGCCGGACGGACCAACTGCTCGTTGGCGCCCGGAACCGACAGACATCCCTCACTACCATCCTGCTCCCCCGCCAGCCCGGACAGCAGTTGGATCCGCGGGTTGAACACATGTCCCAGATGCCGATCGCCGTACTCATCGATCAGGTCATAGACGAACAGCCGGGCATCGACATCAACCTGGTTCGCCGCCAGACCGCATCCTTCGGCAATCCACATCGTGGTGAACATGTCGTCGATCAGCCCGGCCCACCGCGCAGCCCCGAACTCCTCCACCGCCCGGCACGGCCTGTGCAGAATCTCTTCGCCGTACTCAGTAATCCTCCGGGGCATTCCGCGAAGAACCTGCTCGGACACCTCGGCCACCGGCGGACTGGGGCGCCCCAGAACAAACGTAGTCACGCAGAGAATGTATTTGCAAAGCCACTCTTTGCAAAGTCCGGCTATGCTCATCCCCATGCGCGACCACCCAGACCAGGCCAACTCCGACCAGCCCGGAGTATCCGGTCGACGCGAGGCCGTTCATGGACATCCGCTGCGCGACGCCTTACTCACACTGATCGATCGGGATGGAACGACCACCTCAACCATCGCGGCGCGGGAGCTCGGCGAGAGCACGGGAGCTTGTTCCTTCCACCTCCGCCGGCTCGAGCACTACGGGTTGATCGAACCGGTCCCGGAGATCCCCGGCCGTGGAAAGCCCTGGCGCCGGGTCTCGACCTCGCAAGCAACGCTCAACAGGGAACTGGAAGATGTCGCCTACGCCACCTGGCTGACCACCCGAGACTCCGAAGATGAGGACTTCGCCTTCAGCGAGGTCCTCTCTCTGACCGAAGGTGACCTCTCCGAACTGCACGCCCGCCTCCAACGCACGCTCCGCGACTTCGCCAGAACCCATCCCTCGCCTACCCCAAGCACACCCCCGGGCTCGAGCACGACCTCGACCCCGACGGCCGTGATCATTCGCGCCTTTCCTCTTCGTGGCTGAGCTGCTCGTGCCGTAAATGGATTGCAGGGGTTGTTACGTTTTGTGGATGTCTGCTCAGCGTGCGCTGCTGCCTCGTTCGACACCGGCTGCATCGGGGGTGTCGTCCCGGGCGATCGTCAGTTTGCTGGACTGGCTCGAGGCGGAGTCTGTCGAGATTCACTCGATCATGGTCGTACGCCACGGTCACGTCGTCGCCGAAGGCTGGTGGGCGCCGTACTCCGCGGACCGCCCGCACCTTCTCTACTCCATGACCAAATCGTTCACCTCGATCGCCGTAGGGCTCACGATCGCCGACGGACTGCTCTCGCTGGACGACCGGGTGGTCGACGTACTGCCTGACCATGTTCCGGCCGACATCTCGGAGCAGGGACGCCGTCTCACCGTGCATCACCTGCTCTCCATGACCGTCGGGCACGCTACGGACAGCCTCGAAGACGCATGGCAACTCGAACCGGACGACCTGGTGAAAGGCTTCCTGCGGGTACCGTTCAGCGAACCCGAGGGAACCCGGCACACCTACGACAACGCGACCACATTCATCCTGGCCCGGATGGTGGAAAGGGTTACCGGCCGCGGTCTTCCGGAATTCCTCGACGAGCGGCTCTTCCAGCCGATGGGCATCGAAGGCGCCGAATGGGACCGGGTCGGAAGCGGTGCCGCCTTCGGATTCCACGGGCTGCACCTCAGGACCGAGGCTGTCGCCGCCTTCGGCCAGCTACTGCTCCGCGGTGGTGTCTGGGGCGACCGCCAGCTGATCCCGCGCGAATGGATCGAACTCGCCACCAGCCGGCACATCGAAACCCTGCAACTCGACGACGCCTGGGCCGCTCCTGACTTCCTGTGCGGATACGGCTATCAGTTCTGGCGCTCGCGCCACGGCTTCTTCGCCAACGGCGCCTTCGGCCAGCAATGCCTGGTAGTCCCCGACCACGACCTCGTCATCGTCGTGACCTCAGCCCTGGACGAACGCCAACCCATCCCCGGCGCCTTCTGGGACTTCCTCCTCCCCGGCCTGGACCACCCCGACACCCCCGAAGACGACCACCTCCTCACCACCCGCCTCCACCACCTCGCCATCCCGCTGACCCCAGGCGCCCCCACCCCAACCGACTCAGCCGCGCCCACCCTCGCGGTCGCCCACAGCCCCGCGGTCGCCGACCCCGCCACGCCCACCGACCCGGCCGACGCCACTCCATCCGCCGCGCCAGCCCTCCCCGTCAAGGCCACCCTCGACGCCTCCGCCGACAATTCCGTGCTCCCTGATGGCACCCCTGTGGCCCTCGAGCCCATCGCCGGCGACTCCGCGCACGACGGGTGGCACCTACAGCTCGGGGCCGACCTCACCCTCGACGTGGGCTACGGCGAATGGCGTGAGAGTTCGCCCCTCGGCCGCCCCGCCGTCGCGAATGGCGCCTGGCAGGACAACAAATTCATTGCCGACCTCTACGTCATCACCACCCCGCACCGAGTCCGCGTGGCCATCGATGCCACCACAGGAACGGCCACCGCAACGTGGTGCACCGTGCCACTGACCGGCCCCGACCTCACCCTGCACCTACGGTCACCCCTGATGACCCGGCCAACCGTCGCCTAGGCGATTCGGCCCTGGATGCCTGAGGCAACGACTTTGGATCAGCCAGGGAGATCTGTTGCCGGGTACGTGACGGTTCGGAGGACCTTGGCCGGGGCGCCGGCTGCGACGGAGTACGGCGGGATGTCCTGCGTGACGACGCTGTTGGCTCCGATCACGCATCGCTCGCCGATCGTCACCCCGCTGGTGACGACGACATTGGCTCCCAGCCAGACGTTGTCGCCGATCCGCGTCGGTCCTTTGGAGTCGAAGCCCTGCCACGGCACCGGCCGGTCCGGATCGTTGAACCGGTGGTTGGCATCCGTCACGAAACACCCGTTGGCGAGCATGCAGTGCGAGCCGATCTCGACCAGCTCGAGCGCGGCCACCATCACTGCGACGTTCAGGAACGTCCCCTCGCCGATCCGCACCTTGGCCTCGTCCCCCACCGTGATCCACACATTGGGCTCGAACAGCGTGTTCGCCCCGACCTCGAGCCGGCCGTCCCGCAGCGCCTCCAGCACGTTCCCCTGCAACGGCCAGCGCGCGAACGCCCCACGCCGCAACAACTCCCAGTGAATCCGGCCCCGGTTCCACGGCAACGAATTCCGCTCGTACCAACGCCACTTCTGCACCCAGAGCCTGACCTGCCCCGCCAGATCCTCCACACCCGCCAGGCTACGTGCCCCGACCCGCCGGACGGCCGTGCGACCCTCGTCCACTCCGGGTTCCTCCTCACCCCGAGTTCCTCGTCCACTGCGGCCTCCTCCTCCACCCCGAGTTCCTCCTCACCCTGAGTTCCTCGCCCACTGCTGGCTCCTCCTTCACCCCGAGTTCCTCGTTCACTCGGCAGTACTGTGTGAGAGGTGCTCGCTCTCACGAAGTCAGACTCGACCGTCCGCCTGACCACTGTCGATGAGCCGGTGCCCCTTCCGGATCAGGCCGTGGTCCAGGTCCGAGCGTTCTCGTTGAACCAGGGCGAGGTGCTCGATCTCGCGAAACTGCCGGACGGATCGATCACCGGGTGGGACGTGGCCGGCGTCATCGTGAAGGCTGCGGCGGACGGAAGTGGTCCGGCGGTCGGGACCAGGGTCGTGGGCCTGGTACGGCGACGAGGTGCCTGGGCGGAATTGGCGGCGATCTCGACGCAGTGGATGGCCGTGATTCCGGACGGTGTGTCCGACGTAGAGGCCGCGACCTTGCCGACGGCCGCGCTGACCGCGTTGCGATCACTGGAGCATGGCGGGCTCCTGCTGGCCAGGCGAGTCCTGGTCACGGGCGCGACGGGCGGGGTCGGACGATTCGCAGTACAGCTTGCCCAACTGGCCGGCGCGCAAGTCACAGCCCTCGTACGCCGTACGCCGGTGGCCGGGTTGCTCGGCGCCGACGTGGTCAGCGAGCGGATCGAGGGCGACTTCGACCTGATCGTGGAAGCTGTCGGAGGTGCGGTCTTCGGCCAGGCCATCGAACACCTCGCACCGCACGGTGTCGTGGTCAGTCTCGCGACCCAGGATCCGGAAGCTCCGGTCAGCTTCCGGGCCGGGTGGTACTCCCGCTCGCCAGGAGCCCGGGTCTATACCCTCAACAACTTCGACGAGCCGGGCAGCGTCGCCACCGACCTTGCCCGGCTGTGCACCCTGCTCGCCAGCGGCCGCCTGAACGGCCAGGTCGAACTGGAATCCTCCTGGCGCGAAACCCCGACCGCAATCGAGGCCCTACTCACCCGCCAAATCTCCGGAAAAGCAGTGCTCCACATCAACTGATCCCGCGCCAACACGTGGCCGCAAGGGTGAACTCCAGAGCTACCGCGACTACTGACAGGCTGCGAACTGCCGAGTCACACCCCCTGGGTTCGCGCTTGAGCAGCGGTGGATCGCTGGTCCGTGAAGCCGACCGCCAGGTGACCGTTGGGTAGCTCTATCGTTGCCCCCATGAGTTTCGAGCAGCAGCCGTCGCAGTTCCAGCCGCAGGCGCCGTCGCAGTACCAGCCGCAGGCGCCGCAGCAGTTCCAGCAGCAGGTGCCGATGGGGATGCTGCACCTGACCATCCAGGGCAGTTCGATGACGAGCAACCTGATTCCGCCGACGGTGCGTCTGAACGGCTACCCGGTTCCGGTCCGGTACGGCCGGAACGACATCCCGGTCTTTGCCGGACCACTGCACATCGACATCAGCTCGCGATGGATGATGACCTACGGCAAAGCTGCGCTCGACTGCACGGTGCAGCCGAACCAGGCAGTGCCGGTGTTCTACGCCTCGCCGTATCACCAGTTCGCATCCACCGGAAGCATCGGCCACACCAAGGTGAAGCGAAAGGGCCTCGGCGTACTCCTCGGCGTACTCGGAGTCATCCTCGCCGTAGCCCTCCTCCTCGTCTTGATCCCAGCCCTCAGCTAACACCTCCGCGGCGCAGGTCATCCGCGAGTGCCGGTGTGGTCAGCGGAAGTCGCGGGAGGTGGTTTTGGCGGCTAGGGGGAGGCGTTCCAGTTTGTCGGCGACGAGGTTGGTGACGCCTTGGGAGCGTTCGAGGCGGCCGCGGATGATCATCGCGCTGGATTCGCGGGCGATCCGGCGGTAGCGGTTCCAGACGCCGTTCGAGCAGACGATGTTGATCATGCCGGTCTCGTCTTCCAGGTTGAGGAAGGTGACGCCGGCCGCGGTCGCCGGGCGCTGGCGATGGGTGACGACTCCCCCGACGTACACCCGGGTGCCGTCCTCGGCAGTGGGCAGCTGGTTCGCGCGCAGGATGCCGCGCTCGTCGAGCATCGCCCGGACGTGCCGGATCGGGTGGTCGTCCGGCGAGATCCCGGTCGCCCAGAGGTCGGCCATCGTCGTCTCCACCTCGGTCATCCCCGGCAGCATCGGCGGCGGACCCGAACTGCTCACCCCGGACAGGTGCCCCGGTCGTTCCTCGGCAGCACGGCCTGCGTTCCAGAGCGCCTGCCGCCGGGACAACCCGAACGAGTCGAACGCGCCCGCCGTCGCCAGCGCTTCCACCTGTACTGCGGTCAGTCCTGTCCGTCGGACGAGATCCGCCATGTCGGCGTACGCCCCGTTCTTCTCCCGCTCCTCGACGATGGTCGTCGCTACCGTCTCCCCGATCGACTTCACCCCCGCCAGCCCGAGCCGCACCGCCAACCGTCCGTCCCGCCGATGCAGATCCGAATCGAACGGCACCTTCGGATTGAACTTCCCGACCGGAGGCTGCATCTTCACCACACAAGATTCATTGCCCGTAGCAACAACCTGGGTGGGGTCGAGGGGTTCGAGGGTGGGGTGGGGTTGGGAGAGGTGGAGGTCGGGGCGGTGGACGGTGACGCCGTGGCGGCGGGCGTCGGCTACCAGGGACTGGGGTGAGTAGAAGCCCATCGGCTGGGCTCGGAGGAGGGCTGCCAGGAAGGCGGCTGGGTAGTGGAGGCGGAGCCAGGTGCTGGCGTAGACGAGGAGGGCGAAGCTGATCGAGTGGGACTCGGCGAAACCGAAGTTCGCGAACGCCTCGATCTTCTCGTAGATCTGGTCGGCCACGTCGCCGGTGATCCCGTTCGCCGCCATCCCGTCGTACAGCTTGGTGCGCAGCGACGAGATCTTCTCCACGCCGCGCTTGGACCCCATCGCGCGCCGGAGCAGGTCCGCGTCCTCACCGGTGCAGCCGCCGACCGTCATCGCGATCTGCATCAGCTGCTCCTGGAACAGCGGCACCCCGAGCGTGCGCGCCAACACCGGCTCCAGCTTGGGATGCAAGTAGGTGATGTCCTCCTCCCCCAACTTGCGGCGGATGAACGGATGCACCGCACCGCCCTGGATCGGACCGGGCCGGATCAGCGCCACCTCGATCGCCAGGTCGTAGAAGCTGCGCGGCCGCAACCGGGGCAGGGTGCTCATCTGCGCCCGGCTCTCCACCTGGAACACGCCGACCGAGTCCGCCTTGCAGAGCTGGTCGTAGACGCCGGGCTCCTCCTTGGGGATCGTGTCCAGGTTCCAGTCCTCGCCGAGGAACTGACGGACCAGATCCATCGCGTACTGCAGCGCGGCCAGCATCCCCAGCCCGAGCAGGTCGAACTTCACCAGCCCCATCCAGGCGCAGTCGTCCTTGTCCCACTGCAGCACGGTCCGGTTCTCCATCCGGGCGTGCTCGACCGGCACCACATGACCGACCGGGATGTCGGTCAGCACCATCCCGCCGGAGTGGATGCCGAGGTGCCGCGGGAACTTCAGCAGGTCTTCGGCCAGCGCGACCACGGGCGCCGGGATGTCGTGATCGGCGCTGCTGCGCACCGCTCCCCACGCATCCACCTGCTTGGACCACGCGTCCTGCTGCCCGGTACTGAACCCGAGCGCCTTGGCCATGTCCCGTACGGCGAGCTTCGGGCGGTAGGTGATGACGTTGGCGACCTGGGCAGCGTTACGCCGGCCGTACTTGCCGTAGACGTACTGGATCACCTCCTCGCGCCGGTCCGAGTCGAAGTCGACGTCGATGTCCGGCTCCTCGTCACGAGCCGAGGAGAGGAACCGCTCGAACGGAAGGTTGAAGAACACCGGATCGATCGCGGTGATCTCCAGCGCGTAGCAGACCACCGAGTTCGCCGCCGAACCCCTGCCCTGGTAGAGGATCCCCTTGCGTTTGGCGAACATGACGATGTCGCGCACGATCAGGAAGTACCCCGGGAACTTGAGGGCCTCGATCACCTCCAGCTCCCGCTCGACCCGCGCCGTCGCCTCGGCCATCAGCTCCGCGGGCTTGTCCGAGTAGCGCTTCTTCACCCCGTCGCGGCAGAGCTTCTTCAGCCACTCCATCGCGTCGTACCCCGGTGGCACCTCCTGAAGCGGCAGGCTGGGCTTGGCCGCCCGGAGACTGAACGCCAACTGGTTCGCGAGCTCCACCGAGCGGGCCACCGCGCCGTCGTACCGGCGGAACCGGGCGAGCATCTCCTCCCCCGACCGCAGGTGTGCCGTCCCGGCCGGCGGCAACCAGCCGTCCATCGCGTCGAGGCTGCGCCGGGCCCGGACCGCGGCGATCGCTGCGGCGAGCTTGTGCCGCCGGGGTTGCGCGTAGTGAACGTTGTTGGTGGCAACGACCGGGAGCCCCTTCTCCGCAGCCAGCCGGGCCAGCACCGCATTGCGCGTGGTGTCCAGTGGAAGACCGTGGTCGATCAGCTCCACCACCACCCGGTCCTTGCCGAACAACGCGGTCAGCCGGTCCAGCTCGCGCGCGGCGGCCGCCGGCCCGTCTGCCTGACCGCCCAGCTCCAGAGCCCGGCGGACCAGGCCCTTGCGGCAACCGGTGAGGATCAGCCAGCTGTCCTCCCCGATCGCGGCCAGCTCCTCCAAGAGATAGACCGGGCGGCCCTTCTCCTCACCTCGCAACTGCGCCTCGGTGATCGCGCCGGCCAGCCGGTGATACCCCTCCTTCTGCTCGGCCAGCACCAGCAGATGACTGCCTTCAGGGTCGGCCATCCCGTTCTGCGGCTTGGTCAGCTCCAGCGACAGCTCGGCGCCGAACACCGTCTGCAGATCGCCGTACTCCGCGGCTGCCTCGGCGAGCCGGACCACGCCGTAGAACCCGTCGTGATCGGTCAACGCGAGCCCGTGCAGGCCGAGCCGGATCGACTCCTCCACCAGGTGCTCCGGCGAGGAGGCGCCGTCCAGGAAGCTGTAATAGGAATGACAGTGCAGCTCGGCATACGGCACCACCGGTCCGTCGGGACGGCGTGGCTTGTCGACCGGATCCGGATCGTACGGCGGACGGTGCCGCGACCAGGCCGGGCCGTCACCACCGTCGGCCTCGAACAGCTCGTCGGCAGGCGCAGGCGGCCGCGACCGGTCCGACAGCTTCCGCTCCAGCTCGGACCACGGGATCGGCGGGTTGTCCCATCCCATCAGGTCACCTCCTGAGCATCAGCTGCCAATACCCAAATCTTCGAACACCTGTTCGAACAAGTCAAATCAAGGTCGGCCCACGCCAGGCACGGAAACCGGCAGGGACAGAACCTCGCCGGTGCGAGGGCCGTCGGTCAGCCGGCCGAGGTTGTCGGCGATGCTGTCCGCCGGACGCCATTCAGCGGTCAGGATGAACAGCATTCGCCGATCCGGCCCACCGAGCGCCAGCGCGAACGGGGCCCGGTTCTCGGCGAGTTCGACGCGTTGCAGGACCTTGCCACCCTCGGCAACACGGACGACCGCGGAGCCGCCGGTCGAGACCCAGATGGCCCCCTCGGCATCGAGGCAGATGCCGTCGGGACCGAGATCTTCGGCGAAGACCCGCCGGTTCGACAGTCCACCGTCCGGCTCGATGTCGAACGCGGTCAGCCGGCCGGCGAACGACTCGGAGATGACGAGCGTTCGATCGTCAGGGGTGATGACCATCCCGTTGGGAAACTGGATGTCGCCCGCGACCTCGCGCACCCGGCCGTCCGGTGTGACCAGCTTGATGTAGCCAGGCTTGGGCTCCTCGCCACCGGAGAAGTTGAAGTCCGCGCCGTTGACGTAGGCGTTGCCTCGCTTGTCCACGACGATCTCGTTCCCGTGCTGGTCGGCATGCACAACCACCGACCCGTCCGCCTCCCGCCGCCGCAGCGTGTCGCCCGTCGTCAGCAGCCGGCCGTCGGGCAGCCAGTCGATGGACCACCCCATCAACTGCTGCTGTTCCGGAACGGCGATGAATTCCGGCGTGCCGTCAGGGTCGACGGCCACGATCTGCTGGCCGATCCAGTTGCAGAACCACAGCCGGCCGTCGTGCCACCGAGGCGACTCGGGGATCCCCAGACCACTCAGCAGGACCTTCGGTTCAGTCATCACACTCACTCCTTCATCGAACTCGACCTTTCACCCTCTACACGAACGGCCGACCAGCAGATCGACAGGAAAATGCGTAAGTAATTTAATTAAATCTCTTATACACTTCTGCCATGCAGCCCGACTCCGGCGACCTGAGCATCACCGAACTGACCGCCGTCATCGGTGCCTTCACCCGGATGAACATCCGGCTGCCGTCGATCCAGCGGCACAGCTTCACGACCCTGTCGGTGCTGCACTCCCTGGCGCACGACGGCCCGAAGCGGCTCACCGAACTCGCCGCCAGCGAACAAGTCACCCAGCCGGCGATCACCCAGATCGTCACCAAGCTGGAGAAGGAGGGCCTGGTGGAGCGTCACCCCGACCCCTCCGACGGCCGCGCGGTCCTGGTGCACATCACCCCGAAGGGCGCCGAGATCCCGCACGGCCGGGAGACCGAGCGAATCACGATCCTCACCGACCTCGCCACCCTGCTCACCCCGGCCGAGCGCGCCGCCATCTCGGCAGCCCTACCGGCCCTGACCCGCCTGGTCGAACTCAACACGGAGCGGACCAGCAATACGTAGTACAGACAATCTCTGCAGGAGAGCCCTATGAATCAAGCATTTCCCTTGGAGCCGACGCCGATCCATGTCGCCGACAGCGTCCTGGATGATCTCCGGCAGCGGCTGGAGCTGACCCGCTTCCCGACGGACGTGGGCAATGAAGACTCGTACTACGGAGTCAACCGCGCCACCATGGCAGGCCTGATCGAGTACTGGCGCACGCAGTACGACTGGCGCAAGGCCGAGGCCGCGATGAACGCCTACGACCACTACAGGGTCGAGGTCGACGGCGTCCCGATCCACTTCCTGCACAAGCCCGGCGTCGGCCCGCATCCGACCCCGCTGATCCTCACGCACGGCTGGCCGTGGACGTTCTGGCACTGGTCGAAGGTGATCGACCAGCTGGCCGATCCGGCGGCGTACGGCGGTGATCCGGCCGAGGCGTTCGACGTCATCGTGCCGTCGTTCCCCGGCTTCGGATTCTCCACCCCACTGCCGGACAACCCTGACATGAACTTCTGGAAGGTCGCCGACCTCTGGCACACCTTGATGACCAAGACCCTGGGACACAGCCGGTACGCCGCCGCCGGGTGCGACGTCGGCGCGCTGGTGACCGGGCAACTCGGGCACAAGTACGCCGACGAGCTGTACGGCATTCACATCGGCTCGGGCCTGAAACTCGACCTGTTCACCGGCGACCGGGCCTGGGACCTCAGTGGCGGCAGGCCGATCCCTGACAATCTTCCGCCGGAGATCCACGCCAGGATCCTGGAGTTCGACAAGCGGTTCGCAGTACATCTCGCTGTCCATGTCCTCGACTCGAGCACCCTGTCCTTCGGGCTGTCCGACTCCCCCGCCGGCCTGCTGGCGTGGATCCTGCAGCGCTGGACGAGCTGGAGCGATTGTGGTGGCGACATCGAGACCGTCTTCAGCAAGGACGACCTGCTCACCCACGCGATGATCTTCTGGGTGAACAACGCGATCGGTACGTCGATCCGCACGTACGCCAACAACAACCGCTACCCGTGGACTCCGTCGCACGACCGCCAGCCGGTGATCGAAGCACCGACCGGCATCACCTTCGTGGCGCATGAGAACCCGCCTGGCGTCAGCACCGATCAGCGAGTGCAGAACTTCCTCGAGACCGACCGCGCCGCCTGGTACAACCACGTGAACCTGACCGCCCACGATCGCGGCGGCCACTTCATCCCGTGGGAGATCCCGGCCGAGTGGGTCACCGATCTCCGTCGTACCTTCCGGATCCGCACCTGACGATCGCCGGTCAGTCGTAGCCCGCTTCGACCGACCACCGGGCCTGGCGGAGGGTGAAGAGCCAGGCCCGGCCGTCGGCACCGACGAACTGGAAACGGGCCTGCCGGGAAGTCGCCTCCGGGTCCCACCAGCGTTCCTCGGCGAGCCACGGTCCGGCCCAGCCGGCGACCTCCTGGAATTCCTTGCCCTCAGCAACGATCCGGAACTGGGCCGGTACGCCGGAGAGCAGCATCCGGGCACTCACCGAGACCAGTCGCCCGTCCGCGTCGAAGACCTCGGCCGGCAGCGGTTCGGGGTAGACCGTGGTCGGTACCGGCATCGGCCACAGCTTCGGGCTCGCCGAGATCGCGACCCCCGGCCAGGGCGCGTCGGCCGGATACTTCGGAACCGGCCGGTCCCCCCAGGGAATCAGGGTCTGCCGCTCCAGGAACCCGCGGCCGCCACCGAGCGCCACCGAGACGACGCCGCCGTGCCCGAGCATGCTCTGCACCCGGGACAGCGCCCGGTGGATCCGCTCGTCGGGTCCACCACCCCACAGCCCGTCGACATGGGCGCCGATCGGATCGGCCTCTTCCGGGATCAGCCGGATCCGCACCACCGGCGAGGTCAGCTCGCTGGTCGCCGTCCCGCTGCCCTGCAGCTGCCAGCGGACCCGGTCGACCAGGTCGGTGGCGCTGAACCAGCGGGGATGCAGCCAGTCCCGTTCGTGGATCCGGCCGGACTCGGTGCCGATCTCGACCCGCAGCGTGGTGCAGACCAGGCCGAGTGCGGTCAGCCGGCCGATCAGCTCGTCGGCCACCCCGCGGACCGCGAACGCGACCTGGTCGACCCGGTCCACCGACGGCTCGAAGTCCAGCGTCCGGGCCAGCTCGGGCGGCACCTTCCGGGCGACCACCGTCCGGTCGTCGGCCCCGCTGGCCAGCCGATGCGCGAACGCACCATCAGGCCCGAACCTGGTCAGTACTTCGGTCGCCGGGAGCTGGGCGAACGCTCCGAGCGACCGCAACCCGAGCCGCCGGAGCAGGTCGGTGAGCGCCGGCTGCCCGAGCGTGTCGACCGAGATCGGCGCCAGGAACTCCGCCGATCCACCGGGCGGGATCACCAGCACCCTGGTCCGCGGCGAGCTGGCCCGGGCCGCCTGCTCGGCGGCGAACGGCCCGTCGGCGATCCCGACCCGGCTCCCCGATACGTCGAATGTCTCCAGCCGGTCGAGCAACTTCTCCGCGGCAGCCTGCTCGGTGCCGTAGAACCGGGTCGGTCCGCGGGCCTTCAGCGCACACATCCCCGGCCGGATCACCTGGACGCCCGGGGTGAGCGCCTCCAGGCAGCTGATCACCGGGTCGAAGGCCCGCGCGTCGATCACCGGGTCGTACTTCAGCACCACCAGCTCCGGGCAGCGCGACTGGGCATCGCGCGCCTTCAGCCCCTGCCGCACCCCTTCGGCCCGGGCAGCCGCCGAAGCAGCCAGCACCTTGCCCTTGGCCAGTACTGCGACCGGCCCGTCCGGGGAATGCCCAGCGGCCGTGGCTGCCGCGGTCACCGGCCAGTCCGGCACCCAGATCACGATCGTCCGAGTCAAACTCCCCTGCCCCGAAGCAGTACGCCGTACGCCGCTCATCAGCCCACCGCCTCCCACCGCTCGTCGTGCCCCAACTCACCCGGCCTTCCCGAGTCGCGCGGCTGCACCGCTTCGAGCGGCGTACCAGAGTCGAGCGGCTGGACCGCTTCGAGTGGGCGGACCGGGCGGATCGAGCCGTCGACGGCCGGTAGCCAGAGCTGGTGCTGTCGGGCGGCTCCCCGGGTGGTGACCGCGACGGTTGCCTGGCGGCCGGCGAGATACCCCTCGCCTTCCCCCAGCCCGGTCCAGACGTTGCCCTGAACCTCAAGTCGAGCTTCACTCCCCGGCCAGGACCCGACCGCGATCAGCATCGCGCCGCGAGTCCGCAACCGGGCAGCCAACCGGGACGCCTCCCCCGGCGTCACCACTCCCGGCGGCCGCACCACCACCACGGTCAGCGCGTCGGCCAGCGCCGCGACCACACTCAGCCAGTCCCGCTCCGGATCGGGCACCAGCACCAGCCGCTCGACATCGACCCCGAGCTCCCGGGCCGCCTCCGCCCCGAACGACGGCAGCCCCACCACCCCACACCAGGCGCCCTCCGCCGACGGACCCGCCATCATCGCCATCACCAACGCGGTCGACCCGCGCACGGAGTACACCGAACCGCCCTTCAAACTGCCACCCAGAAGATCGGACACCGCCGGAAGAGTCGGCAACGCCCGCTCGACAGTCGCCGTGTCCAGCGCCTGCTGCACCCTGCTCTCAGTAGTCCGCGGCGCCGGCACCACCCGAAGCTCAGCTTCCCGGAGTTCCGCCTCGGCCAGCCGGGCGGCCTTCTGCTCCTTGGCGCGAGCCAGCAGCGCCCGCGCCTGATCCAGCGCGGTCACCCGGCTGACCTCAGCCGCCCGCCCAGCCACCTCCACCGAAGCAGTCCCCGTCACCCTCCCATGTTCGAACACCTGTTCGACTCATGTCAATCGTACCTCCCTGAAGAGGCGAGATCAGGCCCCCATCCCCGCCCGGTCGACGGGAGCTGGTTCGCGGAGGGACGGCTGCCGAGCGGCGGCGAAGAGGCGGCCTCGCTCCCGGTGGTGGGGTTAGCCCCCTGCAATGGGAAGGGGTTGAGCACCACAAGCGGAGGCGAGCACCACAAGCGGAGGCGAGCACCTCGAGAGTGCGAACCAGCCGGAGTGAAAGGCGTCCGGTGGCCTTGCAGCAACTCACAGGCGTACCGACGGACATGAGGTGTTGGGGTCGGGAGGGCGGAGTCACGCTCAGGTCGGCCGAGGCGAGGGGTGGATTCGTGGATACCTCATGTCCGTCGGTACGGCGGTCGGCAAGGGGGTGCGTGAATTGGTTCGGATAGCTGGGTCCGTGGATCCGGGGTGCTAGCTGGTTGGGGTGATTAGTTCGTCTGCGACCCATTGGGCGACGTTGGGTGGGTAGGGGGTGGGGAGGCCTAGTACTACGTGGGTGAACCCGGCGGAGACGGCCTCGGTGATGGCGGTTCGGGTGGTTTCTGGGTGGTCGTAGGAGACCGGGAGGTGGATGGAGCGGGCGATAGAGGCGGGGTCGCGGTTGCGGGCGGTGCAGTAGCGGTCCAGGAGGGCGCTGCGTTGGATGGCGTCGGGGAGGTCGCCGCCGGGGATGTTCCAGATGTCGGCGTGTTCGGCGGCGATTCGTAGTACGGAGGCTGAGCGGCCGCCGATGACGATCGGTGGGGGCTGGGCGGGTTTGGGGTTGCAGAAGGCGCCGGTCAGCGACAGATACTCGCCATGGAAATCGAACGGCGTCGGCGAGGTCCAGAGACGCCGGATCACCGTCAGAGCCTCGGCGAAGCTTCCCACCGCATGGGCGACGTCGTGGAAGGGCAGACCGTAGGCCTCGTACTCCCGGCGGGCCAGCGGATGGCTCGGCCGGGAGCCGACGCCGATCCCGAAGTCGAGGCGGCCGCCCGAGACGATGTCGACGGTCGCCGCCATCTTGGCCAGCATCGCCGGCGGCCGGAAGCGGTTGCTGGTCACCAGGAGCCCGACCCGCAGCCGCGAAGTCTGAGCAGCTAGAGCAGAAAGCAGCGTCCAGCCCTCGAAGATCGGGCCGTCCGGATCGCCGCCGATCGGCATCAGGTGGTCGAAGAGCCAGGCGTGCTCGATCTCCGGTACGGCGTCCGCCTCGCGCCAGACCCCTAGTACGGATGGATAGTCCACCTGCATCGGCGCGGTCATGATCCCGAAGCTCGGCATCAGCGCCTCCGCAGCGACGCGTCGAGAATCGCCGGCGGGGTGTCGAACTTCTGCTCCGGTGAGAGATCGATGCCGGGAGCAACGATCTCGTCGATCGCGTCCAGCACATCGGCGGACAGAACGGTGTCCGCGGCGGCGAGCTGCGAGTGCAGGTGGTCCAGCGTGCGCGGACCGATGATCGCGCTCGTCACACCCGGGTGCGCGGTGACGAATCCAAGCGCAAGCTGGATCAGAGTCAATCCAGCTTGGTCGGCGACCTTCACCAGCCGCTCGACGGCGTCCAGCCGAACCTGGTTGGACGGGACGGTGAGATCGAACCACTCCGGCCGGCGCACCGAGCGATTGGTGGCGATCTCCTGACCGGCCCGGACCGCACCCGAGAGCCACCCCGAGGCCAGCGGACTCCACACCAGTACGCCGAGCCCGTACTCCTCAGTCACCGGCAGCACGTGCGACTCGACACCACGTTGCAGGATCGAGTACCCCGGCTGCTCAGTGACATAGCGGCTGAGATGGTTCTCCCGGGCAGCCCACTGCGCTTGCACGATCCGGTACGCCGGGAAGCTGGACGACCCGAAGTACCGGATCTTTCCCGCCCGCTGCAGGTCGGTAAGGGCCGACAGCGTCTCCTCGTCGCTGGTCGTCGGATCCCAGCGGTGCATCTGGTAGAGGTCGACGTGATCGACACCGAGTCGCCGCAGGCTGTTGTCCAGTTCGGTGACCAGCCAGCGGCGTGAGCTGCCCCGATGGTTGCGCTCCTCCCCGATCGGCAGGGTCGCCTTGGTCGCCAGGACCAGGTCGTCGCGGCGGCCGGCGATGGCCTTGCCGACCATCTCCTCGGAGACGCCCTCGCCGTACATGTCGGCGGTGTCGATGACGTTGATGCCGGCCTCCAGAGCTGCATCGACGATCGCGATCGCGTCCTCTTGCGACGTGTCACCGATCGGGCCGAAGTTCATCGCGCCGAGGGCGAGGGTGCTGACCTGGACACCGGTGCGGCCGAGCGTGCGGTACTGCATGACTATCTCCTCAAGGGATTGCTACTGTGGGATAAGCGGAACGAGGTTCCGATAAGCAACAATACGGAACCGTGTTCCGTTTAGCAAGGGAGGGTGATGGGCAACCAGCCGAAGAAGCGGGCCGATGCGCGCCGCAACGAGGTCTCCCTGCTGGACGCGGCCGCCGCGGCCTTCGTGACGTCCGGCGTCGACGCGCCCGTCCGCGACATCGCCGCCAAGGCGGGCGTCGGGGTCGGCACCATCTACCGCCACTTCCCGACCCGGGCCGATCTGATCGTCGCGGTCTACCGGCACCAGGTGGAGGCGTGCGCCGAGGCCGGGCCGATCCTGCTGGCCGGCAACAGCTCACCCCACAAGGCGCTGGCCGAGTGGATCGACCTCTTCGTCGATTTCCTGGTCACCAAGCACGGTCTCGCCGGCGCGCTGCAGTCCGACAACGCCGCCTTCCAGACCTTGCACGCCTACTTCCTCGACCGCCTCGTCCCGGTCTGCGGCCAGCTCCTCGACGCCGCGGTCGCTGCCGGCGAGATCAAGGCGGGCCTCCAGCCGGTCACCCTGATGCGCGGTGTCGGCAACCTCTGCATCGGCGCCTCGAACAACCCCGACTACAACGCCCGCCAACTGGTCGACCTCCTGATCGCGGGTCTGCGGCACTAAGGTCGGTGGTATGCCGAGGACGATTGCCACCAATACTCAGGTCGACACCGAGGCGCTGCTGGAGTTCGTCCGGCCGCGTCATCACATGTTGCTGATCACCCGGCGTGCGGACGGGTCGCCGCAGGTCTCACCGGTCTCCGGCGGGGTCGACGAGCAGGGCCGCATCGTCATCTCGTCGTACCCGGAACGCGCCAAGAGCAAGAACGTGAAGCGCGACGAACGCGCCGGCGTGCTGGTGCTGTCGGACGACTGGAACGGGCCGTGGGTGCAGATCGACGGCGACGGCGAGGTGATCGAGTTGCCGGACGCCGTCGAGCCGCTGGTCGACTACTTCCGGTCGATCTCCGGCGAGCACCCGGACTGGGACGAGTACCGCGAGGCGATGCGCAAGCAGGGCAAGTGCCTGATCCGGATCACCCCGAAACGCTGGGGCCCGGTCGCCACCGGCGGCTTCCCCGCCCACCTCGCCGACTAGTCAGCCCCCGTACGCCGGAAGGCGCGCCTCCCGGCGTACGGGCTCAGCGGAAGAGGCCGATGATCAGGGAGATCACCAGTAGCTTCAGCAGCCAGTCGCCACCGTGAATCGCGGCCAGTTGCCAGTTCACCTTGTCCCAGAGCACTGAGCCGGTCAGCAACACGAACGGGAACCCGGCGAACAGCACAAGCCCCAGCAGCAACGCCGGAGCAACACTGCTGATCGCCAGATGAGCCGCAAGGCCGGCAATCACGCTCGCGACCAATGCGCTCCGCAGCAACTCCAGCACGACATTCCGCACCGGCGGGCGGTCAGCGGAAGGCGCAGTACCGAGCATGGCCGCTCGCGGCGCAGCAAAGACGACGTACCAAGCACTACTGACCACGAACACTGCAACAGCGGCGACGACGATCGACAGGAAGACGTTCACTGTAGTTCTCCAGCTCTTCGAGGTGACCCTTACGAAGAGAGGTAGAAGCTACAGCGACACTTTCGACAAAACAGCCGTCAGTCTTTCTTGTAGCGGCGTTCCATCGTCTCGGTGATGCGCTGCATCGCGCCTTCCAGGTGCTGGCGAAGCGCAGCCTCGGCGCCGGCCTCGTCGTGCGCCTGACAGGCATCCAGGATCGCCTGGTGCTCCAGCCGGGTCTGCTCGATCCGCGCCTTGGTCTGCCGCGAGCCGAACCGGTACCGCTCACTGTTCTGCCAGACCGGCTCGATCGCCCGCGGCAGCCACCGCGACCCACCCGCCCGGTAGATCGCGAAGTGGAACTCCGTATGCGCCTGTCGCGAGGCAATGATGTCGCCTGCCTTCGACAGTCGCACGTGCTCAGCCAACGCCGACCTAGCCAACAGCGCGTCCGACTCAGCGAAGCGAGTAGCAGCAGCCCGTACTGCGAGGCTCTCCAAAGCGAGCCGCGTCTCGTGGGTGTCGCGGAGGTCCTCCATCGACAGTTCGCGGACCCAGGCACCCTTGTGCGGCACGATCTCGACCAGCCCGAGTGCCTGCATCCGGCGCAGGCCCTCCCGGATCGGCATCTGGCTCATGTCCAGCCGCTTGGCCAGCTCCTCCAGCCGCAGCGCCGTACCGCTGGGCAGCTCGCCGGACAGGATGAGCTCGTGCAACTCCGCGGCGGCCTCCTCCGCGAGAGTCCGCCGTCCGCTCGGTCCCCCGGGCGTGAGCTCGAGTCGTCGGGTCATGGGGTACGGGTTACCTCTCTCCTGCGCGGCACTCACGTCTGCGAGGTAACCGTAGCGGGGAGTTGGCATTCACGTGCACTCCGACAACAGATTGCCCACCCACTAGCGTCCGGGTTGGCAGTTATTTGAGTGATTGCGGTGGTCAGGTGCGTGCATCGCGGTGCCGGAGAAGCGTCCTCGATGCGGAGCATCGTGGATGTTTCTCCGGTGCCGCGAGGTGCGTGCCTGGGCGCCGCAAGCGCCAAAGAACTGCCAACCCGGATGCTAATAGTCATCTCAAGACTCCGAGGTCTAGGAGGATGCGGCGGTCGGCAGTGGCTGCGGAGAGGAGGTCCAGTGCGTCCTCTGCGTCCAGCGCCGAGACTAGCTGGATCTCTGGTAGCACAGCAGCAGGCGCAATGTCAGCCAGCACCTGCTCCACGGTTCCAGGCTCGATCGATGTGCGCTGCATGTTCACCGGCAGCACCCGCAGGTCGCGGCCGATCAGCTGGTGCAGGTCGAGTGTGGCGAACTCCCCTGCCGTGTAGCCCAGTACTACGACCCGCCCGCCCGGCGTGATGTGGCTCATCACCCCGCTGGTGACAGGACCACCCACTGTGTCGATCGCGGCGTCGCACCACTGCAGTTCGCGTCCGACCTGGCCCAGCTCGTCCACACGCACGATCTGGTCAACCAGCCCAGACAGGTTGTCGACGGACTCCCCTGCACGCGCCAGACCGATCACCTTCCCGGCCCCGGCTGCCCGCGCAACAGCGACACACAGCCGCCCAACCAGCCCGGTCGCACCGGTCACCACAACGGTCTCACCGGCGACGACAGCACCAACCCGCCGTACTGCGGTATGCGCGGTCAACGCGGCAGCCAGCATGGCCACCGCCGCAGCAGGGTCCAGCCCCTCCGGCAGCGCATGCAAAGACCCATCCGGTACTACGGCCAGCTGTCCCCAGGTGCCCGGCAGGGAGACCCCGACGCCGCCACCACGGATCACCACTTCGGTGCCGGCCGGATACTTCTCCGAACTCAGCACCACGCCCGCACCCTCTGAGCCGGGCACGAACGGAACCTGCAGCTGCTGGGGCAGCTTGCCCGCCAGCACGGTCCGGTCCAGCGAGGTGACGGCCGCCACCCGCATCTCGACCAAGGCTTCCCCAGGTCCCGCGACCAGCTCGGTCTCCTCGGCCTTCAACTGCTGGCCGGGCCCGTAGCTGCGCAGCACGATGCCCTTCTGCGCGCTCATCCACCCACCCCACTCATACCGGTGCCCCCGCTTACGATTTGATATCTGATCACATCTCGGTCCTGACGAAAAGTCCTTCTCACCCTTCGGCCACCCCCTGGCCGAGCGGCCTGGTCAGCCGCTCCGCGAGCTTTGCCCGGTCTGGATCGACCTGATCGCTGCCCATCGGGAACGGCCAGTCGCTCCCCGCCAGCACCCGATCGGCCCCGAATGTCGACTCCAGCAGAGCCAGTACGGCGGGGTCGTGCACCAGGTCGTCGACGTAGAACCGCCGCAACGCTGCAGCGACCGATAAGGACGGCGCCGAGATCCCCGGCCGGGCCGTATCGATCCCCCGCTGCCAACGGCCGGCCAGCGCCGCCGTCACTCCGCCACCGTGGCAGAGGCAGAACTTGATCCCCGGGAATCGCCCGGGGACATCCGCGAACACCAGCTCAGCCGCCGCAAGCCCTGTTTCATAAGGGTTTCCGAGCAGGTTCGAGAGGTAGTACGCAGACAGTCTCTTGTCGGGACTGTGTCCCGGGTGGATCAAGGTGAACGCCTCCAGCGCGTCCAGCACCTCCCACACCTCGTCCAGCCCGGCGAAGCCCGCAGTACCGAGCGCGAAGCCGCTGAAGGCTCCCTCAGCAGCAAGCGATGTGGCAACTGCAGCAGCGGAAGGGTCGTGCAACGGCAGCTGACCGAGCACCCGCACGCGCGGCCCAGCCAACTCGCGCAGTCCTTCATTGACCAGCGAGGCCCACTCGACACCCAGGTCGTACCGGAAGAGTGCAGGAGGCACGGACACCACAGCACCGTCCAGCTGTTGCTCGTCGATCCAAGACAACAGTGCGGCAGGATCGCCCAGCCTCCGCAGCGGCAGCCGCTCATGACCGTCGACAACTAGCTGGTCCCCGTCGATGGACAGCCCGAAGCTGCCGACCGCTGCCAGCACAGTGGGCGGTATCAGGTGCGTATGCACGTCCCAGCCGGCCATGTCAGCGTGCGTCCTCGTCGTTGTCGTAGTACGAAGGCCGCTCGGCGTAGTGCGGTCCGTCGTACATCTCCAGCAGGACAGAGGTTTCCTCGGCCAGTGTCGGCCCGTGGACGGATCCCTTGGGGTTCCAGTAGAAGCTTCCCTTGGTCAGCGTCGTTCCGGTCGGCAGATACACGTATCGCCCGGACAGACAGAACATGAACTGGTTTGAAGCATGACTGTGCGCCGAGGGGATCCCGGTGCCCCGCTCGAACCGCACCAGAGCAATCGACGCTTCGGTCTTCTCATCCCGCCAGAGCATCTTGTGGGACAGCCCCGCAAGGGACTTCTCCACCCACTGCAGGTCATCCGTCTGCAACAGAATCTCTTGGAAACGCTCGTCCATAGTCATCAGCCCTCCCGAGGTACTGGGCGGCCGGTGATGCCACTGTAGAGCTCCTCGGCCACACCGGGACGCATCGGGGCCACTGCCGCAATATGCCCGTCAGGCCGGATCAGTACGACGGTCTCCCCCGGTACGCCGTACCGGCTGGTCGCGATGCTGCCCGGGTCGAACAGCGACCTGTCCCGCAGCCCGGAGTCGAGTGGTGCATCCCATCGGGAGACCGCGAAGTGCCGTAGCGCCGGTGAGTCGTTCACCGGGATCTCCGGACGCCGCCGGACATCGGTGAAGTACAGCGCCACGAAGGAGTCGCGGCACAGCCCGTGAATCGTCTCCCGCTCCAGCGGACCGTGCAGTGCGAGGTCAGGAGCCCTGTCACCCGCCCGGACAGCAGGTGGCTCAGCACTGGTCATCACCATCGACCAGTCACCTTCACCGTCAACATCCAGCCGTACGCCGAGAAGCGTGCGTGTGTAAGCGGTAGCCCAGTCGCTCCCGGCAGCCGTGACGGCGCCCCGCTGGTGCGACATGTACTTGCGGGCCGCCTCGGCCATCTCCCCCGACCCGTTGATCGCTACCGGCCGCTGCTCTTGCTCGTAACCGTCCAACAGCTCAGGAGAAGCCCAGCCCCGCAGTACCCAGGCAAGCCGCCACGGGAGATTGGAGGCGTCCAGTGCCCCGGTGTTGAGACCCAGTGCCCACATCGGAGTGATCAGGTGAGCCGCGTCGCCCATCAGGAACACCTTGCGCTCAGCAGACCAGTGATCGGCCACCCGGTGATGCACGTTGTACACGACCGTGCCCAGCAGCGAGATCTTGTCCACCTCACCGATGAACTGCTTCACCTTCACCAGCAGGTCCTCGTCCCCCGGCTGTTCAGCTCCCTGAGCCAGTGGGAACAGGAACCGCCAGCACTCCGGCTGTCGGATCAGGACCATCCACTCCGACCGGTCGGAGAAGTAGGCGAGGTACGGATAGTCGCGGGCGTTGTTGACGTCCAGGTCGACCACGACGTCGATCAGCATGTACCGCTCGGGCAGCGTCTCGCCGGACACCGTCGCACCGAGCGCGTCACGCACCTTCGATCGACCACCGTCACATGCGAGCAGATGGGACGCTTCAAGCTGCTGCGTTCCTTCAGGCGTCTCGACTGTCAGCACCACGCGGTCCTCGAGCACCTCGAAGGACTCCAGGCGATGTGAGGTGAGCACCGATCCACCCGCTCGCTCCAGAGCGCCTGCCAGGATCGGCTCCATCGTCTGCTGCGGCAGATTGATCACGAACGGGAACTGGGTGTCGTTCACCAGCTCGGCCAGCTGAACCGAGGCGCGCGGTGTGTTCGTCGCCCGGTCGATGTCGCCGATCTCGTCGATCCGCAGGGCCGCCGCGAGGATCTCGTCGACGCAGCCGTACCGGTTCCAGATCTCCAGGGTCCGGGTGAGCGTCGTACCGGCCTTGGTGTCGGCCGACAGCGTGGCGTCCTCCTCGAGCAGCACGAACGGCACGCCGTAGTGGGCCAGACCGAGCGCGGTGGTCAGGCCGATCGGCCCGGCGCCGACGACGGCGACAGGAAGCTGGGTCTGGTCAGAGGTCAACTCGGGATCTCCTAGAACTCTTCGAGCCGGGCGAAGGCCCGTTCCCGGGTCAGCTGGGAGCCGGTCATCGCCGCGGCGTCGGACAGCAGGAACAACAGCGGGCCGACCACGTCCTCGGGGTCGCCGATCCCTATCGTGTCCTGCCAGTGCTCGCGGTCCGCACCGAGGTTCGCAGTACGGAACTGATCCGTGTCGATCACGCCCGGCGCGATCACGTTCACCCGCACCCGGTGGCCGGCCACCTCGGCGGCCAGCGTCTTGGCGAAGGCGACGAGGGCCGCCTTACTGGCCGCGTACGCCGCGGCGCCGGGAAACCCGGTCGCCGCCATCCCCGAGGTGAACACGACCACCGAGCCCGCCTGCTGCTCGACCAGCTGCGGAACCACCGCCTGGCAGACCCAGACGACGCCATCCAGGTTCACCTGAAGCGTCCGGGACCACTCGGCCGGATCCATCTCCAGTACCGATGCCCGCGGCTGAACCGCGGCCCCGGCGACCAGCCCGTCGATCCGCCCGAAGCGCTCGATCACCTTGCCGACAGCACCAAAGACGGCCTCCCGATCGGAGACATCCACCTCGACGTACTCGACTGCCGGATTCTGAGGTGGCTGCACGTCGAAAACAACCGCAGTCCCGCCACACGAAACGACAGCAGCTGCCAGCGCAGCGCCGATACCGGCGGCGCCACCGGTGACGACCACGACCTCGCCGGAAGCGTCGAACCTCACCTTCATGACGTCCCCTTCTGCCGGGCAGTCATCGTCTCGGTGATGCGCTGAACGGCGCCGGCCAGGTGCTCACGCAGAGCCGCCTCGGCCGCGTCCGGATCCTGGGCGACGCAGGCATCGAGAATCGCCTGGTGCTCCTGCCGGTTGCGCTCGATCTGGGCCGCGGTCTGCCGGGTGCTGAACCGGTATCGCTCACTGTTCTGCCAGACCGGCTCGATCGCCCGGGCCAGCCACTGCGACCCACCGGCCCGGTAGATCGCGAAATGGAAGTCCGCATGCGACTGCCGCGCACCGATCGAGTCCTCGCTGCGCGACAACCGCAGATGATCCGCCAGAGCGACCGTCGCCTGCCGCTCGTCATCCGCGCCGAAGTGCTCAGCAGCAGCCCGTACTGCGAGGCTCTCGAGCGCCAGCCGGGTCTCATGAGTGTCATGCAGATCCTCGAGCGACAACTCGCGGACCCAGGCTCCCCGGTGCGGAATGATGTCGACCAGGCCGAGCGCCTCCAGCCGGCGCAGCCCTTCGCGCACCGGCATCTGGCTCATCTCCAGGCGATTCGCCAGCTCGACCAAGCGGAGCGGCGTACCGCTGGGAAGCTCTCCGGACAGGATCAGCTGATGCAACTCGGCCGCTGCGGTTTCGGCCAACGTACGCCGACCACCTCGGCCACCGCCGGGCAGCAACTCCAGCGAGCTGCTCATGAGAGCTCCCGGTAGACAAGGGTGTTCCGCAACTCACCGAGCTTGTCGGAGCGCGTGATCACTTCGTCGCCCTCTTTCAGGAACACCTGTGGTTCGCGGGCGTTCCCGATGCCGGCCGGCGTCCCGGTGAGCAACAGGTCGCCCGGTCGCAGCGTCATCCCGAAGGAGAGCTCGCTGACCAGCGTCGCCACGTCGTACGCCATCTGCTTGGTCGACGCGTCCTGCATGACCTCGCCATTGAGCAGGCACTGTAGCTGCACATCCTGCGGATCACCGAGCTCGTCGGCCGTCACGATCCATGGTCCGAGTGGCATCGTCTGGTCGATGCTCTTGCCCTTCAGCCATTGACCTCCGTGCGCTCTCTGCAGATCGCGCTGCGAGATGTCGTTGGCCAGCGTGTAACCCCAGACATGATCGAGCGCTTCCGCGACCGGGATGCTCCGGCCGGTCTTGCCGATCACCAGGGCCAGCTCGGCCTCGTAGTCCCACTTGGCCGAGATCGCCGGGTCGTACGCGATCTCGTCGTACGGGCCGATCACCACGTCCGGGCCCTTGGTGAAGAACGTCGGGTGCTCCGGCCGGTCGACGTCCTGACCGTCGCGCTTGCCCTTGCTCTCCTCGAAGTGGTCCCAGTAGTTCCACCCAGTACACAAGATGTCTCGCCGGAACCGCCGTAGCGGGGCCCGCAGCGTCACGTCGGCCAGCGGCACCCGTTCGTTGCCGACAGCACCGATCCCGTCCTCGATCACCGCGACCAGATCGGCCTGCGGCAACAGGATGACGTCAGCGCCGTCCAGTACGCCGGGCCGCTCGCGCCCGGCGTACTCCACCGTCACGCAGCGCATCTCAGAGCCACTCGTTCATGAGATCACCGCAATCGCGTTGATCTCGATCAGGTAGTCCGGATGCGCGAGCTTGCTGACCTCGACCATCGTTGAGGCCGGCAACGGTTCGCTGAAGTACTGCGCCCGGACCGCGTGGATCTTGGCGAAGTCCTCCATGTTGCGCACGTACACGTCCACCCGGCAGACGTCGGCCAGGCTGCCACCGGCCTCGCGGACGGCGGTCTGCACGTTCTCGCAGACCTGCCGGGTCTGCTCGGAGACGTCGCCGACCCCGGCGATGCTGCCGTCGGGCCGGCGCGCCGTCATCCCGGAGACGAACACCAGCCGCCCGGTCGCCTCGATCACGGTCGCCTGCGAGAACACCCCGTTCGGGCTGTGCAGCGCGGCGGTGCTCAGTTGTGTCTTCGCCATCAGTTCAGGACCCCTCCGGCCGGTACGACGGCGCCGACCGCGTGCGCGGTCGCCAGCAGCCCGTCCAGCCCCGACTTCTCGATCAGTACGCCGTTGCGCCGCTGGTGCTCGGCGCGCTCGGCCTCGATCTCCCCGGGCAGATGCAGCCGGTCGATCCCCGGTGCGGTAGCGCTCCGGCGTACCCGCGCCGCCAGCGCCGACGAGCGCTCCTTGAAACCCTCGATCCCGCCCAGCAGTTCCGGGTCGATCGCGAGGAACATGTGCGCGCAGTCGTTCGGCCGCCCCGGCTCGCGATACAGCGGCCGCACCTGATCGCCCCAGCCACCACCACTCAGTACGCCGGTCAGCACGTCGATCATCAACGCCAGACCGAACCCCTTGTGCCCGGCGGCCGGCAGCAGCATCCCGAGCACCGCCTGCTCCGGATCGGTGGTCGGCACCCCTTGCGAGTCGGTGGCCCAGGTCTCCGGGATCGGCCGGCCGGCCGACGAGGCGAGCCGGATCTTGCCCAGGGCAACGGCCGACAAGGCCATGTCCAGCACGATCTCCGGTCCGGCATCGGTCGGTACGGCGATCGCCAGCGGGTTGTTGCCGACGATCCGCTCGGCACCGCCGGGGGCCGGCATCAGCGGGGTGGTGTTCGACATCGCGATGCCGAGCCGGCCTGCCCGGGCGGCCTGCATCGCCCACCGGCTGGCCGCACCGAAGTGGTGCGCGTTCCGCACCGAGACCAGGCCGATCCCGTACCGGCCGGAGCGTTCGATCGCGTGTCCCATCGCCTGCGGGCTGGACAGTTGCCCCATCCCGCCGCGGGCGTCGACGACCATCGCCGCCCCCGCGTCGTGGACGATGTCCAGATCGCGTTCCCGGGTGACGCCGCCGGCGTTCAGGCGTTCGACGTACATCGGGACGAGCATCACCCCGTGTGAGCTGACGCCGCGCAGATCGGCCTCGACCAGCGCACCGGCGATCTTCGCCGAGTCGCCGGGATCGAACCCGACCGCCGTGAAGACGGCCGAGACGGTCGCCTCCAGCCAAGCGGGCCGGACGAGCACGCGGCGATCGGCGTCCGGGGCCTGGGTGGTCATCTGTTCTCCCGGGCCCACGGCAGCAGGTAGTGCTCCAGCAGGACGAGTGCGTAGAAGAGGATCACGCTCATGATGCTCAGCAGGGTGATCCCGGCGAACGCCAGTGCGGTGTCGGCGCTCGAGCCGGAGCTCTGGATCACGTAGCCCAGGCCGCCGGTCGCGCCGACGAACTCGGCGATCACCGAACCGATCACCGCCAGCGAGATGGCGACCTTGAGACCGGTGAAGATCTGCGGCAGCGCGTAGACGAAGCGCAGCCGGAAGAACTCCTGCGTCTTGCTGGCGTTCAGCGAGCGGAGCAACTCGACCAGCTCGGTCGGCGTCGACTTCATCCCGGTGGCGGTCGAGATGACGATCGGGAAGAAGCAGACCAGCAGCACCATCACGGCCTTCGGCCAGGAGCCGAAGCCCATCCAGACCACCAGCAGCGGCGCGACCGCGATCTTCGGGATCGAGTTCACCGCCAGCAGCAACGGGTAGAGCAGCCGCTCGACCAGCACCGAACGGACGATCAGGAAGGCGATCGGCAGCCCGGCCGCGATCGCCAGCAGGAAGCCACCGGTGGTCTCCAGGAACGACACCCCGGTCTGCTTGAGCAGATAGACCGGCTGCTCCAAGAACTTGCTCACCACCTGACCGGGGGTCGGCAGCAGGAACGGCTCGATCGAGAACACGATCACGGCCAGCCACCACAGACCGATCGCGGCGATCAGTCCGGCCACCGGGAGAAGGATCGCCGCCGACCGGGAGGTGGTCAGCCAGGATCTCTTCGTCATCGCCGCCCCTCGGGGACATCGGCCGGCGGGCGGCTCCCGTTCCCGGACAGCTGGGGCGCGTTCTCCGCGCTGTCCGGCAGGGGTGCCTTCTCGGACAGCAGGCTGTGCAGCCGGCTGCTGATCCGGGCCACGTCGGCCACCTGGGCGTCCTGGCCGAGGCTGCGCGGCCGGGCGATGTCGATCTCGACGATCTCCCGCAGCCGGCCGGGCCGCGGGCTCAGCACGACCACCCGGTCGGCGAGCAGCACGGCCTCCTCGATCGAGTGGGTGACGAACACGATCGTGGTCGCCAGCTCCATCTGGATCCGCTGCAGCTCCTCGGACAGCTCCGTCCTGGTCAGCGCGTCGAGCGCCGAGAACGGCTCGTCCATCAACATCACCTTGGGGTCACGGATCAGCGAGCGGCACAACGACACCCGCTGCTGCATGCCCCCGGACAACTCGTGCGGGAGCCGGCGTTCGAACCCGGACAGCCCGACCATTTCGAGCAGTTCGTGCGCCCGGTCCCGGTACGCCTTCTTGTCCCTGCTCTTGTCCTTGCCGCCGGAGATCTCGACCGGCAGCAGGACGTTCGACACCACCGAGCGCCACGGCAGCAGGGCCGGGCGCTGGAACATGAACGACACGTCCCGGCGGGGTCCCTTGACGGCCTCGCCGGCCACCTCGACCCCGCCGTACGTCGGCGGCAGCAGTCCCGCGATCAGCCGGAGCAGGGTGGACTTGCCACACCCGGACCGGCCGATCAACGTGACGAACTCGTTCTCCTGGACGTGCAGGTCGATTCCCTCGAGGGCCTGGATCTTTCCCCCGCGGCCCTCGAAGACCTGTCCCACACCGTCCAGCCGGATCATTTCAGCCCTTCGGCGCCAGGTCGCGGTCGACCACGTCGGACGGGTTGACCGCGCCCGGAGCGATCTGCTTGGCGTCCTCGAGGTCCTTGATGATGCCCTCGACCTGCTCGAAGCTCGCCGCACCGAGCGGGCCGCTGAAACCGTCCGGCTTGACGTACGGCTTCATCAGGTTCAGCTCGGCGACGGACCCCTCGACCTTGCGCTCCGGCACATACTTCTGCAGGATCTTCGCGGCGCCCTCGGGGTCGTCGATGGTGTCCTGCAGGCCCTTGAGCAGCGCGGTGGTGAACTTCTTCACCTGGTCCGGGTGATCCTTGGCCATGTCCGACCGGGTGATGATCGCGTTGCCGTACAGCTTCTTCAGCACATCGCCGTACGGAATGACGATCGCCTTGCGGTGCTTGGAGTCCGCCTTCTCGACGGTCGGGACGCCGACCACGAACTGGCCGATGCCGTCCACGGTGCCGGCCGACAGCAGCTGTGGCAGCGAGGCGGGCGGCGACGGCACGAACTTGGTGGTCTCGTAGCCCTGGATCCCGGCCGCCTTGGCGTACAACGGGAACATCACCGTGTTGGTGGAGCCCGGAGTGTCACCGATCTTCTTGCCGGGCAGGTCCTTCGGACCCTTGATGCTGCCGCCCTCGAGCGCGACGATCGCCGCCATCGAGCGCTGGTGGATCATGCCGACGGTGGTGACCGGCATCTTCTGCTTGCCCATCGTCAGCAGGATCGCGGTGAAGTCACCGATCCCGTAGTCGGCCTGGCCGCCGGCGACGAGCTTCAGCACGTCGACCGTGCCGGTGCCCGGCTTGATGGTGACGTCGAACCCGGCGTCCTTGAAGTACCCCTTGTCCAGGGCGACATACGCATAGGCCTCGCGGCCGAAAGTGTTGAATGACGTCAGATAGGTGATCTTCTGAAGCGATTCGTCCCCGTTCTGGCCCGCTTTGTCGTTGTTGCACGCACTCACCAGAGCAAGTGCGAGTACCGCCACAATGGCGGCGGCAGAGCGCCTGAACCTCATCCTGGACTTCTCCTCTCCGATATTTGATCAAACATCAAATATGGAAGGGTGGTCAATCGGCCCCCGGGGACTTCACAGTGTCTTTACGTACACCGTTCCGGCTCCCCTCAGAGCCCGATTGCCGCCCGTCCTGGAGCCGTTCCCCATGCCTGTCCGCACCGGACGGGCATCCCGCCCCGACCACAGACCGTACCCGTCCGGACAGCAGATCGCGACGTCCGATCGGACACTTCGTGTCCGGAGCAGGACAAATTTGTGTAAACCCATCTGCACTGTGATCTGGGTCATGAGACCGCTCTCTCCCGCTTCCCCCTTTCTCCCCCGGTAGAGGGATTCGGGCGGGCCGGTGGTTTGGGAAGATCGTCGGGTGGTGAACGTGCTGATCCGGGGGTCGACCTATCTGCGGTGGGTCTACCTGCTGCTCGGCGCCGCGCTGGTGCTGGCCTTCATCCTGGTCGACAGCGCCCTGGTCACGCTGCTCGACGAGCTCGACCTGCCCGCCGTACCGGCGGGGGTGATCATCGCCCTGATCGTCGTCGTCCCGCCGGTGCTGCTCGGCACCCTGCCCGCCGTCCGCGAGGTGGAGGGCATCGCGGTCGAGTCGTTGCTCGGGATCGCCTTCGAGGAACGGCCGCTCAGCCCGGCGCGGACCTGGCCGCAGCGCCGCCGGACGGCCACCTGGTTCTGCCTGCATCTGGCCGCTGGCGGCCTCGTCGGCGTCCTCAGCACCATTGTGTTCGGCCTCGGCGCCGTGTTGCTCTCGGCCCCTTTCCGCGACGTCGGGCCGCACGAACTCGTCCCCGGCGTCGATTACACGGTGCACGGGCGCTGGACCGACTACTGGATGCCGCTGACCGCGATCGCCGGGATCCTGGCGCTGCTGTTGTTGTCCTCGGCAATCGGTTCGCTGCTCGCCTACACCGCTCCGCGCGTCCTCGGTCCGACGCCCGCCGAACGAATCGAGCTGCTCGAACGGCAGACCGCGACCCTTGCCGAGCGCAACCGTCTGGCCCGCGAGCTGCACGACAGCGTCGGGCATGCACTCAGTCTCGTGACGATCCAGGCGGCCGCCGCCCGGCGCGTGCTGGCCACCGATCCCGCCTTCGCAGAGAACGCTCTCGCGGCGATGGAGACGTCCGCGCGGGCCGCTCTCGCCGACCTCGACCACGTTCTCGGGCTGTTGCGGGAGGATCGTCGACCCGGCGCGGAGAAGGCACCACAGGCGACGCTCGGCGACATCACCCGGCTGGTCGAATCGACGCGCGCCGGTGGCATCACCGTGACGGTTCAGCGCGAGGGACGATTGGAGCAACTCCCGGCCGCGGTCTCCCGGGAGGCCTACCGGATCGTCCAGGAGGGCCTCACCAACGCGATCCGGCACGCCGGCCGCCAGGCCGATCAGCTCGAGGTCGCGTTGTCGATCAACCTCGGCACCAACGGGCTGCTGCTCGAACTCACCAATCCGGTCAGCGCGAGCGCCGGCCAGTCCACCCGGACCGGCGGCGGCACCGGGCTGGCCGGTATCCGTGAAAGGGTCGCCGTACTACGAGGGTCCGTCGAGGCGGGCCTGGTCGGGGACCAATGGCGGCTGGCGGTGACCCTGCCGGTCGCCGTCACGACGAAGGGATGACCGTGAACGACGTATCGGTGGTCGTGGTCGACGACGAGCCGCTGATCCGCAGCGGGCTGCGCGCGATCATCGACGCGGAGCCGGACCTGACCGTGGTCGGCGAGGCCGGTGACGGCGCCGAGGTCCTCGCGGTCGTCCGCCGGACCCGGCCGGACGTCGTACTGATGGATGTCCGGATGCCCGCGGTCGACGGCATCCAGGCGACCCGGTTGCTGCTCGACGGGGTCGATCCGGCGCCCCGCGTCCTGGTCGTCACCACCTTCGAGAACGACGACTACGTGTACGACGCGCTGCGGGTCGGCGCCTCCGGATTCCTGCTGAAGCGGACTCCCCCGGACGAGATCATCGCCGCCATCCGTACCGTCGCGAGCAGCGAGTCGCTGCTGTTCCCGGAGGCGATCCGGGCGCTCGCGCTGGCGCACGCCTCAGCCCAGGCTCATCGGCCGACCGGGCTCGAGCGCTACCAGCTGACCGAGCGGGAGCAGGAGGTGCTGCGGCTGATGGCGAAGGGGCTGTCCAACGCCGAGATCGCCGCGGAGCTGATCCTCGGCGTACAGACCATCAAGACCCACGTCGCGAACACTCTGTCCAAGCTGGGCGCCCGCGACCGCACCCAAGCAGTGATCCTCGCCTACGAATCCGGCTTCGTCCCCCTGCACTAACCGGTACTACGAGGCGCTGGCTCGTTCAGCCCGGAACTCCGGGCGCCGGCCCGGCTCGGCCCGTGCTGCGGGGCGCCGGCTGGTCAGCGCCCGGAACTCCAGGCGCCGACTCGGCTCCGCCCGTGCTGCGGGGCGCCGGCTGGTCAGGCGTCGAGACCTTCGGCGATGCTGCAGGCGTTCGGCACGTGCTCGACGGCGTCCGCCTTCACCGCGAGACGCGCTAGCAGGGTGCGGAAGACCGTCCGCTCGCCCTCCGCGAGGCCGCCGAGGACCTCGTCCTCGGCGAGTTGCAGCCGCCGCTCGAGATCACAAAGCGCCTCGAAACCTTTCTCGGTCGGCGCGATCAGACGTGCTCGCCGGTCCGACGGATCGGGCCGCCGCTCGACCAGCCCCGCCTTCTCCAGATCGTCCAGCAGGTACGTCATCACCGTGCGGTCGACGCCCAGCTGCGCAGCCAGATCGAGCTGCCGTTTCGCCTCACCGGCCGCGGTCGCGAGCACCTGGTACCCGCGCGGGCCGCCCGGTAGATCGTCCAGCGCCTCCGCGGACCGCTTCGCATACCGCCGGAAGACGACGCCGAGCGCCCAGCCGAGGTCGTCCTCGACCGACATCCCGCGCGCCTGGCGGCTCCGGAGGTCCGACTCCGGCGGAGAACTGGTCACGGATTCAGTCTACGTGGTCTATGCCACCCAAAATACGATCTGACTTGAATATGTTCTGCCCGACAGACTATCTTCGAGACAGCTCATATGAGCCAGCCCCGACAAACTCTGGAGAACCACCACATGACCACCCTTCTTCGCGTCGACGCCAGCATCCGGGTCGACGGATCTGTCAGCCGCGCGCTCGCGGACAGCGCCGAGGCCGCCTGGAAGGCGGAGCACCCGGACGGCATCGTCGTACGGCGTGATCTCGGTCGCCACCCGCTCCCGGGTGACGCCTGGCCCGCACTGATCAACGCCGAGTTCGGCTTCCCGCCGATCCCCGATGCCTCGCACGGCGACGTCGCCGCCGCCCGGGCGCTGGCCGCCGAACTCAGCCAGGAGATCCGGGACGCCGACGCCGTCCTGCTCGCCATCCCGCTGTACAACTACGGCATCTCGCAGCACGTGAAGACCTGGATGGACCTGCTGCTGTCCGACCGCGAACTGCTGGCCGGCGAGATCCTGCGCGACAAGCCGGTCATCTTCACGCTGGCCCGGGGCGGCGGCTACAGCCCCGGTACGCCGAAGGAAGGCTGGGACCACGCCACGCCGTACCTGGAGCGCATCTTCGGCGAGGTCCTCAACATGAACATCCGCAAGGCGGTCGCCGAGCTCACCCTGGCACCGGTCACTCCGGGCATGGAGACACTGATCGACGCATCGAAGGTCTCTGAAGAAGAGGCGCACGCCGAGGCCGAGAAGCACGCGACCGTCGTCGCGCGCGACCTCACCAGCGCAGCGGCCTAATTCCTCCTGATCGGCGCCGTACTCGAGTCGGCACCGGCCAGTGCCCGCCAGATCGACAACGTCACCGACAGCGTTACATCGACGGGATCAGCCAGTACTGCGATGCGCTCCGTCAACTCGGCCGGTTGCACGTGCCGCGCACTCGGCGTCATCGCCACCAATTGCTGGACCGAGTCGTGATCGAGCCGCATAGTTGCCTCGACCTTCTCCGAGCCGGTCTGCACGAAGTTCCCGGCCAGCGATTCCCGCAGCCGACGCTCCTTCTCCTCGTCGACTTTCACCATCCCCAGCACGGGAATCAGCTCCGCGAGATGCCCCTGGTTAGGCGTGACCACCAGCAGAGTCCCCCCGGGCTTGAGTATCCGCCGCATCTCGACCGCATTCCGTGGCGCAAACACATCAAGCACCACATCAGCCACCCCATCCCTCAGCGGCAATTCCTTCCACGCATCACAAACCACCGCCCCGATCCCCTCACCAACCTTCGCCGCCCGCCGCGCGGCATATCTCGACACGTCGAGGGCTACCCCGACGCGCTCCCCCACACTCCCCAGCCCGGCTCCGCCTCCGGCGATCACTCCGGCGAGGTAGTACGCCGTTCCCGCTCCTACTTCCACGAAGCGGACAGCAGCATGCGGGGTGTGGGCTATCAGCGCATTGCGGATGGGTGCGTAGTGTCCGCCTGCCAAGAAGTTCGCTCGCGCCTCGAGCATCGCGGCCGAGTCGCCTTCGATGCCGGTTGATGCAGAGGGCAACAAGTTTAGGTAACCCTGCTTGGCGAGATCGAACGCATGCCCGCGCAAGCACTTCGCCGTACGGGCTATCAGAGCCAAGCCGTCACCGCAGACCGGGCAACGCAGGAGAGAAACCAGATCCGGGCGCACAAGAGGCAGGTTAGCCGCAATGCCGGTCGGTCAAGACGAGCCCTGCCGGTCGGTCAAGACGAGCCGGACGCCGTGAACCGCCGCCCGACCTCCCCAACTTTCCTCGTTCCCCTCTCCTCGAGCCGCCCATTGTCCTGATCCGCCGAGCGAACGTGCCCGGCTTTGGGGGTTCGCTCCTCGTCTGATGCTTAGCCCCCCGCTATAGCAGGGGGCGGACCCCGCCTGCGGGAGCTAAGCCGCCTCGTCGAGACGCGGACTCGGCCGCCTGGTGGGCAACGGTTGCCTTGACTGACCGGTGTTGAGGGTTAGCCGTTGACGTCTCGGCTGGTTAGGCGTGCCCAGGCTGCTGCGTAGAAGACGCCCAGGTAGGCGGCTTGGATCAGCAGGTTGCGGACGATCTCGTGCCAGTACGGCGGGTCGCGGAGGAGGTCGGCGAAGGACGTCCAGCCGTACATCAGCAGCCAGGGGTGGATCACGTGGATCTGCGGGATCGCGCCGAGGATGCCGAACACGATGAACGAGCAGAAGGTCGCCGCCATCGCAGCTAGCGGCGTCGAGGTCAGCGAGGAGACGAAGAGGCCGATCCCGGCGAGGCCGAGCAGCGAGAGCGCGACCAGCAGCGCGATGCCGAGGGCACGGAGCAGTCCGTCGGCGAGCGACACCGTCGTACCGGAGAGCAGGACGACATCACCGACCGGGAAGAGGACGACGCCGACGATCAGCCCGGAGATCCAGATCGTCATGGTCGCGGCAAGGCAGAACGATGCGAGCGCGACCATCTTCGCGGCGAGCAGGCGTGATCGTCCGGCGGGTGCGGTGATCAGGTTGCGGAGGGTGCCGAGGCTGGCTTCACCGGCGAGGGACTCCCCCGAGATCACCGTGACGGCGGTCGGCAGGAAGAACGGCAGCGAGAGCGCGAGGCTCGCGACCACCAGGAAGAACCCGTTGCCGGCAACCTGACCGAGAAACCCTTCAGCGTCCCCGGACGACCCGGATACCTTGATCGCAACCCCGATCAGCACCGGCACCGCAGCCAGTACGGCGAGCAGCACCCACGTCCGCGCCCGCCCAAACACCAGATGCAGCTCCGAAGCAAACAACGCCACCGTATGCCGCCCCGCACTAGGCCGCCCGACCGGAACGCGCTCCACCACCTCAGTCGCCATCAGTTCCACCCCGCCACAGCTCGGTCGCCGTCATCACTTCTCCCCTGCACGCACAACCGGAGGAGGCAGCACCGGAAGGAGCCGCTCCTTCGCCACCCCCGGGCGGAGAGCTCACCCGTTGCCATCAGCTTCTCCCTCTGCGCGGCTTATTCGGCGACATCGAAGCCTTCTCCGGTGAGGGCTACGAAGGCGTCTTCCAGGCTTGGGCGTTCCAGGCCGAAGCCGTGGATGCGGACATCGGCGCCGACAAGGGCGGCGGCGAGCTTCTCGATCGGGAGCTCTCCGGGATCTCCGTCGACGAACTCCTCGCTCAGCTTCAGGTCGGTGACGCCGAGTCGGCTCAGTGTCTGCTGTGCCTGCTGGAGATCAGGTGTGCGCACGATCAAGCGCGGGCGCAGCTCGGACCGCAGCTCGGTCATCGTCGACTGCCGAAGCAGGCGACCGCGGCTCATCACGGCCGCGTGGGTACAGAGCTGCTCGACCTCGGTGAGCAGGTGGGTCGACGTGAAGATCGTGGTGCCGTCCTTGGCGAGTTCGCGAATCAGCGAACGCACCTCGCGGGTGCCCTGCGGGTCGAGTCCGTTGGTCGGCTCGTCGAGCACCAGCAGGTCGCGCGGCTGCATCAGCGCGACCGCGATCGCGAGCCGCTGCCGCATACCGAGTGAGTAGTTGCGCACCTTCTTACCAGCCGCGTTGGACAACCCGACGCGTTCCAGCGCCTGCCCGGCGCGCGCCTTGCGAGTCCGCGGATCCGCAGTCCGGTCGGCCGCATCAAAGCGCAGCAGATTCGCCTGCCCCGTCCAGAACGGGTAGAACGCCGGACCTTCCACCAACGCTCCGACCCGCGGCAGAACCGACAACTGCGCCTTAGGCATCGGCTCCCCCAGCAACTCCACCGAACCCGAGGTCGGTGCAATCAACCCCAGCAACATCCGGATCGTCGTCGTCTTCCCCGACCCGTTCGGCCCCAGAAACCCGAAGATGCTCCCCGCCGGCACCTCCAGATCCACCCCATCCACCGCCACCTGCCCACTACGAAACCGCTTGGTAAGCCCCCTGGTAACAATCGGCGCCCCACCCGAGGCGCCGCTTCCGCTCGGCGTGCTGGTGTTGCTCGGGGCTCCGGCCGTCGGCCGACCCGGGAGCGCCGGGGATGGTTCGGTGGTCACCTTGTCGGCGCTTCCGGGTTCAGGGGGCGGGTGGTCAGCGGGGGGCCTTGGTGGCGGCGGATTGGAGGGTGTCAGGCGTGACCAGGCCGACGAAGACGCGGCCGTCGTCGGTGATCAGGGCGCTGACCATCTTGGTGGTCAGGATCTTGCCCGAGCCCCAGCTGCCCGAGACTGTGCGGGCGTTCGCCAGCAGCTGGCCGGCCGGGCCGGAGTCTGCGGGAAGCTTGGCGCCGCGTAGTACGAGGACTGTGTCCCAGCCCTCGCCGATCGTGGTCGGCTTGTCGGCGCTCGGTTTGATCGCGTCCGGCTTGGAAGCGTCGGGCTTGGAAGCGTCGGGCTTGCCGGACTTCGGGAGGCCCTTGGGCTCGGTGTGGCGGGTCGCGGGGACCTTCTCCTCGGTCACCTTGACGCCCTTCGGCGGGGTGAAGGAGAACGTGCTCGCGGCCGGTACGCCGAACGAGACGGCCGAGAAGCCCAACTGCACCGCCGGATCCTTGCCGGTCCGTGGCATCACCGTCACCTGCAGCGGGATCCACGTCTTCGAGTCGACCGCGAGTGTCACCGAACCAACAGTCGTCTTGTCGGTCTTCGGCACCAGACGCAGCTTGTAGGCGTCGCGGCCGGCCACCTTCTCCGTGCCGCTCACCTCGACCTTGGTCGACGGGTCGATCGCGGCCAGGAACTGTTTCGCCACGGCCTGCGGGTCGTACGTCTGCTTGTCCGGCGCCACCTCCGGCTCGGCCGGGCGCGCGGGAAGGGCGAGCTTGGTCGCCTCACGCCTGGACGAGTCGTAGACCCAGGCGGTCTTCCCGTCCGTGGTGATCGTCCGCTCGGCCATGTTGTCGATCACCGAGATCCGGGCCTTGTCCGGACCGGCGAACGCGACCCGCGCCGTGTGCTTACCGGTCAGCAGGTCGGTGAACTTGGCGCTGTCGCCGCCGAGCCCGGGGATCGCCGGCAGACCGAGATCCGTCGAGGACGTCACCGTGCCCGTCAGGCCGTCGACCTTCGCCGTCTGCACCTTGGCGAGCAGGTCCTGCGCCGTGATCCCGGGCAGGTCTGGCGAGGCATCCGCGACCACCGGCCCGAGTGCTCCCACACCCGCCACCACCGCGACTGCCGTGACCGGCACCAACCACCGTCGACTCCGCTGCGTTGCTCCCATGCTTACAAGACTCGCACCGCCCCCACCCCGAACCAAGCCCCGTCAGGGTCCAATCCCCCAAAAGAGTGAACACCCACCCCCATCATCGGTCCCTTGTTACCCGGCGTGTTGTGGTTCGTCGGTCCGTCGATTCCACGGCCACCGAAGGCATCACCAGCCGTCGGATCACGGCAGCCGGCATCAAGGGACCGACGACAGGCGACTCGCCGGGGATCTACGGACCGATGATCAGCGGGATTGGAGGGCGTCCAGGGCGACCGTCATGGCGGCGGCTACGCGGAAGTCTAGGCGGGGGTCGGGGGCGGTGATTCGGTAGCGGTCGCGGACCGAGACCTTGCGTTCGACGGCGAGCACCAGTTCGCCGGTCGTCAGGTCCTTGAAGTCGAAGTGGAAGATGAACGGCAGCGGAATGTCGCCGACGAACGGGACGAACTCCCACACCCGGCGGACGATCGCGATCGTCGCGTTCCGCTCGGTCCCGTTGGACTGGATCTCGCCGCTGCCCAGCTGCCAGCTCGACCGCAGCAGGCTCTTGCCGAACTCCTTCTTGAACCAGCCGATCGGCCGGCCCTCGGGGTCGAAGACGTCATACCCGGAGCCGAGGTCGAGCCGCTTGCGGGCCTTGAACGAGAACACCACCTGCGTCTTGGTGTCGTCGGTGTAGAAGGTGACCTCTTCCTTGAAGGCCATCCGCTTCTGCTGGGCGAACGCCAGCAGCGGTCCGTCGCTACCGTCCGGGTTGGTGGCGAACAGTTCGTACTTGTTCGCCATCAGGGTGATCCGTTGCTTCATCGAGAACGCAGGTACGTGCATCGTCATGCCACGGAGTCTTTCATCCCGGCAGGCTCACAACTGCCACTCCACAAGCAAGCCCACCCAGCCGTATGCCGCGCGCCAACCCTGCTACCACCTCGGACTCGGCAGCGACCTCTACCCGAATCTCCCCCACACCCTGCAGAACCAGGTCTCTTGCCACTTCCACACCAAGCTCCACAGCCTCGTCTACCGATCGAGCAGGCCGCCACAGCACCCCGAAGTCCGCAGCGGGCTTCACTGCACCCACCTGTACTACGAGAACCTCAGGCCGCTCCAGTGCTTCAGCCTGCACAGCATCAGCCACCACAAGGTGCACCACTTGAGCACCGACTGGCTGTACAACACCCTCAGCCCGTACTGCGTCCTGCATGATCACCTGCGAAGGCGTCTCCCCCGGCAGGCCGCGTTGACCCCACGCCTCATGGTGCACAGCCCACGACAGCGGACGCCGCGCCGCCCACCCACTTCGCACCAGCTCGGGTGCAGCGGCGAACTCCTCCACGTGACCGACACACAGGTACCCGACAAGCTCCACCTGCGCAGGCAGATCCAGTACGGCGCCAACCTCGCCCGGCTCGAAGAACGACACCCAGCCGACACCAAGTCCTTCAGCGCGCGCAGCCAGCCACAAGTTCTGGATAGCGATCGCCGCCGAGAACCAAGTGGTCCGCGGATCCGCATGTCTGCCCAGCACATGCCGTCCGCCCCGACCGGGATCACAAGTCACAGCAATATTCAGTGGAGTATCGAGGATCGCCTCGATCTTCAACCCGTCGAAGGCACTTCTCCGATCAGCCGGCAGCGACGCAGCAAACGCATCACGCTGTGCAGTAGCCAGGTCGTGCACCTTGCGCCGGGTCGCAATGTCCCGGATCAGCACGAAGTCCCACGGTTGGCTGAGCCCCACACTCGGTGCCCGGTGAGCAGACTCGAGCACACGCGTCAGTATGTCGTCCGCAATCGGCTGGTCGAGGAACCCGCGTCGCACGTCCCTCCGCTCGGCCAGCACCCGATGCACGGTCTCCCGGTCGGCGTGCGCATAACCAGGAGCTGCTGCGCTCTCCAGGAGCTTCCCGACTGCGACAGTGGCTCCCGCTGACTTCTGCTTCGGTACGACGAGCTCCGCGCCGCTCAGGAGCACGGCGGCCTCGGCGACGCTCGTAGTACTAGCGAGCTGTTCTACGCGACCGCTGGGAGAAGGCACTGGTTGTTGCGAGAGGTCCAGTGCGGGTGCTGTGAACAGCTCGGCGCCCAGGGACGCCACTAGTCGCTGCAGCCCAGGCTCTGCTTCTTTGCCGTCGACAGTGACCACTCGTACTACGTTGCGCGGCTCCAAGCCGGTTAGAGCTTTCTCCACAAGGTCTCGGAGCTCCCGATACGACGTACCGGAGCGGAGGCCTACGCCCAGGACCAGGTTCACTTCTCCAACCCCGCGTAGACACGAGCTGCGGCGACGAACCTGGCTGGGACGTCCGGAGTAGCCGTCCAGTGCAGGTGCAGGTAGGACGCGTGGATCTGCGGAAGCGCTACGCCTTCCTGGACACCGCCGGGGAGATACCAAGCGCTGTCGTGGGACTCGTCGAACGACACCGTCGTCCGGTGGAACTAGTGCCCGCGCACTCGCCGTCCCTCGTCGAAGAACGCGGTGGTGGTCGCTGCAACCGCCGTACGGTAGCCGAGCGTCAGACGACTCGTCATCTGCGCAGTGGCAGGCAGTACGCCAGTCAGCTGGTGACCGTCGAGTTCACGGCACAGGTAGAGCAGGCCGGCGCACTCCGCTACAACGGGGAGTCCTGCAGCGACCTCAGTGGCGACCTGCTGACGCAGTACGGCGTTGTCGGACAGGGCCTCGGCATGCAGCTCGGGAAAACCGCCGCCTAGATAGAGAGCCGACGTTGCTTCGGGCAACGATTCGCGGAGCGGATCGAAGGTGACCACCTCGGCGCCGGCAGCGGTCAGCAGTTCGGCCGTCTCGGTGTAGCGGAAGGAGAACACCGGCCCGCCCGCCATCGCGATCACCGGCCGGCCCTCCTCCGCGGGGGAGACTTCCTCGGCCGGATCCCAAGCAGTCGTCTCAAGCGAAGGAGCTGCCTTGGCCGCCGCGACGAACGCTTCCAGGTCGACGCCTTGCCGCACCAACTCCGCCGCAGCTGCCACTGCCGTGATTGCCTGCTCTCGTTGCTCATCAGCAGGGATCAGTCCGAGGTGCCGACTGGGCACAGTCAGGCGGATATCGCGGCGAAGGACACCAAGCACCGGTACGCCGGTAGGCGCGACGCCGGCGCGTACCTCGGCCTCATGGCGGTCCGTGCCGACCTTGTTGAGGATCACGCCGACGATCCGTACGCCGGTGTCGTAGGAGAGGAATCCGGCGACGACAGCACCGACACTGCGGCCCGCTGCGGAGGCATCGACGACCAGCACGATCGGTGCCTTGAGCAACTTGGAGACGTGTGCCGTCGACGCGTAACCCTCGGTGCCGAGCGCACCGTCGTACAGGCCCATCACGCCCTCGATGACGGCGAGGTCCGCGTCCTGTGCACCGTGCGCGAAGAGCGGCGCGACCCGCTCCTCGCCGGACAGCATCGGGTCGAGGTTGCGGCCCGGGCGCCCGGTCGCCACCGCGTGGAAACCGGGGTCGATGTAGTCGGGTCCGACCTTGAACCCAGCAACCCGATGCCCCGCCTGCCGCAAAGCACCCATCAACCCAACAGCAACGGTCGTCTTCCCCGCCCCCGACGACGGCGCAGCAACGACAATGCGCGGAATCACCACTCGATGCCTTTCTGGCCTTTCTGGCCGGTGTCCATCGGGTGCTTGACCTTGGTCATCTCGGTGACCAGGTCGGCGGCGTCGAGCAGGCGCTGATCGGCGTTGCGGCCGGTGATCACGACGTACTGATGACCAGGGCGGTTCACCAGCGTCTCGACCACCTCGTCGACGTCGACCCAGCCCCACTTCATCGGGTAGGTGAACTCGTCCAGGACGTAGAGATCGTGCGTCTCGGCCTGGATCCGGCGCTGGATCTCGCGCCAGCCTTCGACGGCGTCGGCGGCGTGATCCTCCTCGGTGCCGGCCTTGCGCGACCAGCTCCAGCCCTCGCCCATCTTGTGCCACTCGACCGGGCCGCCCTCACCCGTTGCCTCGTGCAACTTCCCGAGCGCCTTGAACGCGCTCTCCTCGCCGACCTTCCACTTCGCGCTCTTCACGAACTGGAACACACCGATGTTCCAGCCCTGGTTCCAGCCGCGCAACGCCATCCCGAACGCCGCGGTCGACTTCCCCTTCATCTCACCGGTGTGCACCATCAGTAGCGGCCGGTTGCGGCGTTGCCTGGTGGTCAAGCCGTCCTGCGGTACGACGCTCGGCTGTCCTTGGGGCATCAGGCGGCGCTCCTCGCGGTGACGGCTTTCACGAGGTTGCCTGCAGCAACCTCTCCGAGATCCAGGTACTCCGCGCCGAGGTCCGTCGCGAGCTCAGCGGCCAACCCCAGCCGTACTCCGCGGCGCGGTTCGCAGTCCACCACGACCGACGCGATCCCCTGCAGTCCCAACCACCCGGCGGCCCGCTTCGCCTTCGCGAACGCGCTCTCTCCGTGGGTCGCCCGACCGTCAGTCACCAGGACGAGCAACGGTCGGCGCCGAGGGTCACGGATCGCGGCAATTCGTAGTACGTCAACTGCTTGCAGAAGCCCTTCGGCGAGCGGCGTACGACCACCGGTCGGCAAAGATTCCAGCCGCCGTACTGCGGTCTCGACGCTACCCGTCGGCGGCAGCGCAACCGTGGCAGTCGCTCCGGCGAAGGTCACCAGCCCCACTTTGTCGCGCCGCTGATAGGCATCAAGAAGCAACGAGACGATCGCCGTCTTGACCTCCCCCATCCGCCTCTTCGTCCCCATCGACCCGGACGCATCAACACAAAACAACACAAGATTCCCTTCCCGCCCCTCCCGCACAGCCAACCGGATGTCGCTGCCCTGTACTGAGAGCGCGGGTCGGTCAGCTGTGGAAGAAAGACGGCGTGAGTGTTGGTGTGGTGCGGCGGCGCGGATCGTGGCGAGTAGGTGGGGGCGGCCGGACTCGCGGCCTACTCGAGCGCGGTCTCCTACTACTCGGCCGGCCTCGGTGATGGCTCGGGAGCGGCGGCCGGTTACGCCTGCGCCGGCTGCCTGGATGCTCAGGAGGCGGGCCTTGTAGGGCTCCGAGCTTGCGGCGATCTGGCCTGTTGGCGCGGGGCCGGGGAGAGCGCTCCCCGCGCTCTCTCGGTCGTTCTCGACGTCCCGGTCAGCGGGAGGCTGGTCGGCGGAAGCATCCTGCTCGGCGGACGACTCACGATCGGCGGGGTCCTGCCGGCCGCCGTCTGACACGTCGCCCCCGTCCGGACCGCCATCTGACCCGCCGTCCGGGCCGCCGCCGTCTGACCCTCCGCCGTCCGGGTCGTCCGGGTTGGGGTCGTCCGGGTTCGGGTCGGGTGGGGTGCTGTCGGTGATGGCTTGTTCTAGCTGTTCGTCGTCCAGGCCCGGGGCGTCGAACGGGTTGCGGCGTTTGCGGTGTGGGAGGGCGAGTTTGGCGGCGGCGCGGACGTCCTCCACCTCGACGACGGTTCGTCCCGACCAGGCGGCGTGCGCGACCGCCGTACGGGCTGTCACGAGGTCCGCGCGCATGCCGTCGACGTCGAAGGACGCGCAGATCTCGGCGATCTGGCGGAGCGCGGCGTCGGTCAGGATCACCTCGGACAGCAGGCTCTGCGCCTTGACGATCCGCTCGGCGAGTTCGCGCTGCTGATCGGCGAACTTCGCCACGAACGCGGCGGGATCGGCCTCGTACGTCAGCCGCGCCCGCATCACCTCGACGCGAACGGCAGGATCGCGGCTCGCCACCACGTCGACGGTCAGCCCGAACCGGTCGAGCAACTGCGGCCGGAGTTCGCCTTCCTCGGGGTTCATGGTGCCGACGAGCACGAACCGCGCCGGGTGGGTGACCGAGACGCCGTCGCGCTCGACCGTCGCGCGTCCCATGGCGGCGGCGTCGAGCAGGACGTCGACCAGGTGGTCGTGCAGCAGGTTGACCTCGTCGACGTACAGCAGTCCCCGATGAGCCGCCGCCAGCAGACCAGGCTCGTACGCCGTAACGCCTTCGGAGAGCGCTCGCTCAAGATGCAAAGACCCGAGCACCCGATCCTCGGTCGCCCCCACCGGCAACTCAACAAGCCGAGCAGGCCGCAGAGACCGCTCACCACCGCCCTCAGCATGCGGAGCGTCTGGGCAGTCGGGGTCTGGGTGGTCCGGGTCGCAGGAGAAGCGGCACGTGGTGATGACCTCGACCGGGGGGAGGATCTCGGTCAGGGCGCGGACGGCGGTCGACTTCGCCGTACCCTTCTCGCCGCGGATCAGTACGCCGCCGATCGCCGGCGAGACCGCTGCGAGGATCAGGGCGAGCTGGAGGTCTTCCATCCCCACGACGGCGGTGAACGGGAATCCGTTGGTCAGAGCAGACCGCATCAGCGGCGTATCCCTTCGTCCTGCGGGTGTCCACGCCCGCCTCGGCACCTGGCACACCGGCAACGCGGAAGGCGCTCCCGGCGGACGCTCGGAGATGTCCTGGCTTCCGGAAAATCACCCGGTCACAGTGGCGGGACCGCCCCGGACTTCAGCTCCGAAGAGCCGGCACCGGTGTTCCTCTCCAACGTCCCCGCGATCATTCCACACCACCCGCACCCCCTGCTCAGCCGGAGACCAACCTCACCCGCCGAGACACGTCAGACGAACCCGCCGAAGCGGGTTGGGCGGCGACCTCAGGTGGTTGGGAGGTCGGGGAGGTGGTCTGCCAGGTGGTGGGTGGCGGTGGTGTTGGGGTGGGATTGGATGCCGGTGATCGAGGTGAGGGTGACGTAGCCCTCGGTGAGCAGGGCCTCGTCGGATTCGGGGTCCTGGGACGGGTCGGGGTCGCGGAGGATCATGATCGGCTCGCCGGTGGGGGCGACGCCGGCCTTGAGGCGGCTCGGGTTCACCGGAGCGAGCCGCGCATTGCGCACACCCCGTAGCGATGCCTTCGGGACGTCGGGCACGTTGACGTTGAGAACGGTCCCGGTCGGCTGGTCGCGAAGCCAAGGAACCAACTCGACCGCAATCTCCGCCGCCACATCCAGGTACTGCGGATCCTCGGAACCGATGCTCACAGCCAGACCCGACAACCCCTGCGTCGCACCCGTCAGCGCGGCACCGACGGTCCCCGAGTGCAGGATCGCCCCGAAGTTGAACCCGTGGTTGATCCCCGACACGACCAGATCAGGCGACTTCCCGAAGATCCCGAGCCGCGCCATCGTCACGGCGAGCGCAGGCGTCCCGTCCACTCCGATGTAGGTGACCCCATCAGCATCCTCCGAAGCGGTCGCGATCGGCTTGTTCACCCACCCGGCCCGCGCCGTACCGACCCCGCTCTGGTCCGTCAGCGGCGCGACCACCAGTACGTCGTACTCGGCGGCGGCCAGTGCGCCGGCCAGGGCCCGGATCCCCCGGGCCTGGTAGCCGTCGTCGTTGGTGACCAGGATCCGCAGCTGCTCAGAAGCCATACCGCCACCCAATCACACCGGCGAAGGCCGGCACAGCGCTGTCTCAGCCGCGGTCCTCGATGTCACCTTCTGTTTCCAGGACGGCCGTCCGGAGCGTCTCCAGGGCTTCGTCGGTCGGTTCCGCCCAGAGTCCGCGCTGGGCGGCTTCCAGCAACCGCTCGGCGATCCCGTGCCGGGCCCAGGGGTTCGACTTGCGGAAGAACTCGGCGATCTCCGGGTTGGCGACGTACTCCGTGGTCAGCGTCTCGTACATCCAGTCGTCCACCACGCCCGCGGTCGCGTCGTACCCGAACAGGTAGTCCACCGTCGCGGCCATCTCGAAGGCACCCTTGTACCCGTGCCGCTGCATCGCCGCCATCCACCGCGGGTTCACCACGCGCGCCCGGAAGACCCGCTTGGTCTCCTCCTCCAGCGTCCGCGTCTTCACCTGAGCCGGTACGGCGGAGTCGCCGATGTACGCCTTGGGGTTCGACCCGGTCAGATGCCGCACCATCGCGACCATCCCACCGTGGTACTGGAAGTAGTCGTCCGAATCCATGATGTCGTGCTCGCGGGTGTCCGCGTTCTTCGCCGCAACCTGGATCCGCGCGTAGGCCCGCTCCATCGACGGCCGTGCCTCCGCACCGTCGAGGTCCTTGCCGTAGGCATAGCCACCCCACACCGCGTACACCTCGGCGAGCTCCGCGTCGGTGCGCCAGTTCCGCGCATCGACCAGCGGCAGCAGACCAGCGCCATAGGAGCCAGGCTTGGATCCGAAGACCCGAGCCGTCGACGACCGCAAATCATTGCCCGCGGCAACATCAGCCTGCACATGCGCCCGGAGGTAGTTGTCAGCGGCATCTTCCTCCAAAGCGGCAACGGTCCGCACTGCTTCGTCGAGAAGCGACACCACATGCGGGAAAGCATCCCGGAAAAACCCGGAGATCCGGATCGTCACGTCCACCCGCGGCCGGCCGAGCTCAGCCAGCGGGACGACCTCGAAGCCGGTCACCCGGCGAGACGCCTCGTCCCAGACCGGGCGGCAACCGAGCAGCCACAGCACCTCGGCGAGGTCGTCGCCCTGCGTGCGCATCGCCGACGTACCCCACACGGTCAGACCAACCGAGCGCGGCCACTCCCCCGTCTCCGCCTTGTGCCGAGCCAGCAGCGAATCGGCCAGCGCGACACCGACGTCCCAGGCGTTCCGGCTCGGGATCGCCTTCGGGTCGACGGCGTAGAAGTTCCGCCCCGTCGGCAGCACATTCACCAGGCCACGAGTCGGCGAGCCGGACGGGCCGGCCTCGACGAAGCGGCCGGCGAGCGCCCGCAGTACGTTGGTCAGCTCGTCGCCCGTACGCCCCAGCCGCGGCACGACCTCGGTCGCGGCGAAAGTCAAAGAAGCTGAAACCCCAGCGGATGGCCGACCAAGAACCTCCTCGACGACGACCGGGACCTTGGAACCGTCCCAACCGAGTGTCTCCATGCCGAGCACGAGTTTGCGGGCCACCGACTCCAGCAGGTCGACACCGTCGGCACCGCTCACGGCGGGCAGATCGGCCAGCGTGGCAAGGTCGGCCAACTCCGGCACGGCCTTCCCCGGATCGGCAAGCATCGCGGCCTCGTCGACACCGAACGTGTCGCCGAGAGCAGCACGAAGCCCTCGTACGGCGCCTGCCTTGCCGCCCCACATCTGCTGCGCACGCAGTACGGCGAGAACCAGGTTCACCCGAGCCTCACCGACCGGCCCACCGCCGAGGATGTGCAGCCCGTCCCGGATCTGGACGTCCTTGATCTCGCACAGGTACCCGTCGAGGTGCAGGACGAACTCGTCGAACTCCTCGTCCTCCGGCTTCTCCGACGTGTGCAGATCGTGGTGCAACTGGGCCGCCTGGATCAACGTCCAGATCTGCGCGCGCAGCGTCGGCACCTTGTCCGGGTCGAGCGCGGAAACGGTCGCGTATTCGTCGAGCAGGTACTCCAGCTTCGCCATGTCGCCGTACGTCTCGGCGCGCGCCATCGGCGGCACCAGGTGATCCACGATCACCGCGTGCCCACGGCGCTTCGCCTGCGTCCCTTCACCGGGGTCGTTGACGATGAACGGGTAGACGAGCGGCAGGTTGCCCAGGACGGCGTCCGGCGCGCAGTCGGCCGCCATCCCGATCCCCTTGCCAGGAAGCCATTCCAGCGTCCCGTGCTTCCCGAGGTGGACGACCGCGTGGGCGCCGAAGCCACCCTCCTCGACCGGGGCTTCGAGCCATCGGTACGCCGCCAGGTAGTGATGTGACGGCGCCATGTCCGGGTCGTGGTAGATCGCGACCGGGTTCTCACCGAACCCGCGGGGCGGCTGGATCATCAGTACGACGTTGCCGAATCTGAGAGCAGCCAGCGCGATCGCCGGCTCCGGGCCCGACTGGTCGACGTACAGGCTTCCCGGCGCCTCACCCCAGACCTCGATCATTGCCGAGCGCAACGATTCCGGGACGCCACCGAACCACTTCGCATAGGTCGAGAGCGGGATCTTCGCGACCGCGCTCGACAGCTGCTCGTCGGTGAGCCAGTCGACGTCGTGCCCGCCGGCCGCGATCAGCCGGTGGATCAGGCCGTCGGCGCCCTCGGAACCTTGCAGGGCGTCGAGGTTGAGATCGGGCCCGAGGTCGTAGCCGGCGTCCTTCAACTGGCCGAGCAGGACCACCGCGGAAGCAGGGGTGTCGAGGCCGACCGCGTTACCGATCCGGGCGTGCTTGGTCGGGTACGACGAGAGGACGAGCGCGAGCTTCTTGTCCTTCGGCTGCACGTGCCGGAGTTTCGCCTGCGCGGTGGCGATTCCGGCAAGCCGGGCGCAACGTTCGAGATCCGGCGAGTAGCTGGCGATCCCTTCGGCGTCGTACGCCTTGAAGGAGAACGGGATCGTGATCAGCCGGCCGTCGAACTCGGGAATCGCGACCTGGGTCGCGGCGTCCAGCGGGCTGATCGCGGCGTCGCTCTCCAGCCACTGTTCGCGCGTCGAGGTCAGCGCGAGACCTTGGATCAAGGGGATGTCCAGCGACGCGAGCGCGCCTGCATCCCAGGAGTCGTCGCCTCCGGCACTGGCGTTCGCGGCGACGGTCCCGCCGGCCGCGAGCAGGGTGGTGACGAGGACATCGGCCTTGCGGAGGAGGGTGAAGAGCTCGGCGTTCTCGGCGCTCGAAGGATCCAGGCCGCGCAGCGTTCCGCAGTACACGGGGAGAGCCTGTGCGCCGGCCGTCTCGATGGCGTCGGCGAGCGCGTCGACGAAGGCGGTGTTGCCGGAGATCTCGTGCGCGCGGTAGTAGACGATGCCGACGACGGGGCGATCGTCCTCGACGAGGGTGCGGCCCGCGCGGACGCCGTACGTCGCAAGTGCGTGCGGCGGATCGAACTCGTCGCCGGTGAGGAGCAAGGTGTCGCGCAGGAAGCCGGCCAGGTTCGCGAGGTTCTTCGAACCGCCCTCGCGCAGGTAGGCGAGTGCCTCGGTGACGGCACCGGCGGGGACCGTGGACATCGACATCAGTTCGGCGTCCGGAGCGGCCTCGCCGGAGAGCACGACGGTCGGGAGTCCGGCGGAGATGACGGCGTCGAGGCCCTCCTCCCAGGCGCGGCGGCCGCCCAGCAGGCGGACCACTACGACCTCGACGCCGTCAAGCAATGCGGGCAGGTCCGCGAGGTCGACCCGGGCCGGGTTCGCGACCCGCCAGCCAACACCGGCCTGGGATGCGGCCAGCAGATCGGTATCGGCGGTCGAAAGCAGCAACAGGTTCGCGGGCACGCGCGGCCGGTCCTTCCTCGGGGTGTCCACGCCCCAGGTGGCAGGTACGACGGCTGCAGTTCCTGACTCCCACGCGAACGTGGTCACAGTGGCGGGACCGCCCCGGACTCACACCGGGTTCCTGCACGTCCGTCGATGACACCGAGACTCTAGCTGTTCGGTTCAGAGGAAGCGCCCACCGGGGAGATAGGGAGCCGGCGCCGCCATTCCACGGACGGCCAGGTACCCCTCGGTCGCGAGGTCGAGCCGAGCCGCCAGCCCGACGTCGATCGCCCAGGCGTTCTCGGGCGTGATCAAGTCGACAACGGTGTCGCCGGTCGAGGACGCGAGGGCTTCCCAGAGCAACTCCTGCGCAGTACGGGGGTCGGCTGCCGCGAGAAGCGTCGCGCGAGCGCGCTGGTCGACGTACACATAGCCACGCTGTGAGCGGGAGACGACGAGCCGTTGGCTGTTCAGCAGGAAGGCGTGATCCGGGCCGTGGCCGGCGCCGCGCAGGTTCGTGTCCAGGGCGTCCATCCAGTCGAAATCGTTCTCATCCCCCTCGGCCAATTGGCGGATGGCAGGGATCGCGGAGCGGTCGACCGTGCCGGTCATGCGCATCTGCGGAAGCAGGTCGAACCCGGCCAAGCGGTAGCGGCGAGTGGCTCCTGGGTGAGTGGTGGAGTTGAAGATGCCTGGTCGGTCGCCGGCGTGTTCCAGTACTACGTCCAGCAGGCGCCGGCCGATCCCCGTACTACGCGCTTCCGGGAGTACGCCGTACGTCGCCAAATACCAGAGCTCACCACGATTCTGGGACAAGGCGAATCCGGTGATCCCCTCGTCGACCGACACCCAGCAGCCAGCCGGATCTGTCGTCAGGAAATGCCTCGCCCAGGAGATCCAGGCCGCAATGATCGCCGGCGGACGTCCTGGCTGCCCTGGTTCGAGAAAGACCCGCTCGGCAACGCGTTCGAGGCCAGCCAGATCCTCTTCCTGCAACCGCCTGAGCTCCATCTGCCGACGGTAGCGGGCTCACGGTCAATTGGCCCGCAATCGTGATGACCGACTGGACCAACTAACGCGCCCACCGCGCCGTACCGTCGAAGCATGATCACTTTGGACGGTCTCGTCGTTCCTGACACGACCGCCTCGTCGGCGGCTCTGGAGGTGGCTTCCGCTTACCACTCCCCCGCGCTGATGAGTCACTCGCACCGGGTCTACCTGTGGGCGGCGGCGCTCGGTACGCAGTACGGCATCCCGTACGACGCTGAGCAGGTTTTCGTGGCCGCGAACGCTTGGGCGAGGTGATCGTCCGCCACATGTGGCCCGATGTCGACGTCTCCGCCGACCCCGAGGGCCACCTCCTGTCCCGAGCGGCAGCCCTCGACATCGTCGGCAAGAACCTCGAGGACCTCAACCCATCCTTCCGCGCTGAGGTCCTCCAACAGCACCCCCGACTCGACCTCCCCACCGAATTCCTCACCTGCTTCAAGTCCCAAGCCAGCCGCAAACCAACATCCTCCGCAGCCCGAGCCATCCAGTCCGGCCTCGGCACCCGCATCACGAGCAATCCCCTCGATATCTGACCGGCGAACACAGGGCAGGGGTATCCGAGCGGGAGCTGGCGGGCAGTCGATGTTTGCTACTGGAGTTTCCACTCCTGGGATCCGTCTGTCGTCGCGTTCTCCAGGGTCAGGGCGGCTCCGGCTGTGGAGCCGGTGAGGTAAAGGGCCGGATTGGCTGTCGATTGGAACTTGTAGTAGCCGCCTGTCGTCGGGACCAGGTTCCAAAGACCGGCGGTCGTGTCGTCGACCCATTGGCCGATTCCCTGACCGACCGTTGCATTGCCTGTCCAAATGGCCGCGGCCCGGCCACCCGACTTGTTCAGGAGCGTCGCGGCACCGTTGGCCTTGGTGACCAGGTGCCAGTACTGCGTGTCGCCGTTGGACGTTGCGCCGGAGGTCTCGAGCCGGACGTCGGGTGCGTTACCGTTGCCGATGTCGGCGTCATTGGTGTGGTTGCCGGTCCCGATGACCTGACCGGTCTTCCGATTGGACACCTTGTAGTACGTGCCGCTGGAACGGCCGAAGTCGACATCGGCGTACACGATCTTCGAGGTGCCGGTATTGCCGAGGATGGCAATTCGTCCGGTGTTCTGGACGTAGGTGAGGTTGCGGCTGTAGCCGGCGGGCATGGTGGTCTGGTACTGAGTCCAGACGCCGGTGCTGTTGCCCGTGGGGTTCATCCACACGTCGCCACTGTCGGAGGCGTTGTACAGCAGGCGACCTTCCGGAGTACGGATGAGCACGGGACTTCCACCCCAGGACAGGCCGCGTGAACCTGGTGCGAACGGCAGAGCTGCCTGCTGTCCGTCGGCACGGCTGATCTCCTGACCCACGGGGTCGCCGTCGGCGAAGAACTTGAGTGGATCCGAGGCGAGCTTGAACCGGACGTTGGCGCCACCACCCCAGTATTCGTAGGTGAGCATCCACTTGCCGTCCGTGGTCCGAACGACATTCGGCATCCCCGGCCGGCCGCCGCCGAGCTCGTTCTTGCCGCCACCCATCGGCACCGTCGTACCGGCGACGTCGACGACTGCGGAATTCCAGTTGGCACTGACGCCGTTCCAGGTGCGATGCGCGATGACCTGGCACCGGCAGTCGGTGGCTGTGCTGTTCGCAGGATCGAGCGTCAGAGCCCCGGTCGTGGCGTTGAAGGTGGTGTAGTCGTTCTCGTCGGAGTAGTAGGCGACGAGTTGACCGTTGTAGACCATCAGGTACGGCTCCCACACCGGGTCGACCTGCCGGAACGTGTTGGCGCCGGCGACGTTGGTCCCGGTCGCACCGGCGCTCCCGCCCTGCCACCCGCCCGTCGTGATGATGTTGACGAAGCTCCAGCTCGCCCCCTGGTTCGTACTTTTGTACAGGGCCAGGGCAACGTCCTTGCGATCGCCGTCGTTGGTCGGGGTCCAATTCGGGTCGGCGGCTTTGTGCTCCGTGTAGTAGACGTCTTCTCCCGTGACGACGGTGGCCATCACGAGAGTGCCGGCAGACAGGTTCCCGACTGCCTGCGGAAGCGTGTAGAGGTAGGGGTTGGTCCAGTTGCTGACGTACTTCGAGACAGCAGAGCCACTGGACAGGTACGCCGGCGCCTGGACGTCGGTGAGGTGCTGCCAGGTTGTTCCGCTGTCGTCGCTCTTGTAGATCGGCAGCGTCTGGCCGGTCGCCGCGCCGCTGGACGGTGCGACCGTGGACTTCTCGAACGCGGCGACGAGACGTCCGCCGGGAAGCTGGGCGGCCTTGGGATAGATGGCGCAGTTGCCGCGGCCTTTGAGGCAGGGCTGCGAGGTCGGGAGTTGATAGACCGTGCCCATCGTCGGGCTGTAGGCATCCGCCGTCACCAGCGGCGCAGCCAGTATCGCGAGTGCGCCGAGCAGCACGATCGGCGCTCGTCTTCTGAACTGCTTCGTCACCATGATGTCGCTCCTGTCTGTCATTTGACGGCACCGCTCGACAGCCCCGACTGCCAGAACCGCTGCAGGAGCAGGAAGGCGATCACGAGCGGGATGATCGATACCAGCGCGCCGGTGATCACGACGGTGAACAGACCCTGTGAACCGCCGCCGGCGTTGTTCGCCGTCGCGTTGACCTGCGCGAGACCGACGGTCACCGGGTACAGCTTCGGGTTGTTCAGCATCACCAGCGGCAGGAAGTAGTTGTTCCAGGTGGACACCAGCGAGAACAGGAAGACCGTGATGAATCCCGGGACTGTCATCGGCAGCGCCAGCCGGACAAAGATCGAGACCTCGCTCGCGCCGTCCATCCGCCCGGCCTCGACGATCGTGTCGGGGATCGAGTCGGCGACATAGGCGCGCATCAGATAGATGCCCAGTGGATTCACCAGTGACGGCAGGATCACCGCCCAGGGCGTGTCGACGACACCGATCTTGCTGAACAGAAGATAGGTCGGGATGGCCAGCGCGGTGGTCGGAACGGCGATCGCGCCGAGGATGATTCCGAACATGGCCGACTTTCCGGCGAAGTCGTACTTCGCGAAACCGTAGCCGGCCGCGGTCGCGAAGACCGCCGCGCCGAGCGCACTGGCCAGCGAGTACCAGGCCGAGTTGCCCATCCAGTGCCAGAAGACGCCGTCGGAATAGGTGAAGACCCCGCGCAGGTTCGCCCAGAGGTTGAACTTCCCGGAGAACCAGAACCCGAACGAGCCGAAGAGCTCGCCGTTGGTCTTGGTCGCGGAGATGACCAGCCAGCCGAGCGGGATCAGGAAGTACATCAGGAACGCGATCATGAAGGCGTTCGCGAGCACCGAGCTTCTCGGTGTCAGCGCTGACCGGGTGGTCGTCATACTCTCCTCCGGAGGCGCCCGAGCCCGAACACGACGTACGTGGCGACGAGGATCGCGACGCCGAGCAGGAACGAGACGGCCGCGGAGTAGTTCATCCGCTGGTCGGTGAACGCGAGCGTGTAGGCGTACAGATTCGGGGTCCAGTCGGGGGTGATCGCGGCCCCTGCTGTGGGTGAGAGCACGCGGGGCTCGTTGAAGAGCTGGAACGAGCCGATGATCGAGAACAGCACGATCACGCCGAGTGCCGGTTTGAGTAGGGGCAGCTTGATTGTCAGCGCCACGCGCACCGGACCGGCCCCGTCGATCTGGGCGGCTTCGTAGAGCTCGGTCGGGATCGCCCGCAGGGCGGCGTACAGAATGATCATGTTGTAGCCGGTGAACTCCCAGGTCACGATGTTCGCGATCGACGTGAGCAGGTGCTCCGGCGAGAGGAAGCCCGGGTTCGGCAGGCCGGCATCGGCGGCCAGATTGGTCAACGCGCCGAACTTCGGGCCGTACAGGTAGCCCCACATCAAGGAGGCCACAACGGCGGGTACGGCGTACGGGACGAAGAACGCCAACCGGTAGAGCTTCGGGGCCCACACCCGGCCGGAGTCGATGATCAGCGCGAACACAGTGGCCAGCACGATCATCAAGGGGACCTGCAGGAAGAAGAACTTGATGATCCGGAGCAGACCGGCCGACAGGTGCTGGTCCTTGAGTGCATCGGCATAGTTGCCGAGGCCAACGAATACTGTGCCGCCGATGAGCTGGGTCCGGAACAGGCTCAGGTACGCCGCGTAGGCCAGCGGCGCGACGAACATGGCGACGAACACCACCATGAACGGTGCGACGAACAGGTACCCGGACCGGCCGTGCCGACGACGAGACCTCAGCTCAGCTCTCAACGGTGAAACCCTGCTTCTTGGCGTACCCGGCGAGGTTGTCCTGCCAGCTGTCCAACGCCGCGGACAGGTCGGTCTTCTTCGTCAGTGCGCCACCGAGGATCTGGTTGTTCGTCGACGTCACGTAGTCGTTGAACGGGCTCCACTGGAAGTCGGTCGCGACGGTCTCCGAGATCCCGGCAAAGAGCTCGTTGACCTTCTGCCCGCCGAAGAACGGCAGCGCCTGCCCACGGAACTGCGGATTCTCCAGCGTGGTCTTCAGTGGCGGATACAAGGACTGCTTGGTGGCCAGCGCCAGGGACGATTCCGGGTCGTGGTTGAGGAACATCGCGAACGCCGCGGCGGCCTCGGGGTACTTCGTCTGCTTGGTCACCGCTGAGGTCGAGCCGCCCCAGTTGCCGGAGACCGGCGCACCGTCGCTCCACTGCGGCATCGGGGCGACGCGCCACTTGCCGGCGCTCTTGGCTGCCGATCCGGTGAGGAAGATCGGTGCCCAGGCCGCGGTGATCCAGGTGGCGTAGGAACCGTTGCTGAGCCCGGCGTACCAGTCGTTGTTGAAGTCGGCGTCGGCGGAGACCACCCCGGAGGCGACCAGCGGTGACCAGAAGCCGGCGAGTTTCTTCATCTCCGGCGAGTTCATCGAGATGCTGATCTTGGCGCCGTCGACCTTGAACGGCCGCGCACCCGCCTGCCAGGCGTAGCCGAAGGTCTGCCCGGCGTCGTTGTTGGCGAAGTTCGTCATCGAGATCGCGGGGTTGGCCGAGTGCAGCTTGCGACCCTGGGCCGCGAACTCCTCCCAGGTCTTCGGGATGCTCAGCCCGTACCTGTCGAAGACGTCCTTGCGGTAGAGCATGCCGAGTGGGCCGGTGTCCTGCGGGATGGCGTAGACCTTGTCACCGACGGAGACCTGCTTCCAGGTCCAGTCGACGTAGTCGCCCTTGAGGTCGTTCGCGCCGTACCCGCCGAGGTCGAGCAGGTCGTCGGTGATGGTGAAGGTCGGCAGGTACGAGTACTCGATCTGGACCACGTCGGGCGCGCCCTTGCCGGCCTTCAGTGCGGTGCGCAGCTTGGTGTACTCGTCAAGCCCTTGCCCGGCGTTGACCAGGTTGACCTTGATGTTCGGGTACTTGTTCCGGAACATCGCCACCTGCTGCTGGATGTTCGGCACCCAGCTCCAGAAGGTGATCTCGGCCGGCTTCTTCAAGGCGGCTGCTCTGTCGGCGGCCGAGACCGGCTTGGCCTGCGAACTGCCTCCACCGCTGCCCGAGCAGCCGGCGAGCACCGTGCCGGCGGCGACGGCGGCCGTGGCGAGGAAGCCTCGCCGGCTGATGCCGATCTGGTTGCGCTCCTGACCGATGGACATAGCTTGCACGCTCCTTCGAGGCCGAATTGACTTCTGACTGCGTAGTCAGCGGCGAGTCTGAGCTCGTGTCGGCCGCAAAGTCAATAGCTCACGGGTATTCTTGCGCCCTGCGCAAAGTCCTGATTGACTGCGTAGTCACACCTGTGGGACAGATCGAAAGGACGGTGCGGGTCACGTGCCGAGCAAGCAGCTGCGAGACCTTGCCGTGCGGCCGGCCAGCACCGACGTCGCCCGGCTCGCGGGGGTCTCCCAGAAGACGGTCTCGCGGGTGATGAACAACGAGCCCTACGTCCGCGACGAGGTGCGGGAGCGCGTTCTCCAGGCTGCTCGCCAGTTGGGGTACCGCCCCAACGGGGCGGCGCGCAGCCTGACTTCGGGCCGCAGCAACAGACTGGGAGTCATCTCCCTGGGCACCCGGTTGTACGGACCGATGACGATGGTCGTCGCCATCGAGCGATCCGCTCGCCGGCTCGGTTATTCCGTGAGCATCGCCCACACGAGCGAGGACGACGAGCACAGCATCGCCGACGCGATCGACGGCCTGATCGAGCAGGGGGTCGACGGAATCGTCCTGTCCGAAGCCGTCGACGAGGGCCCGATCGGGGTCGGCGTCGACGTACCGGTGCTGACCATCGGCCGCTTTCCCGGTCTGGTCGCGGGCCGGCGGATCCGGTCCGCCGAGAAGGCCGATCGAGGCGGCTACATCGCCACCCGGCACCTGATCGAGCTCGGTCACCAGGAGATCCGGCACGTGTCCGGCCCCGAGGAGTGGTGGGCATCGCGCGACCGTGCGGAAGGATGGCGAACGGCCCTGACCGAGGCCGGCCTCCCGCTGTCCGATCCCGTGGCCGGCGACTGGTCGTGCGAGAGCGGCTACCAGGCAGGGGTCCGGCTCGCTGCGGACAAGGACATGACGGCCGTCTTCGTCGCCAACGACGACATGGCGATCGGTGTCCTGCGCGCCTTCGGCGATCTCGGTGTCCGGGTGCCGGACGACGTCAGCGTCGTCGGTACCGACGACGTCCCCGCTGCCCGCTATCTGCGTCCCGCCCTGACCACCGTCGCCCTGGACTTCGATGTCGTGGCGACCGAAGGCATCGGCCTGCTGGTCGCCGAGATCACCGACCCGGGTTCCGCCGAGACGACCCTGCACGAGGTCGACCCGCCCCTGGTCGTGCGCGAATCGACCGCAGCACGGCCACATCGCCGGCGCCGGTAACGACCTGCTGTCGCCGGTCGACCCTTACGGATACGAGGAGAACCTTCATGGGTGATGGATCCCGCACGCCTGAACGCGTCCTGTTCGGAGCGGCCTACTACACGGAGTACCAGCCGAACGACCGGCTCAAGGAGGATCTCGACCTGATGGCCGAGGCCGGCTTCTCCGTCATCCGGGTGGGCGAGTCCGTGTGGTCGACCTGGGAGCCCGAGGACGGACGCTTCGAACTCGACTGGCTCCAGCCTGTTCTCGACGGCGCCCACGAGCGGCGGATCTCGGTCGTCCTGGGAACGCCGACGTACGCGGTTCCGCCGTGGCTGGCCCGCACCTACCCCGAGATCACCGGCGAGGACGGGACCGGTCACCGGATGGGCTGGGGCGCCCGGCAGGAGGTGGACTACACCCACGCCGCCTTCCGCTTCCACGCCGAACGGATCATCCGCGCCGTCATCAGCCGGTACGCCGATCATCCCGCGGTGATCGGTTTCCAGGTCGACAACGAGCCGGGACTGCACTTGTTCCACAACCACAACGTCTTCCAGCGATTCGTCGACCACCTCCGGCACCGCTACGGCACCGTGGAAGCACTCAACGAAGCCTGGGGACTCGTCTACTGGTCGCATCGGCTGTCCGACTGGTCCGACCTCTGGACACCGGATAACAACGCCCAACCGCAGTACGACGTCGCCTGGCGCGAATTCCAGGGCAGCCTCACGACCGAGTTCATCGGCTGGCAGGCGGACATCGTGCGTGAGTACGCGTCGTCGAGCCAGTTCGTCACAACCTGCATCGCCTACGAGCGGCCCGCGATCGACGACGAGCAGGTGTCCAGGACGCTCGACGTCACATCCGGCAATGCCTACTACGACATGCAGGACGGGTTGCTGCTCCCCGACGGCGATCGGGCCCGGCAACTGTGGCGCACCCGCGGTGTGTGGTCGCTCAATCTGACGGCAGACCGGATGTACGCCTCCAAACAGGCGCCGTTCCTGGTCACCGAGACCAATGCCTCGTCGATCGGATTCCCGTGGAGCAACAAGCCGGCGTACGACGGTCAGTGGCGTCAGGCCGGCTGGGCGCTCGTCGCCCGCGGTGCCGAGATGATCGAATACTGGCACTGGCACACGTTGCACTTCGGTGCCGAGACCTACTGGGGCGGAGTCCTTCCGCACAACCAACGTCCCGGGCGGACCTACCGCGAGATCGCGCAGTTGGGCGCCGAGTTCGCCGCGGCCGGCAAACGGGTTGTCGGGCTGACACCCCAGGCGGATGTCGCGTTCCTCTACTCGACGCCGAGCAAGTGGCTGATGGAGAAGTACCCGCCCCTTGCCGGGCCGGACGGCGAGGCGCACGAGCGCGCTTGGCACGAGATCTTCGACGCGTTCTACAAGGGAGCCTTCGACGCCGGGCTGCAGGCGCGCATCGTGCACGTTCCCCAACTGCTCGAAGGCACCGGCCTGGAACCGCCACAGACCCCCGCCGAGTTCGCCCGGACGAACCCCATACTCGTGGCCGTCGGCATCTATCTGACCGACGACCGTCTGCTGCGTTGGCTCGGCGAGTACGCCGCCGCCGGTGGGCACCTGGTCCTCGGCCCTCGCACGGCGTACGCCGACACCGAAGGGCGGGCCCGGACCGACATCGCGCCCGCGTTGCTCGCCGATCGAGCAGGCGTCTGGTACGACGAGTTCAGCAATCTGGAGTACGACGTCCCGGTCGTCGGGGAGGTTCTCCAAGGAGCCGGCACGCACTGGATCGACGGTCTGGTGGTCGATGGCGCAGAGGTTCTGGCTACCTATGCGCATCCGCACTTCGCGCAATGGCCGGCCGTGACGACCAGCACCGCAGGTGACGGCCGCATCACCTACGTCGGTACTGTCCCGGACGACGCACTGGCCCGCGCCCTCTTCGTGCTGATCAGTCCGGTCCCCGACACCTGGGGTCCCCTGCCCGACTCCGTGACTGTACGTACCGCCGTCGACCGCGCAGGACGCCGACTGCATTTCATCCACAACTGGTCATGGGAACCGTGCGAGCTCACCGCGCCGAGCGACCTCCTCGACCTCCTCACGAAGACCCCGATCGGCCTCGGCGACCCCATCCGTCTGGAGCCCTGGGACGTCAGGGTGATCTCCGAATAACTCCCGCAGCTGCTACTTGTGGGCGGCGTAGTGCTGGGCGAGGAGGTCTTGGCCCCAGTCGTTGTGGAGGTCGCGCCAGACCGAGTGGATGTGGTTGGCGTTGTCCTGGGTGTTGTCGTATTCGGCGAGGAAGGTGGGGCCGGCGATCGAGTAGTAGTGGCCGATGCCTGGTTCGGCGCCGCCGGCCCAGGTGAAGGTGAGGCGCTCGATGCCGTTGTCGGTGATTTCCTTCCAGGTGCGCTGACCGATCGGCTCGGCCGCGCGCCCGACGTACTGGCCGATCAGTTTGCTGAGCAGCGCCTGCTGCGTCTCGGTCATGTCGCCGAACGCGAGCCCACGCCGTAGTACGGAAGGATCAGCGACCGGGTCGTAGCGGGTGAGGATGTCGGCCGGCGCCACCTCCGACACCACAGCAACGGAACGCTGCGCCGGCTCCAGCGCATGGAGAAGCTTGAAGCCGAGATCCTGCTCGATCGGCAACGCGCGAAGCCCTTCGTGCGGCCCCGACAGCACCCTCGCCGGTTCGGCGCCGAAGAACTGCGGCGTGAACGCAACGACCCCGTCGACGAGCGTGACGTGCAGCGCGAGGTGATGTCCGTTGATCCGCCACGCCCACGGCCCGTCGTCCGAAGGATCGCCCAGGATGCGGAGGTAGTACCGCTGCTCCGACCCGAGATCGACCGCGGAACCAGGCGTCGTCTGCGCCAGCCCCCGCCGCACGGCCTCGGCGAACAACACCGCCCGGGCGTCGGCATAACCACGCTCGCTGCACCCGAGCTCCAGCAATCGCATCGCCAGCGACCGCTGCGAAACATCCAGCTCACCCAGCGTCACCCCCGGCCGATCACCCGGCAGATATGTCCACACCTGGTGATCCGGCGTATCGAAAGGCGCCAGAATCCGCGTGCGCTGCTCGTCGGAGAGCGCGGCCAGCAACTCCAGTGCGGCCGCGCGGGTCTGTTCTACAACCATGCCGATCGCTCCCGTTCCGTCGGTTGATAGTCGGTCCACTGCTCGAACGGCCGATCCAGCTTGTACCGGAAATCGGGTTGGCGCAGCAGGACGCGAGTCTCGGCGTTGTCAGGGTTCCGCAGCGTCTCGAAGAACTTCACCGACCAGTGGAACCACCGCATACAAAACAGCCGCATGGTCAACCCGTGCGACACCAGCAGGACATTCCGCGGCGAATCCGGCGATTCGAAATCGCGGTGCATCGTCTCCAGAAAACTCGACACCCGGTCATAGACGTCCGAGCCGGATTCGCCGTGCGTGAACCGGTAGAAGAAATGCCCGTACGAGTCGCGCAACTTCTCCTGCTCCTCGATGTCCTTCGTGTCCTGGTAATTCGCCCAGTCCTGCTCACGCAGCCGCGGTTCCTCCCGCGCGAGTCCGATCAAATCATCGAGACCAAGCGCATCGAGCGTCTGCAACGCCCGCAGATAAGGCGAAACATAAACCCGCACCGGTTCGTTCCCGAACAACGCCCGCAATTGCCGTCCGGTCTCAGCAGATTGCTGTACGCCGTGCGCGGTGAGCGCGATCGCGTGATCGGGAACCCGTTCGAAGATCGATTTGTCCAGGTTCGCCTCGGACTCCCCGTGCCGCACCAACGCGATCCGCAACGGCCGCTGATTCAGATGCACGAGTGCCTCCTTGAAGTTCGCGAGAGCAGCGCCAGGATTGCCGCCGAAGCAGCGGCCGCATACCCGACGCGCCGCGCCAACGACGCCGTACGCCGGATGTCGGCGACCGTCGGCGGTGATCCGTCGCCGAGCGACCCGCGATCCTCCACCTCGTCGCCGTAGGTGTTTGTCCCACCCAGCCGCAACTCGAGCGCACCCGCGAACGCCGCCTCGACCGGTCCCGCATTAGGACTCGGGTGCTTGGCAGCGTCGCGCCGCCACACCACCCACGTCTCCCCCAGCCGCCCGGCGACGAGCCCGGTGAGCACAGCACAAGCACGAGCCGGCAGCAGATTCAGTACGTCGTCCAGCCGCGCTGCGAACCATCCGAAGTTGCGATAGCGCGCCGATTTGTAGCCGACCATCGCGTCCAGCGTGTTCGCCGCGCGGTACCCGATCAGCCCGGGGATCCCGAGCACGCCTCCCCACAGCAACGGCGCCACACAAGCATCGGACGTGTTCTCCGCGACCGACTCCACCGTCGCCCGGGCGAGCTCGTCCGCCTCCAGGTCGGTGGCGTCGCGGCTGCAGAGATACCCGAGCCTCCCCCGCGCCGCACCGAGGTCGTCCGCCAGCAGATAGGACGCCATGATGTCGGCTTCCCGCTCAAGGCTGCGTCCACCGAGCACCACCCAGGTGGCCGCGGCCGTGGCCAGGGTTCGAGCGACCGGCCGGTCCCGGACCAACCGCTCGACGACCAGGCCCGCGGCTGCCACCGAACCGACCAGCAACCCCGCGTACGCCGTACCGGCAGCTCGCGAGTCGGCGTACAGGCTCTCTTCGGCGCGACCCGCGAGCCGGCCGAACCCGGCCACCGGGTGGAACCGGCGGGGGTCGCCGAGCAGGCGGTCGGCGGCGAACCCGAGCAGCAATCCGGCAGTTCTGGACACCCGGCGAGTCTGCCAGGTCGGCGGGGCGAACTCCGCGACGCTGACCTGGTGGGTTCGGCCCGGCCACCTTGTGGAAAGGTAACCATCAAGGGGGAGGGAATGTGGAAAGGTTACGACCATGGGAATCGCGGAGCTGCTCGACGGCGTCGCCGGGAGCGGTGAGTTCGGGGTCTGGCTGGGCCGGCTGGACGGCATACCGGTCTTCGACCACGAAGCGGAGCGGACGCATTACTCCGCGAGCACGATGAAGCTGCCGGTCGCGATGGCGATGATGCGCAAGGTCGAGGCCGGCGAGCTGTCGCTGGATCAGCCGGTGACCGTACACAACGACTTCGCGTCAGCGGCCGGGGGGCGGTTCGGGGTGAATCCGGCCGAGGACGAAGCGCCGGCGACCTGGACTCACCTGGGCTCAGAGGTCTCGCTCGGCTGGCTGGCGACCGAGATGATCACGGTGTCGAGCAACCTGGCGACCGATCTGGTGCTCGAGCTGGTCGGGATCGACGCGGCGAACGCCGTACTCGCAACGCTCGGGTCCGGGCGGAGCGCGATCCGGCGCGGGATCGACGATGTCGCTGCCCAGCGGGCGGGGATCAGCAATGAGATGAGCCCAGCGGATCTGGCCGCGGTACTGGTTGCTGTCGGCAACGGTCCAAATCAGTACGTCCGCGACCTGCTCGCGGCGAACCAGTGGAACGGGGAGATCCCGGCCGGCATACCGGCGGGGACGCGAGTCGAGCACAAGAACGGGTGGGACACCCGGATCCGGCACGACGGCGGGATCGTCCGGCCTGACGACGCCGAGCCTTTCGTGCTCGCCATGTGCACGACATCCGATCTGCCCGACACTGAGGCACAGAAGCTGATCGCGGCCGTCGCCGCGGAGGCCTGGGACCACCGGCACGACCTGGAGACTGTTCGATGAAGATTTCCACCCACCTGGTGTCGGCGCCGCTGCACACCCCTTTCGTGACTGCGTTGCGTACTGCGACGCACGCGGACTCGTTGCTGGTGTCGGTGAGCGACGGTTCGGAGACCGGCTGGGGTGAGGCGCCGCAGGTCTGGAAAGTGACCGGCGAGTCGCTCGCCGGTGCGCAGGCTTGTGTCGAAGGGCCGATCTCGGCTGCCTTGCACGATCTCTCGCCGGACGATCTGACCGAGGCGCTTCGCCGGGTGCAAGGTGCTGCGATGGGGAACTTCGGGGCGAAGGCCGCGGTCGATGTCGCGCTGCATGATCTGGCGGCGCGTCGTCGCGGGCAGACGCTGCACGGCTTCCTGGGGTCGACGGTTTCGTCGGTGCGGACCGATGTGACGTTGTCCGCTGGGGACGCGTCGGCTTTGGTGACTGCCGGGAAGGCACGGGTCGCCGACGGGTTCGACGTACTGAAGGTCAAGGTCGGGACCGGCGACGCGGCGGCTGATTTCGAAAGGGTTCGGCGGGTCCGGGAGGCGATCGGACCGGAGCCGCGGTTGCGGCTGGATGCCAATCAGGGGTGGTCGCGGCGGGATGCGGTGAACGCGATCCGGGCGATGGAGGACGCAGGCTGTGCGATCGAGCTGGTCGAGCAACCCGTCGTCGCGGCTGACCTCGCCGGAATGGCGTGGGTCACCGACCGGGTCAGTACGCCGATCCTCGCGGACGAGTCCGTGTACGGCGTACGCGACCTGGTTGCCGTGATTCGTTGGGGAGCGGCCGATCTGGTGAATGTGAAACTGGCCAAGTGTGGTGGTCTCGGGCCGGCCCGGACGCTGCTCGAACTCGCCCGGGAGCATGGGCTGGGTTCGATCGTCGGGTCGATGATGGAGAGCCACGTCGGGGTCGGAGCAGCCGCGGCGCTGGTAGCTGCCTATCCCACTAGTGCCGTGAATGATCTGGACGCGGCCTGGTGGCTGAAGGAGTCTCCTGTGACAGGCGGGATTCGCTATGAAGGTTCGACGATCCACTTGCCTACTGGTATTGGGCTCGGCGTGGAAGGCTTGAAAGCATGAAGTTAGTTGCAGCTCGGGTTCCGGTCAGCACGGTGTGGACCTCGCCTGATGCGCCACGTGAGATTGATGCTCCCGCGATCGCCGCATCCCCGGATGTCGCCGGGTGGGCGAAGTCGATGGATACCGAGACACGCCTCGGCCTGCACGGGCGGACGCTGACCCAGTTGCTGCTGGGCGAGCCGGTGCTGATCCGCTCCGAACGCGATGGCTGGTCCGAGATCCTTGCGCCGTGGCAGCCGTCGTCGGCCGACGAGCTCGGGTATCCGGGCTGGGTTCCTTCCAGTCACCTCGGTGAGTTGCCGTCGAGCGCCTCCGATCCGGTTGCGGTCGCCGTACCGTCGGTGTCGTTGTCCCGGGAGCCTCGGTCGGCGCCTGTGGTGGAGCTGTCGTTCGCGACAGTGCTGGCGTCCTTGGAGCACGTGGACGGGTTCACCCGGGTCGCGCTGCCCGATGGCGAGTCCGGCTGGGTCGCCTCGTCGGCACTTCGCTCGGTCGAGGCACCGACGACTCCTGAGGAGCGTTTGCGGCTGGGGTCGCAGTTCCTGGGACTCGAGTACCTCTGGGGCGGCACTTCGACGTACGGGCTCGACTGCTCGGGACTGGTGCATACAGTGAGCCGCGTCGTCGGCCAACGCATCCCCCGCGACGCCCACGACCAGGCGGACACCCTCACCTCGATCCCCATCGACGAAGCCCGCCCCGGCGACCTCTACTTCTTCGGCCGCCCCGGCAAGTCCGTCCACCACGTCGGGTTCGTCTCCCCCGAAGGCATGCTCCACGCCTCCGAAACCGGCAAACGCCTGGAAAACGAACCCCTCCTCCCCGATCGCCGGGAAACCCTCGTCGCCACCGCCCGCCTCTAGAACCGCCGAACGCCCCGACCGTTGAGGTCGGGGCGTTCGTACTGCGGGCGGTGGCTGGTCAGGGTTTGTTGGTGTCGGCTTGCTCTGGGGCGGAAGGGGCTTCGACCTCGGCCGTGGCGGTGGTGCGGGATTTGTGCAGGCTGAGGATGGTGGTGATGCCCAGGGTGACGATGATGAAGCCGAGGGAGAACCAGATCGGGATCTCGGGGGCCCAGGTGATGTGGTGGCCGTCGTTGATGAACGGGAGTTCGTTCTCGTGCATCGCGTGCAGGACCAGTTTGACGCCGATGAAGGCGAGCACGACCGAGAGGCCGAGGGACAGGTAGACGAGCCGGCGGAGCAGATCGCCGAGCAGGAAGTACAGCTGGCGCAGACCCATCAGGGCGAAGACGTTCGCGGCGAAGACCAGGAAGGGCTCCTGGGTGAGTCCGTAGATCGCCGGGATCGAGTCGAGCGCGAACAGCAGGTCCGTCGTACCGAGCGCGATGATCACGATCGTCATCGGGGTGACCAGGCGCTTGCCGTTCTTGACGACCGTCAGCTTGACGCCGTTGTACTCGTCGGTGGCGTTCAGCCGCTTCTTCGCGAACCGGATGACCGCGTTCTCCTTGTAGTCCTCGTCGTCGTTCTCACCCTGCTTGGCCAGGTGGATCGCGGTGTAGACCAGGAACGCACCGAACAGGTAGAAGACCCAGGAGAACTCGTTGATCGCGGCCGCGCCGACGGCGATGAAGATGCCACGGAAGAACAGCGCCAGGATGATGCCGACCAGCAACGCGGTCTGCTGGTACTTCCTGGGCACCTGGAACCTGGCCATGATGATCAGGAAGATGAACAGGTTGTCCACACTGAGGCTGTACTCCGTCAGCCAGCCGGCGAAGAACTCGCCCGCGTACTCACCGCCGGAGAAGAACCAGACGCCGAGGCCGAAGACCACCGCGAGCGAGACGTAGAAGACGATCGCCCGGGCCGATTCCTTCGTCGAAGGCTCGTGCGGGCGACGGCCGATGACGAAGACGTCGAAGGCCAGCAGGGCGAGCAGCACCCCGACCGTGATGTACCAAACGTAGTCAGCGACGTGCACAGGAAACCTCCGGAGCGCAGACGAAATCGGACTCCGAAGGTCTCTTCCGCCCGCCACCTGGCCGACCGGGGCACCGGGCGTGAGCGTGAACCCACGGCCGTGATGACGATGCCGCCGCGAAGGAATACTCCCCTTCTTCCCCCACAGTGTGACGGGTGGCCGTCCCGGACTCCAAATCCAGGACACCGTGTCCGCCTGTCGAAATCGTCACAAGCCGATCCGGGAATAGTCACAGACGGTTGCGGCTTCGCGGTGATCGTCTGTTCACCCCAGCCGGGCTAGGGGACGCTGTATCCGCCGTCGGCGACGAGCACCGCGCCGGTGACGAAGCTCGACCGCGGGGAGGCGAGGAACAACACCACCTCGGCAACCTCCTCCGGCGTACCGACCCGTCCCAGCGGGCCTTGCGCGCTGGTCGCCTGCAGCACTTCCTCGGGCACGATCGACAGCAGCGTGTCGGTGCGGACCGCGCCCAGGCAGACCGCGTTGACCCGTACGCCGGACGGCCCGAACTCCACCGCCCACGACCGGGTCATCGACTCCAGCGCCGCCTTGGTCCCGCTGTAGGCGGCAGCGACCGGCATCCCGATCTTGGCGCCGATCGAGGAGGTGTTGACGATCGTTCCACCGCCGGTCGCGGCCATCCGCGGTGCGATGGTGGCGGTCAGGAAGTACGCGCTGCGCAGGTTCACGTCGTAGATGCGCTGGAACTCGTCCGGGGTGACGGCCGTCGTCGGCACCATCGGATAGAACCCGGCGTTGTTGATCAGGATGTCGATGTCGCCGACCGCCTGCGCGAGGCGGTCGACCTCAGCCAGCTCACCGAGATCAGCCTGCAGGTACGTCGCTCGGCCGCCGGCATCGGTGATCAAGGCAACGGTCTGCGCCCCTTGCTCGGCCCGCCGGCCGGTCACCACGACCTCGGCCCCGGCCGCCGCGAAACTCCGCGCGACGGCTCGCCCGATCCCCGACGTGGCTCCGGTCACGAGCGCCTTCTTCCCCCACAGCTCAGTCATCCCCCGAGGCTATTGGCGGGGTCAGCCCGGCCGCCTCGACTCGCCGCCCGCGACCGCCAAACTGCTCACGTTCGGGCAGGCCGGCGGCTCTTCGGCAGCTTCGCGACGATCGTCTCGTACGACGTATCGACCAACTCGAGCAACTCGTCATCCGGTACCGCGCCGCCGAGCTTGACCGTGTTCCACCCCGATCGCCCGATGTAGGCGCTCTTCACCACATCGTCCGGGTAGGTGTCGACCAACTCGTCGGCCTCCTCGCGGTTGTTCCCGCACTTCACGCCGACCGCGTCCCCACCGCCGAGGAAAGCAAAGATCTTGTCGCCAACCTTCGCGACCACATCCCCTTCCCACGGCTCATCCTGCCAAGCCCCCGGCTTCCCCAAGCAGTACTCCAGCAACTCCGCCCCGGTCATCCGCATCCCGCTACTCCCTCTCAGAACTCCTTACTCGCCGCCAGGTCATCGCACTGCAACGCCAGGTGATCCAGCATCTCCGCTCCCCTCCCGGTCCAGCTCCTCCCGGCACGGTAACGCAACTTTTGCTAGGCCCGCCGCATCGTGCGTGGTAACCGAACTCTCGGTGCGGTTTCAACTTGGGGGCTCCACATGCACACCAGAAGTGGCTTTCGCGCGCGCAAAACCAGGTGGGCGATCGCCCTCACTGCGGTTTCTGCTCTCTTCATCCCGATGCTCAACGCATCGACAGCCAATTCCGTGCAGTCGAACCTCCCCGGACTCAAAGCTCCGGCGGCAGCCGCGGCCGTGGCACCGGCGGCGCACGGCGTCACCTGCAACACGGTGCCGGCCGAGCAACTCGGTGCCTGCATCAGCCGGATGCTGACCGATCCGAACGGCGCCTACTCACCCGATCACGTCTACACCGCCGCGGAGAAGCAGCCGGTGCTCGCGCCGAAGCAGGCCGCGGCGGCGACACCCGCAGAGGTTGGATCCTGGTCAGTCGTCAGCAACTGCACCGTCGACGGTTACAAAATCAACCCGATCCACGCGAGCCTGACGAAATCCGGCAAGGTCCTGATGACGGCCGGATCGGGGTACAGCAGGGCGAACTTCGATCAGAAGGTCTTCAAGACCTGGCTGTGGGATCCGACCACTCCCGCGACCTGTCCGCACGAGATCCCGATGCCGGCCGGTATCGACCTGTTCTGCTCCGGCCACTCGCATCTCCCCGACGGCCGGGTGTTGTTCTTCGGCGGCACCGGTCACTACGCCGACGCCTCGCAGTACTACACCGGAATCCGCCAGACCTACGCGTTCGACGACACCACCGAGACGTTCACCTCCACGGGCTTGATGAACGTCGCCCGCTGGTATCCGAACGGACCGGTCAACGCCGTCGGCAACCCGATCGTCGTCAGCGGTCTCGACGCGGCCGGCAAAGTCACCTCCACCAACGAGACCTTCAACCCCCTCACGGGCGTGTGGAGCAAACTCCCCGGCACCCGGATCTTCCCTCTGTACGCCGGAATGGTGCTCAGGAAGAACGGGACCCTCTGCTACTCCGGCACCAACATGGGCGGCAAGGCCGGCGCCGCACCCGGTTGCTGGAACTGGACCAACAACGCCTGGTATCCGATCCCCGGTCTCGTCTACCCCGACTGCCGCGACCAGGCGAGCAACCTGTTGCTCTACCCGGCGCAGTCCCAGAAGTTCATGGTGATCGGCGGCGGCTGCCCGACCGGCCTGACCGGAACCACCCAGACGGTCGACATGAACGCCGCGTCGATGAAGTTCGCCACCGGCCCGTACGTCGGGTTCGCCGCGATGCACAGTTGCGCGACCATCCTTCCCGACAAGTCCGCGTTCGTTGCCGGAGGCGCCGATCACAACACCAAGCCCGTACTACGCGCCGCCCGGCTACCCGTCGGCGCCACGGCCTGGCAGCAGGTCGCAAGTCCGACCGTGCCGCGGATGTACCACAGCTCCTGCATGCTGCTGCTCGACGGATCCGTCGTCACCATGGGCACCACCGCCAGCGAGGTTTCGGTCGAGTCGCGGCTCGAGGTCTACAAGCCGTGGTACATGCAGGCCGGAGTCACCCGTCCGACGATCACCAGTGTCGCGCCGACCATGAAGCTCGGCGCCAGCTACACGGTGACCTTCAGCGGACCGGCGACAGTGGACGGCGCCAGCTTGCAACGGCTCACCTCGATGACGCATTCGTCGGACCCGAACCAGCGTTCGGTCGACGTACCGGTTGTCGCCACGACCGTCTGGGGCACGAAGACCCTGAAGATCGAGGCAAACAGAGGCATCCTCCCGCCCGGCCTGTACATGCTGTCCCTGCGCGACTGGCGCAACATCCCCTCGAAGTCCCTGATAGTCCGCATCATCGAAAACACCACAGCAACTGCCGGAGGCTCCACACCCACCGCAGGTGCACCGACCGTCGTTACGTCAGCCGCAGTTGCATCGGCAGCAGGAAGAGCACCGGCTGCTTCCGCTTCCTGCTGTTGTAGTTGCGGAACCGGCTGCTGCTAGCCCGAACCACCAACCCCGCAGCGCTTGGCGACGGGGTTGGTGGTGGTGCTGGTGCTTACTTGGCGCCGGCGTTGACCATTTGGCGGAGTTCCTTCTTCAGTTCGGAGATCTCGTCGCGGTAGCGGGCGGCGACCTCGAACTGAAGCTCGGCGGCGGCGTTGTGCATCTGGTCGGTGAGTTGCTGGATCAGGTCGGCCAGGTCGGACGACGGCATGCCGCCGGCCAGCTCCTTCGCCTTCTCCCCCACCTTGCCCTTGAGCCCACCGGGTGTCGGCGCCTTGCCGCGGCTCTGGTTGCGACCGGAGCCGAGCAGCTCGGCCGTGTCCGCATCCTCGCGAGCGAGCATGTCGGTGATATCGGCGATCTTCTTCCGCAGCGGCTGCGGGTCGACACCATGCTCGGTGTTGTACGCGACCTGTTTCGCCCGCCGCCGGTTGGTCTCGTCGATCGCCATCTCCATCGACGGAGTGATCTTGTCGGCGTACATGAACACCGCGCCCGAGACATTTCGCGCCGCACGGCCGATGGTCTGGATCAACGACCGGCCCGACCGGAGGAACCCTTCCTTGTCCGCATCGAGGATCGCGACCAGCGACACCTCGGGCAGGTCGAGACCTTCCCGCAGCAGGTTGATGCCTACCAGTACGTCGTACTCGCCCATCCGTAGTTCGCGGAGCAGCTCGACCCGGCGCAGCGTGTCGACCTCGCTGTGCAGATACCTGGTCCGGATCCCCATCTCCAGCAGGTAGTCGGTCAGGTCCTCGGACATCTTCTTGGTCAGCGTGGTGACCAGGACCCGCTCGTTGCGCTCGGTCCGGATCCGGATCTCGTGGATCAGGTCGTCGATCTGGCCCTTGGTCGGCTTGACGATCACCTCGGGGTCGATCAGGCCGGTCGGCCGGATGATCTGCTCGACGAACCCGTCGGACTTGTCCTGCTCATACTGCCCCGGGGTCGCGGACAGGTAGACCGTCTGGCCGATCCGCTCGAGGAACTCCTCCCAGCGCAGCGGCCGGTTGTCCATCGCCGACGGCAGCCGGAACCCGTGCTCGACCAGCGTCCGCTTGCGGGACATATCGCCCTCATACATCCCGCCGATCTGTGGCACGGTCACGTGCGACTCGTCGATGACCAGCAGGAAGTCCTCGGGGAAGTAGTCGAGCAGACAGTGCGGTGCCGTGCCCGGCTCCCGTCCGTCGGTGTGCCGCGAGTAGTTCTCGATCCCGGAGCAGGTCCCGATCTGGCGCATCATCTCGATGTCGTACGTCGTACGCATCCGCAACCGCTGTGCCTCCAGCAGCTGCCCGCCGCGCTCCAGCTCGGCCAGCCGCTCCTCCAGCTCGGCCTCGATGCTCGTGATCGCGCGCTCCATCTTCTCGGGCGCGGTCACGTAGTGCGTCGCCGCACCGATGTAGAGCTCGTTCTCCTCGCTCAGCACCTCGCCGGTCAGCGGGTGCAGCGTCATCACCCGCTCGATCTCGTCGCCGAAGAACTCCACCCGGACGGCCAGCTCCTGGTACACCGGGAAGACCTCGAGTGTGTCGCCCCGGACTCGGAACGTGCCGCGGGTGCCGGCCAGGTCGTTGCGCGCGTACTGAACGCCGACCAGCTTCCGCAGCAGGCCGTCGCGATCCATCTCGTCGCCGACCTTCACGTGGATCATCCGGTTCAGGTACTCATCGGCCGAACCCAGGCCGTAGATGCACGACACGGTCGCGACCACGATCACGTCGCGCCGGGTCAACAGGGACCAGGTCGCGGAGTGCCGGAGCCGCTCGACCTCCTCGTTGATCGAGGAGTCCTTCTCGATATAGGTGTCCGTCTGCGGGACATACGCCTCGGGCTGGTAGTAGTCGTAGTACGAGACGAAGTACTCGACGGCGTTGTCGGGGAAGAAGTGCCGCAGCTCGGTGGCGAACTGGGCCGCCAGCGTCTTGTTCGGCTGCAGGATCAGCATCGGGCGCTGGATCTTCTCCGCCAGCCACGCCATCGTCGCGGTCTTGCCGGTACCGGTGGCGCCCAGCAGCACCACGTCCTGCTCGCCGGCGTTGATCCTGCGCTCCAACTCGGCGATCGCGGCCGGCTGGTCGCCCGCAGGGTCGAAATCGGACACGACCTTGAGGGGCGCGACCATACGCTGGAGATCGGTGACCTGTCTCATGCCACCAACCGTACGACCCCGCGCCGACAGTTTCCGAAAATCCACCCTGAGCGAACGCCCAGCCACCCGACGGAGCCTGTCAGAAGCTCTTGACGAGCGACCCGTTCATGTTCAGGACCTCCTGCTTGTGCCTCGCCCAGACCTCACGCTGCAGCGCCGCGTCGGTCGCCGTGGTCTGCCCGTTGTGGTCCTCGAAGGACTGGATGAACCCCGAGAACACCACCGAAGGCTTGCCCTTGACCGGCACCACCGCGGAGTAGTTGGTGGCGTAACACAGCTTCAGCGCCTTGTTCGTGCACTTGCGGTAGCTGCCCTTGCCGATCACGACGTGCTGGAGGTTGTTCGACTCGACGTCGACCAGGTGGTCCGCGAACGCCTTCGCGCCCATCAGTTTCGTCTGCCGCACCCAGAAGTATCCGTCGATCGCACCTGGCCGCCCTGGCTCGGGCAGCAGGTAGCTGACCCCGGACCGTCCCTTGTCCGGATCCTTGATCCACCCCTTCGCCGGCGTGAACCAGACTCCACCACCGATCGACACACCCTTGTCGTACGGGCCCTTCGTGATCACCGGCTCGGTGGGCGCGGGCGTGGGTGGCGTGTAGAGGGTCCCGACCGGGTCAGGCGTCCGCGTGTCCGTGGCGACCGGCGCCGACGCCGGCGCCGGGTCCTTCTTGCCGCCGGTGACCATGACGATGAAGCCGGCGGCAATCAGTGCGGCGGCCAGCACGCCGCCGCCCACCACGATCCACTGGCTCCGGCCGGACTTGCGCGGCCGCTGCCCCGGCGCAGGCCCCCAGCCGCTCTGCGGCGGCGGTGCAGTCGGCGGCATCCCCGCGCCGGTCGGGGGCATTCCCCCGCCGGTCTGCGGCTGTCCGCCGTACTGCGGCGCGCCCTGGTACGGCGGTGCGCTTGGGTACTGCGGTGTGCCCGGGTTCTGCTGCGGGTACTGCGGTCCGGGCTGTCCCTGAGGCGGTCCGTACTGCTGACTCATGTGATCTCTCGCGGTCTCTGAACGGGCGGGATAGGAGCGGATCTCAGATGCTGTCGACGACCGAGGTCTTCATCGTCGCGGCGTCGGCCTCGGCCTTCGCGGCGTAGTCGACCCGGGTCCGGAAGTCGATCGCGGTGGTGACCCCGTCCTTGCGGCGGTAGGCCTCCACCCAGCCCTGGACCTTCACGCCCTTGGAGGTCGACGTGTAGCTGATCGCGATGCACTCCTCCAAGACGCTGCCCGGGCAGACCAGGTTCCGTGGGTTCCCCAGCTGGGCGATCTCGCCCTGGGTCTCCCCCTCCACGATCGCCAGCATGTAGTTCTTCGCCGTGACATTCTGCTTCTGCCGGATCCAGAAGAACGCCCGCGGCTCGCCGTTCGGCGCGTACGTGACGAGTTGCTTGCCCTCCGTCTCCCGCACCAGCACCTTCCAGCCGGCTACCGGCACGACGGAGACGCCGAACGCGACCGGCAGCGCGTTGGCCGGCGGCGTGTACGACGAGGTCGGTGGCGTGGTCACCGTGCCCGGGCTCGACGGCGTCGGCTGCGGACCAGCGGTGTCGTCACCACGGGTCACCACGATCAACGCCACCGCCACCAACGCCACCACCGCAATCCCCGCCACCACGGGAATCAACAAAGGCGGAACATTAGGCCCCTTCTTGACCGCCCCCAACGCCCCCACCGAAGGCGCCCCACCTTTGTCGCCCCCCCCCGAACCACCCGGTGCGCCGGCGGAGCCGCCCGCACCACCAGTCTTCCGCCCCCACCCAGAGGGCTTCACCACTCCGCCAGCACCAGCCCCCGGCGCACCGGCGTCGGGCGACCCGGCGCCGGCAGTGCCTGGGGTGGTCGAGGAACTCGAGGCACCCCAGGGCGTCGTGCCGGTCGTGCCCGGTCCGCCGGCGGAGCTGCTCGCCGCACCAGGCTTCCGGCCCCACCCGGACGGCTCTCCCGATCCGGCAGCACCAGCGCCCGGCGTACCGGTTGTGGGAGAGCTGGCGCCGGCAGTGCCGGGTGGGTTTGTTGTGGGTGGGACTTCGAGGGACCAAGGTGAGGGGGGCGGCTCCGGGGGTGGGGCTGCCTTCTCGGGTTTGGCGGGCTTGCGGATCCACGGGTTGTCCGGGCCCTTGTCGCGCTTGTTCTTCACTCGCTCTTGAGAACCGACTGCAGCATCGCGGTCGAGTCCGGCTCGATGGAGGCCTGTTTGTCCTTGCGGCCGTACACCTTGACGATCGTGATCACGCCGTCGTTGCGCTCGATGACGGCGACGTACCCGATCACCGGCGTGCTGCCGTTCTGGCTGCTCGACACGGCCTGGTAGCTCTGGGTGGTGATCACCTTGATGTCGGTCTTGTCGTCCGGCCCCGGCTTGGTCACCTTGGGATCGTTCGGCTTGAAGGTGCTCGACGTGACGCCCTTCTTCTCCGCCTCCATCAACTGGGGCAGCAGCGTATCGGTGTCGTCGTTCGGGCCGCCCTTGAACGCCTCGACCATGAAGTACGCCTCGCTCTGCTTGAGCAGGTAGACGCCCTTGTAGCCGGAGATGGTCTTGCGGACGTACCCGGTCCGCGGCTTGACGAAGACGCCTTCGCCGACCTCGATCCCTTCGTCGACGTTCGTCGGCTGATCGGTCGGCTTGCCGGTCGGCTGGGTCGGCGTCGGGTCCGGCTGGACCTTGTTGTCGTCACCGCCGCCGAACACCAGCGCCAGCACGACACCGATCACCGCGACCGCGGCCAGACCGCCACCGGCGAGCAGCAGGATCTTCTTGCTGCTCTGACCGCCACGACGCGCGCCGAACTGCTGACCCGGACCAGGACCCCACTGCTGCTGCCCGGGGAACTGCTGGCCAGGGTACTGCTGCTGCGGCGGGTAGCCCGGCTGCTGCCCGGGATAAGGCTGCCCCTGGTACTGCTGCGGCGGCCCCTGCTGGTACGGCGGCTGCTGCGACGGCTGCCCTTGGTACGGCGGCTGCTGCGGAGGTTGACCCTGGTACGGCGGCTGCTGGCCCTGGTACGGCGGCTGCTGTCCCTGGTACGGCGGTTGCTGCGGAGGTGGCCCCTGCGGCGGACGACCCTGCGGCGGCTGCCCCTGGTACGGCGGTTGCCCGTAGCCGGGCTGCCCTCCGTACGGCGGTTGCCCCGGCTGACCAGGCTGTCCCGGCTGACCGGACTGACCGTAAGGCGGTTGCTGGTTGCTCATGCCTGCGTCTCCCCAGTCGATCCTTCGAAGCCCGCTGCCGGTCCACTCCCTTGCACAGCCACTCCACGCTCTGACTTCGGCACCGAACGCACCGAGTTGCCACAGGCCGAGCAGAAGTCGGAGTGCGGAAGCAGCGGCATCTCACACCGAGAGCAGAACGCCAGCTCGCCAGAAGCGTGGTTGGAGCCGCCCCGGGCCGCCGACTCGAGTGCTGCTTCCAGCAGACCCTTGTGCAGCACAGTGCGGACCAGAATGATCAACCCGCCGAGCAGCACCAGGCCCCAGACGACACCGAGGATGGCACCGATCGTGGAGCCGTGCCCACCGACGAAGCCGAGCAGGTAGACGCCACCCTGGAACAGAGCGTTGACCACCATCGCCTGAGCCAGTCCAGCCACCCAGCGCGGAGTGAAGCCGTCGTACTTCTCACCCAGCCCAGAGAACTCCGCAGCCGCCAACCCTGTAGCCGACCCATAGATCAGCGGCTTCAAGAAACCTTGCAGAACAACGATGGAGATCCACGTCCCAGCACTGCTCCCGGGACCAGCGAACCCACCACTGATCCAGCTCCAGTGCAGAACGAGGGTCTCGAAGCAGGCGTAGCCGACACCGGCCACCACGCCGAAGGTGAAGCCGTCCATCAGGTCGTCGTACCGGGGCCGCGAGGCCAGGTAGAGCGGGCCGACCTGCCGGATCAGTTCTGAGACGACCGGGACCAGCAGCATCAGGATCAGCAGGTCGCGACCGGCCGGTCCGGCGTCGCTGGAGCCGATCGTGTTCGCCGACAAGCCGAGCTTGTCCGACCACAACCAAGTGAAGACCGCCGCCAGTATGCCGGTCAGCACGAACGCCGCGGCGACGACCGGGATCGGCTCGTCCTCCCAGAGGTTCACGTCGTACAGGTAGAGGATGTAGACGATCGGGATGGCGAAGGCGGCCACCATGATGGCGACCGGCAAGGCTCCCAGCGCGGCCAGTACGACGGTCAGCAGCAGCGAGACGCCGAGCGCGACCTTGTACGTGTACGGCTGCCGGCCGGCTCCCTGCGGCATGATCGTCGAGACCAGCTTGAACGACGCGACCGGTTCGTCCGGTCTCGCGGCGTACGCCTTCTTGCGCCCGGCGTCCTGGGACTGCAGATCGTTGCCACAGTGATGGCAGAAATGCGAGACCTCAGGAACGGCAGAGCTACAGCGCGGACACTCCACGCCATCCTCCCAACCTAGGACTTACGGACCGCAAGATTCTTGTACAGGTCGGCCCGCTTTCATCATTTCCCGCGCAAGGGTCACCCTTTCGTGTCCGTTCCGTGGCCGTCCTAGTGCTGCTTCTCCGCCGCGCGAGCGGTCAGTTCCGCCCAGATCTCGCCGACCCGGCGCTCCAGATCGTCCAGGCTGCCCGAGTTGTCGACCACCACGTCGGCCGCCGCCAGCCGGTCCGCCCGGCTCGCCTGACTAGCGATCCGCTGTTTCGCTTCCTCGGCAGTCATCCCCCGCAGCTCGGTCAGCCGCCGCAACTGCAGGTCGGGCTCGACATCGACCACCAGGACCAGATCGAAGCTGTCCGCCTGACCGGTCTCGACCAGTAACGGGATGTCGTGCACGACGACCGCCCCAGCCGGCGCCGCGGCCTCGATCGCGGCGGCTCTGGCGCGGACCCGAGGATGGATGATCGCTTCCAGCTTCCGCCGGGCATCCTCGTCCCCGAACACGATCCGCCCGACCGCCGGCCGATCCAGATCGCCCTCCGGCGTCAGCACGTCGCCGAATTCCTCGACCACGGCGGCGAGCCCGTCGGTGCCGCGCGCAACAGCTTCGCGCGCCAGCACGTCCGAGTCGATCACCACCGCGCCGCGCCCGCCCAGCAGGCGCGACACAGCGCTCTTCCCTGTCCCGATACCCCCGGTAAGTCCGACTCTCAGCACGCCAGCACTTTAGCGGGACACCCCAGGTCGCTCGTCGTCCCAGGCCGCCGCGGTGATTCGCCAGCCTTCCGGCGTACGGATGAACTGGATCGACTTCATCCCACGGCCCGCGTACGGCGTACCGTCCTGCAGCCCGTCCTTCGCATAGCCGCCGAACCAGTGCGCGATATCGCCGAACAGATCGATCCGCCCGTCCTCGGCCCACTCCTTGAAGTCCACCAGCTTGCCGCTCATCAGCAACTCCTGCCGTGGCGCGATGAACTCGTCGACGCTGTAAATCGCCGGTTCCATCCCACAAGTCCGGACCACCAGCGCCCCCGGCACGAACAACTCGCGCAACGCCGCCAGCCGCTCGATGCACTCCGGCCCGGAGACGAACGCAGAGAAGAAGGCCCGTACGACGTCCTCGATCGCCGCCTCGTCGTCGCTCAAGACTTCTGCCCGGCGATTTGCTGGCGCAGTGTCTTGAGGGTGGGAACGTAAATCTCGGAGAAGGTCGGGAACGGCTGGATGGTGTCGGCCACCACATCGACCGGCACATGGGCGCGGATGGCGAGTGTTGCCTGCTGCAACCATTCCCCGGCCTCCGGACCGAACGCGTACGCACCCGTCAGCCGCTCACCGTCGCTCACCAGCGTGAGGAAGCCATTGTGTTCCGCATAGGCCCGCGTATAGGTAGCAGTCTTCGCGACATCCTTCACCGCAGTGGTCGCACTGAACCGATCCTCGGCCACACCCACCGAAGCCGCCTGCGGATCCGTGTAGACCACGTTCGGCACAGCCTCGTAGTTGGCCTTCCGCTTCTCCCCCGCAAGATTCGCCGCCAGGACGTCGCCCTGGTACTTCCCCACATGCGTCAGCAGCTTGATGCCGGTCACATCACCAACCGCCCACAGCCGCTCGGAAACCTGCAGATACTCATCCGTCGGTACGCCGTGCGCGTCGGCCTCGACGCCAACGGTTTCCAGACCGATCCCGTCCACCCGCGGCCGCCGGCCCGTTGCCACGAGCAACCGATCGCCCCGCAGCTCACGATCGTCGGCCAGCGTCACGACGAAGTCCTCCCCCTCACGCCGCACCGCGGTCGCCCGGATGCCGAGCACCAGTTCGATCCCGTCGCGCCGAAGCACCTCACCGAGCGCCTCGCCCAAGGCAGCTGGTTCCCTCGCCAGGACGTGATCGCCGTTGTTGATCAGGGCAACTTCACCGCCGAGCCGGCGTACGGCCTGGGCCATCTCCACGCCGACCGGGCCGCCACCGAGCACGATCAGGCGCCGCGGGACAGCCTTCATCGCCGTCATCTCGCGGTTGGTCCACACGCCTTCGAGCCCCTGCAGCCCCGGGATCGGCGGAATGACCGGTTCCGAACCCGTGGCCAGTACGACGTTGTCGGCCGTGTACTGCTTGCCGGCAACCTCGACCACCCCGGTGCCGGCGAGTTTGCCGCTCCCGCGGAGCAGGTCGATGCCCTTGCTCGCGAGCCATTGCTCCTGGCCCGCATCGGAGTAGTCCGAGACCATGAAGTCGCGCCAGGCCAGCGCCTTCGCGGGATCGATCTCGGCGGTGGTCTCCGCCTCGCGCGCCTGGTTCACGGCCTCGCCGGGGCGCAGCAGCGTCTTGGAGGGGATGCACGCGTAGTACGAGCATTCGCCTCCGACCAACTCACGCTCGACCAGCGCGACGCGCAGTCCGCGGTCGACCAGCTCCCCGGCGCAGTGCTCGCCCGGTGAACCGCCACCGACCACGATGACGTCGTAGTCACTCATCTGCAGGCCCTCTCTTCCCACCGCGCGCCCGGCGACGCACTGACAACAGTCGTACCAGATCACCGAATTGTCCCCGGCCGACACTAGTGTCCTGCCCATGCTGAGATTGACTCGGGAGCAGGCGCGGCGGATCGCCGTGCGGGCGCAATTGCTGGACGCTGCACGGCCTGATGAGCTGGTGACGATGGTCGAGCAGCTGACGTTGCTGCAGCTCGATCCGACCTCGGCGGTCGCGCCGAGCGCCGACCTGGTGTGCTGGAGCCGCCTCGGTCCGGCGTACGAGCCTGCGCAGTTGAAGCAGGCGGTGGAGGTCGACCGGAGCCTGTTCGAGCTCGATGCGCTGATCAGGCCGATGTCCGACATCGGGCTGTATCTCGCAGGCGCCGCCGACTGGCCGGAGTGGGAGGCCCGGCGGGAGTGGCTGCGGGTGAACGAGCCCTTCCAGCGCGACATCCTGGCAATCCTCGGCGAGCGCGGGCCGGTGACGTCGCGGGACATCCCGGACACCTGCCGGGTGCCGTGGAAGTCGACCGGCTGGACCAACAACCAGAACGTCACCCAGATGCTCGAGTCCCTGATGATGCGCGGCCAGGTCGCGATCGCCGGCCGGATCGGGCGGGAACGGCTCTGGCACCTGGCCGAGCACATCTACCCGGCGGATGCCGTCGTCCCGGCCGCCGCCGAGGCTCATCGGATCAAGAACGAACGACGGCTCCGGTCGCTCGGCATCGCGCGGGCGAAGGGCACCGCGGTGCCGGTCGAGCCCGCGATCGTCGGGGACGCCGGTGAACCGGCCGAGGTCGAGGGCACCAAGGGCGTGTGGCGGGTCGATCCGGCCGCCTTGGAGGTCGGCGACTTCGAGGGCCGGACAGCGTTGCTGTCGCCGTTCGACCGGCTGATCCACAACCGGGTCCGCGCAGTGGAGCTGTTCGACTTCGAGTACACGCTGGAGATGTACAAGCCGGCTGCCAAACGCCGCTGGGGATACTTCGCGCTGCCGATCCTGCACGGCGATCAACTGGTCGGCAAGGTCGACGTGATCGCCGACAAGAAGGCCTCCGTCCTCCGGGTCAACGCGATCCACCAGGACGTCAAGTTCACCCGGGCGATCACCAAGGGCGTCCGCGCCGAACTCGACGACCTGGCCGGCTGGCTGAAGCTGGACAAGATCGACCTGTCCTGACCCTCCGCGCAACCAATGGTTGCGCAGCCCGCCCGCCGTGGTCTACGTTATCTGCAACCAAACGTTGCAGAAAGCGGGAAGATCATGGAGTTCGGAACTCTCGAGCGCGAGATCCACATCGACGCCACGCCGGAGATCGTCTACGAGGTGGTCAGCAGCCCGGAGCACATCCAGGAGTGGTGGGCCGACGAGGCGGAACTGAAGTCCGCGACCCCGGGCGCCGTCGGTGAGCTCGCCTGGGGCAGCGTCGAGGAGCCCCGGTCGCATGTCGAGCCCTTCACGGTGGTCGAAGCGGACCCGCCGCGGAAGTTCTCCTTCCGCTGGGTCTACGACGAGGCCGGGCAGCAGGGCAACTCGCTGCTGGTGACGGTCGACCTCGTCCCTACCGGCAAGGGCACGACGCTGCGGCTGACCGAATCGGGCTTCCGCGAGAAGGGCTGGGAGGTCGCCGTCCTCGAGCAGATGTACCGCGAACACGGCGAGGGCTGGGACCTCTTCGTCCCCCGGCTCGCCGCGTACGCCGCACAGTTGGCCGCACGGCGATGAGCACCGCGATCGACGACGACCTCTGGTCCGCGATCGGCGACCCGACCCGGCGCCGGATGCTCGACCTGCTGCTGGCAGCCGGCGAAGGAACCGCGACCAGCCTCAGCGAGCAACTGCCGGTGACACGGCAGGCGGTCGCCAAACACCTCGGCGTACTGGACCGGGTCGGTCTGGTCCACGTCACTCCGGCCGGCCGGGAGATGCGCTACCGCGTCGATGACGCCCAACTCGCTCGCGCTGTGGCACAGCTGTCCACAGTCGGGGCTATGTGGGACGCCCGGCTGCGGCGCATCAAACGGATCGCTGAGGCGATCCAGCGCAGTCAAGAGCAGTGAACCCATCGTCGAGAGAGGCACTGAAATGTCAGACATCCTGCACCGCGTCGCCACCAGGACCAGCACCCCGGACGGGGTCTACCAGGCGCTCACCACGATCGACGGTCTCGCCGCCTGGTGGACCACGGACACCACCGGCAAGACCGGCCTCGGTGACGTGATCGACTTCCGGTTCGAGAACGGCGGCTTCACCATGTTGGTGCTCGACCTCGTGCCCGGCGAACTCGTCCGCTGGGAGGTCGTCGACGGACCCGAGGAGTGGATCGGTACGACGGTCAACTGGAACCTCAAGCAGAACGGTGACTACACCGTCATCCTGTTCGAGCACCTCGGCTGGAAGGAGCCGGTCGAGTTCATGTACCACTGCAGCACCAAGTGGGCGACCTTCCTGCTCAGCCTGAAGGAGCTGGTCGAGACCGGTTCCGGCTCCCCGGCTCCGCACGAGCTGCGCGTCAGCGACTGGCGCTGAGATGCCGGTCCGGACCACGATCGTCGTCGGCGCGAGCCGCGGTCTCGGCCACGGGATCGCGCTGGCCTTCGCGGCAGCCGGCGACTCGGTAGTCGCCGTTTCCCGTACGCCCGCCGACTTCCCTGGCTCCGTCAAGTCCGAGCTCGCGAATGCCGGTGACGCGACGGTGCCGGCCCGTCTGCTCGACCGGTACGAGCCGGATGTGGTCGTTCTCGTCGCCGGTGCGAGCCCGCACATGCGTCCGTTGCAGGAGCAGACCTGGGAGACGTTCTCGGTCAACTGGGAGACCGATGTCCGGGTCACGTTCGGCTGGCTCCGCGAGATCCTGCTCAAACCGCTGCGTCCCGGCAGCAAGGTGATCGTGGTCAGCAGCGGCGCCGCACTCGCCGGATCACCGCTCAGCGGCGGGTACGCCGGTGCGAAGGCGACCCAGCGGTTCATCACGTCCTACGCCCAGGACGAGGCTTCGCGAGCTGGCCTGGAGATCACGTTCACCGCGATCCTTCCCCGGTTCGCGCCGGAGACCGGTGTCGGGCAACCCGCAGTACGGGCTTATGCCGCTCGCGCCGGGCAGACCCTCGAGGAGTTCCTTCAGCAGGTCGGCCCACCCGTCACCCCGGAGCTGGCCGGAAGCGAGTTGGTCGAGCTGACCGGCGCGGCTGACATCTCCCCGGCGTACGTGCTGACAGGTAGTGGCCTGCAGCAACTACCGTAAGGTTCTTGAATTCCGGAAGCAGATCGTCCGGAACGGGTTCTACGGTGGTGCCATGAACGAATATCCGTGGGAACCGCCGCTGGCAGGGAACGAGGTCGAGGCACTTCTCGGCGCGCTCGAGCGGCTGCGCACTACCTTCCGGTGGAAGGCCGACGGTCTGGACGCGGCCGGGCTGTCGGCGAAGGTCGGCGCCTCCAGCTTGACGCTCGGCGGGTTGCTGAAGCATATGGCCGCCAACGAGGACAACATGTTCACCGTCAAGCTGGCGGGCCGGCCGATCGGTGAGCCGTGGGAGAGCCTCGGGTGGGACGGCAGCAACGACTGGGAGTTCGCCACTGCCGCCGATGACAGCCCGGAGCAGCTCTACGACTTCTGGGATAACGCGGTCGAGCGAAGTCGCACCCGGCTGGCCGCGGCCCTCGCCGACGGTGGACTCGACCAGGCGATCCACGCAAGCTGGGGAGATCGGAAGGCCAATCTCCGCCGGCTCGTCTGCGACCTGATCGAGGAGTACGGCCGCCACACCGGCCACGCGGACCTGCTCCGCGAAGCCGTCGACGGCCGCACCGGTGAAGACCCGCCCGCGGGCTGGCACTCCACCTCCGGCAGCTACCGGCTGCCCGGCCTCAGCTGAAGTCGACCTCGTCGGTGATCACCGTGCCCCCGGTCCGGCCCGGGGCGCGGTGATACTCCCAGTAGAGGTTGGTGTGCGCGATCACCTTGTCCGGCGTCGGTGCGCCGTACTCCGAGAGGTCCTCGGTCGTGTGCGCATCGGCGACCAGCATCGCGTCGTAGCCGCGCGCGATGGCTCCGTGCAGCGTCGACCGGATGCAGGCATCGGTCTGCGCACCGGAGACGAACAGCCGCCCGATGCCGCGCTCGGCCAGCACGGCCTCGAGCTCGGTCTCCTCGAACGAGTCGCCGTACTCCTTCTGCACCAGCGGTTCCGCGTCGCGGCGTACCAGCTCCGGCACGTACTGCCAGGCGTCGCTGCCCGTCTTCAGCTCGTCGCTGTTGTGCTGGATCCAGACGACGTCGACGCCCTCGCCGCGCGCCTTGTCCACCAGCTTGTTGATGTTGCCGATCACCGCGTCCCGCTCGTGCGCCCCGGAGACCACTCCGTTCTGCACATCGATCACCAGCACCCCGGCCTTGGGCCGGTTCTCCAACGTCGTCACAACGCCCTCCCACAGTCGCCCTCTGAGAACCCGGCCAGGCTAGAACACCGCACCGACAATTCCCGCACAGACGGCGAGACCCCCGCACCCAGGAAGGGTGCGGGGGTCTCGACTGTTGCTACGGAGCTACTCAGCCCTGGCCGGTCAGCTTCTCGCGAAGCGCCTGCAGTGCCTCGTCGGATGCGAGCGCGCCCTCGACGGGAGCGTCGTCCTTCGGGGCCGCCGCGGACGAGTACGTGGAGGCCTCGCCGGCCTCGACGTCCGCCTTACTGGCGTCCTCGATCTGCTTCTTGTGGGCCTCCCAGCGCGCGTGGGCCTCGGCGTACTGCCGCTCCCACTCCTCACGCTGCTTGTCGAAGCCCTCGAGCCACTCGCCCGTCTCCGGGTCGAAGCCGTCCGGGTAGACGTAGTTGCCCTGGTCGTCGTACGTCGCCGCCATGCCGTACAACGTGGGGTCGAAGTCGTCCGAGACCGGGTCGACGCCCTCGTTGGCCTGCTTCAGCGACAGCGAGATCCGGCGACGCTCGAGGTCGATGTCGATGATCTTGACCATCACGTCGTCGTTCACCTGAACGACCTGCTCCGGGATCTCGACGTGACGCTCGGCCAGCTCGGAGATGTGCACCAGACCCTCGATGCCCTCCTCGACGCGGACGAACGCACCGAACGGCACCAGCTTGGTGACCTTGCCGGGCACGATCTGGCCCATCTGGTGGGTCCGGGCGAACTGCTGCCACGGGTCTTCCTGGGTCGCCTTCAGCGACAGCGAGACGCGCTCGCGGTCCATGTCGACGTCCAGCACCTCGACGGTGACCTCCTGGCCGACCTCGACCACCTCGGTCGGGTGGTCGATGTGCTTCCAGGACAGCTCGGAGACGTGCACCAGACCGTCGACGCCGCCGAGGTCCACGAACGCACCGAAGTTGACGATCGAGGAGACGACACCCTTGCGGATCTGGCCCTTCTGCAGCTGGGTGAGGAAGTTCATCCGCACCTCGGACTGCGTCTGCTCCAGCCACGCCCGGCGCGACAGAACCACGTTGTTGCGGTTCTTGTCGAGCTCGATGATCTTGGCCTCGATCTCCTGGCCGACGTACGGCTGGAGGTCGCGGACCCGGCGCATCTCGACCAGCGACGCCGGCAGGAAGCCACGCAGGCCGATGTCCAGGATGAGTCCACCCTTGACGACCTCGATGACGGTACCGGTGACGACGCCGTCCTCTTCCTTGATCTTCTCGATCGTGCCCCAGGCCTTCTCGTACTGGGCGCGCTTCTTCGAGAGGATCAGGCGGCCTTCCTTGTCCTCCTTCTGGAGAACCAGGGCCTCGACGTGGTCGCCGACCTTGACGACCTCGTTCGGGTCGACGTCGTGCTTGATCGACAGCTCGCGGGAGGGGATCACGCCTTCGGTCTTGTAACCGATGTCGAGGAGAACCTCGTCCCGGTCGACCTTGACGATGGTGCCCTCAACGATGTCGCCGTCGTTGAAGTACTTGATGGTCAGATCGATCGCCGCGAGGAAGTCTTCCTCCGACCCGATGTCATTGACCGCTACCTGCGGGGTGGTGCGTACTGCGGGGTCGAGAGGTGCCTCGATGCTGGCCGTCATGTGGTGGGTTGCTCCGTGGGCTGATGGTGTCGTACGGGTGCGCAGGGGCCGTTGGATCGCACCAAACCGCTGGATTGCCTGAACAGGACAGATTCACCACCGACTGCTGCGAGCACGAGCCTGCTCCGTCCGAGGTCGCGCGGGCCCATAGCGCATCTCACAGAATACGTGTATGACGCAGGGCACGGCAACCCGGGGCACCCGGCCGGACCGGCTGCCCGCCGAGGTCACCCGACGCGCTACTCAAGAACACCTGAACTCAATGTACGACGTCCGGCCAGATCCGGCCGCCGGACAGGTCCGCCGTGTCGGCGATCCGGGTGATCAGAGCGTGCGCCGCAGCCGCCACCGGGTTCGCCGCCGGCCGGCTCGCGAGGTCGATCAGCGCCCACAGATCAGCCACCCTCCCCCGATCCACGAGGCGATCCCCGAGGGCAGGACCAGTACTCCGTACGACGCGCAGCACCGCCTCCCCGAGCACCGGGTCGTCGCAGAACCGGAGCAGGTTCCCCAGGTCCGTGTACGGCGAACCCGCATGCGCGAACTCCCAGTCGATCAGCCCGGTGATCTCCGCGGTGCCGGGATCCACCAGCAGATTCTTCGGATTGAAGTCGCTGTGCACCAGGCAGACCCGGTCGACCCCGGAAGCGGCGAGCTCATCCGCGTCATCGATCACGGCGTGGAATGCCTCGACCTGGTCTCGCGTCAGCCCCATGTCCTCCACATGCAGGTCGAACCACTCCATCAGCCCATCGGACCCGGAACCGAACGGCGAGATCACCAGCTCCCGCCCGGTGAACTCACCGAACGAGAGGAACGGCATCCCGCTCAGCTTCACCAGGAGCTCTCCGAGCTGCTCCCCCACCCGCTGCCGCTGCGCCTCACCTGCGGTCTCCAGATACGTCTCCAGGTTCACCCCGGGCAGCCGCTCTGTCAGTACATAAGGAGGCCCCTCGTCCGACACCTCCGGCTTCGCGTCGAGCACCCGCGGCACCGGAAGCAGCCCGCGGACCAATCTCATCAGCGAGACGTCCACGGCCGCCCGGGTGGGCTGGCGCACATACAACCGGAGTACGGCGTCCTCCCCGGCGGCGCTCACGGCGTACGTCTCACCGCCGTAGCCACCTGTCAACGGCACGGCACTGGCAGCGATCGCCTCGAATCCATCCACCTAGGCGATCCTGCCAGTCCGCGCCGACAAACTAGGACTTGGATGAACCACCAAGCCCGGCCGCAGCGAGAACAGGCTGTACTGCGTGCGCCAGGCCGGCCGCGTTCGGGTGCAGTGGCGCCAGGCCGTCCGTCACAATCGACGGGATCAGACCCTCGATCCACTTGCTGGTGATCCCCTGGCACATGTCGTGCCCGATGCTCGGCGTGGCCAGATCGACGTACTTCGCCCCGTGCGCGACCGCCTGCTGCTTCATCCGCAGGTTCAGCCGGGTCAGCGAGGCCTGCAAGTAGTCGGCGTCCTGCCCCCATACCGGGACGAACGGCCAGCAGCCGCCGGGCTGGATCGCGGTCGGGTAGCCGACCATCAGGATCTTCGCCTGCGGCGCCCGCTTGCGGATCTCCTCGATCACCGTGCCGTACGTCGGCGCGAACGCATCGATCTGCTGCGCCAGCCTGTCCACGCCCCCGGCCGTCTGGGTCGCCTTGCAGGACGTCCCGACCGGCAGCAGGTTCACGCAGGAGACCGCGAGGCCGATCAGCCCGATGTCGTTGCCGCCGATCCCGACCGTGACGAGCGTGGTGTCCTTGCTCAACGCGTCGTACTGCGGGGCCGCGGTACCGAACACGTTGCCCGGCTGCGGGTTCGCGAAATGCTCCGTGGTCGCGCTGCCGCAGGTGACGTCGCGGAACACCTTCGGCTTGACCTGCTGGTTGATCAGGCCGGCGTAGTTGATCGCGGATCTCGCACAGGTGAAGAGGTCGGTCTGCGGCAGCACCAGCGACCCGGCCGCGAACGAGTCACCCATCGCTACGTAGACCAGCGGCGGCGGCGCGGCCGACGCCTGCACCGAACCGGCGACGACCAACGCCAACGCACTCACCACTGCTGTGAATCGCGAGATCTTCCGCATGCTGCCCGCCTCAGGTTGAACGATAAGTGACCGATCGGTAACAGTCCGTTCGAGCAGCATGAAGAAAAGTCATCTTTTCGGCAAGACCTCAGCCCCGGAAACATTTTCGCTACCGCAGTTTCGCAAGTACTGCTACATTAACGACACCGAGGTAGCGAAAAGGAGGAGAGCGATGGTTCCACGCGGCAGGCCCAGGGATGCCGGCGTCGAAGGACGGGTACTGGCGGCCGCCGCCGAAGAGCTGCAGCGCGGCGGGTACGACGGCCTGTTGATCGACCGCGTCGCCGAACGGGCCGGGGTCGCGAAGACCACGCTCTACCGGCGCTGGGCCAGCAAGGCCGAGCTCGTCGTCGCCCTGATCGCCGAGATGCGCTCGGAGGTGCCGTTCGAGCCGACCGACGACCCGCGGCGCGATCTGACCGGACTCGTCACCGCGATCGCCGCGGGCCTGGCCGGCACCCCGACCACCTTGATCGCGGATCTCGCCGCCGCGGCAGCCCGCGAACCCCGGGTCGGCGAGAGCGTCCGCGCGCTCTGGGCCGACCGGCACCGGGCGGTGACGGCCGTCGTCGCCAACGCCCAGGAAGCCGGCCTGGTGCTCGGCCATGTCGCCCCCGCCGTTCTGGTCGACCAGCTCGTAGGCCCGCTGTACTACCGCCTGCTCGTCACCGGCGAGCCGCTCACCCCCGACTACGCGAGGACGCTCGTCAGCAGCGTCCTCGGTGAGGAGAAATCATGACGTCCAGGAGGCGGAAAGTTCTGATCGGACTCGGCGCCGCCGCCGTCGTACTGATCGCGTACTGCGTGTTCTCGATCGCCAAGCCGACCGTTCTGCGGGTGACCACCGAGGTCGACGCATCACCGGACCAGGTCTGGCAGGTGCTCACCGATCGCACCAGCTATCCGGAGTGGAATCCCTTCATCGTCTCGTCGACCGGCGAGCTGAAGACCGGCGCGAAGATCACCAACGTCCTCCGCGACTCGAGCGGCTCGGAGACCATCTTCACGCCCGAGCTGCTGGCCGTCGAGCCCGGTCGCGAACTGCGCTGGATCGGCAAGGTCGGCTTCGGCGGCATCTTCGACGGCGAGCACTCGTTCCGGATCGAGCCGCTGCCCGGCGGCCGTTCACGATTGATCCAGCAGGAGACCTTCCGCGGCGTCGCCGTACCGATGACGGCGGGCTGGCTCGAAGGCAAGATCAAGCCCCAGTTCGCCGCCATGAACCAGGCACTCGCGACCAGGGCCGCCGCACTAGGGTGATCCGCGTGGATTACGAGGTGGTCGGGCCGCGGCGGATCGGGTTGACCGAGGCGGAGACGTCGCGGGCGAGCCGCACGTATTGGGACAGCGCAGCGGACGAGTATCTCGCCGAGCATGGTGAGTTCCTCGGTGACGACCGGTTCATCTGGTGTCCCGAGGGAGTCGACGAGGAGCAGGCACAGCTGCTCGGGCCCGTCAGAGGCAAGCGGGTGCTGGAGGTCGGGGCCGGAGCAGCGCAGTGTTCACGCTGGCTCACCCAGCAAGGTGCCGACGCCTATGCGTTCGACATCTCGATCCAGCAGCTCCTGAAAGCCAAAGAGCTCGACCGGAAGACGGCGACCGTCGTACGGACTGTTGCTGCCGACGCCGTGCGGATCCCCTTCGCAACAGGCGTCTTCGACATCGTCTGCTCGGCGTTCGGGGCACTCCCCTTCGTCGCCGACGCGGAAGCGGCGCTCACCGAGATCGTCAGAGTGCTGAAACCCGGTGGCCTGCTCGTGTTCTCCGTCAGCCACCCGATCCGCTGGAGCCTGCCCGACGACCCGTCGCCGGCCGGCCTGCGGATCACCCAGTCGTACTTCGACCGCACCCCGTACGTCGAGGTCGACGACGCCGGTACGCCGGTCTACGCCGAGCACCACCGCACCACCGGCGACTGGATCCGTGCCCTCACCGGCGCCGGCCTGGTCGTCGACGACCTGCTCGAACCCGAATGGCCGGCCGGTCACGACCAGGTCTGGGGCGGCTGGGGACCAGAACGCGGCCGGCTGATTCCCGGCACCGCGATCTGGTCCGCCCATAAGTCCCTCTGAGAGACCCTCAGCCTGTCGCTAGGACTCCTCGGTCGGCTGCGTGGTGCGCGGCCGGAGCTGGAAGAAGCCGACCATCGCGAGCAGCAACAGCCCGATGATCAAGGACAGCAGCGGCACCCAGAAACCGATCAGGTGCAGCTGAGCGGCCTTGGACTTGTAGCCGCCCTCCTTGGACTCCGCGCCCTTGCCACCCTCGACGTTCTTGCGCACCGTGTCGTCGTCGTAGTGGATCAACACCTTGGTCGCGGTGACCTTGTCCTCGCCGTTGTAGGCGAAGGTGGCGAGCTGGTCTTCCTGGCCCTTGATGATCGCGCCGGTGACCGGCTCGATCCACAGCGTCCTGGTGTTCTGGTAGGTGCGCTGCACCACCACCGAGTCCTTGCCCTGCTCGCCGACCAGGCTGCCCGGCACCTCGAGCGGCTTCGCCTGCGGCAGGTCCTGCTTCGGCACCTTCTGCTCGAAGACGTACACCGGCAGCCCGTCGAGCTTGGTCGAGCCCTTGTACTGGATCGGGTACGCCTTGCGCGTGGTGGTGTCCCAGAACTTGTACGTCTTCTTCTCGGTGCCGAACGGGAACTTCAGCACCAGGCCGTCATGACCCTTGAAGAACTCGCTCGTCTCGTCGGGCTTCAGCCGCGCGGCCGGGTCCAGCGAGGTGGCGACGTACTCGCCGCTGTTGTCCGCCGGATCCTTCGGGTTCCAGCGCACCGACTCACCGGTGTGCGCGTCCAGCACGACCCGCTCCTGGACGAAGCTCAACGGCAGCTTGTCGGTCTGCGTCGCGTCGTCCGGGAACGTGTAGTCCTTCTCGTCGTCGGTCACCACGGCGGTGTCGAAGACGACGACCTTACGATTCAGAGCTTTGCTGATCTTGTCCGCCGCGGCGACGTCCCCCCGGACCGTACGCCGTGCCCACAGATCGACTCCCGGCTTCTCGGCCAGGTCCTTCACGCTGAAGATGGTCGCGTTCGGTCCGGTCGACAAGGTGTGCGCCACCTGGTCGGGCGGTGCCACCGAAAGCGTCGGATACGCGTAGAACTTGGCCAACGCCGCAACGCCGATGAAGAAGATCCCCAGTGCGATCACCAAGGCACGACTGCGATTCCCCACAACAACCCCTCCCGGTCTGTCCGCGGGACGCTACCAGCGGGTAGCCAGGTTGAACAGGGACCGGCATCGACAAAATCCGGCAGTGGCCGAACTGTCATATAGTCCGGCTCCATGAGGGGGATCGAAAGCGTGCCGGCCCGGCTGGCCAAGGTGGTCCACGGCGCGCCCGACAGCGCAGTACTGCGAACCGTCGTGCTCGTCATCGCCGTCGTCCAGGCCGGCCTTCTCGGCCTGCTCGCGCGGCGCGGTTCCTGGTTGAGCGACGACATCGACTTCCTGGTCCAGGGCGATCGCGGCTTCGCCCCCGCGGAGTTGCTCACTCCGGTGAACGATCACATCGCACCCGGACTTCGCTTTGTCTATGCAATGTTCGCGACCGTCGCTCCGCTGAACTGGGATGTGACTGTCGTCTGGCGGGTGCTCATGCAGGCCGTCGCCATCGCGTTGATGGGGATGCTCCTGATCCGCCTGCTCGGCCGCAGCCGCTGGATCGTGGCCGGCACCCTGCTCTACGCACTGACCCCGCTGAGCATGCCGTCGTTCATGTCGCTGTCGAGCGCGGTGAACAATCTGCCCGCGCACGTCTTCGGCCTGCTGCTCCTGCATGCGACCCTCGACTGGTACGCCGGCAACCGCCGCCGAGCCGTTGCCTATGGCCCCCTTTCCTTGCTGATCTCGCTGGCCTGCTGGGAGAAATCCGGCCTCATCATCTTCACCGCGGTCGCGCTCGCCCTGTACGTCCGGGATCGGCCGATCCGGCAGTGGTTCCGGCAGAGCATCGCCTACGCAGCCGCTCTGATCGTCCCGGTAGTTGCCTTCGGCATCGTTTGGCTGACGCACCAGAAGGCCTCGTCCCAGCAACTGCCGGGCTTCGGAAAGCTGCTGGATCTCGGCGGGCAGTCGTTCGCCGTACCGCTGGGTGCACTCGCCGGCGGGCCCTGGCACTGGATCACGTTCGCGGCGCCGTTCAGTACGGCCGCGGCGCCGCCGATCGCAGTGCTGCTCGGTGGCATCGTGGCGGTCTTCCTGCTGGCGGTCGCCTGGCGGCAGGATCGGCGCGCGCTGCTGTTGTGGGCATCGATCCTGATCTATGTCCTCGTCACCCTTTTCCTCGTCGCCTACGGCCGGTTCGCGGCCTTCGGCGACACCTTCACGATCCACTATCACTACTGGTCGGACCTCTCGATCCCACTGACACTCGCCGTCGTACTGACGGCGAAATCTCTTCAGCTGAAGGGCATCCTGGCTCCGTCGATCGCCTGGTGCTGCCTGCTCGCCTGGACCGCCGGCGTCGTCGTCTCGGACGCGAACTTCGCCAAGGCCTGGGGTGACAACCCGTCCCGCCCGTACTTCGACAACGTCACCGCCGAGCTGGACAAGGCTGGTCCGTCCGTCAATCTGTGGGACTCCCCAATGCCCGCGGACGTCGTCACTCTCCTCTCCCCCGACCGCCGCCTGTCCCCCGTACTACGGATGCTCGGCGTCCCGTTCCGCCTACAGGGACCTGGCAGCGATCCCTACTTCGTCGACGAAACCGGTCATCTCAAACCGTCCCACCTGGCCGTCTGGTCCCGCGCCGGGGCACCGAAGAAGAACCCGATCTGCGACATGCCGATGTCCGGCGCCGCCTCGCTCACTTTCCCGCTGCGGCCGACCCAGTCGGAGCTGATCGAGGCGGAATGGTTCGTCAAGGCCGGCTATTTCGCCGACCACGAGTCACGATTGCGCATCGAACTGCTCGACGCCTCCGGCCGAACGGTAGCGCTGCCCGAGCCGGCCGCCAGCTGGCCGGCCAGCAACGGCTCCTCGATGTACTTCGGACCGTCAGCAAGGATCCTGGCCACCTCGATCCGGCTGACCACCACCGACCCGGAGACGAACCTCTGCATCACCGACCTCGAGATCGGACTTCCCGTGGTGACCGGATGAGGCGCACCAGATTCCCTGCCCTGGACGGCCTGCGCGCACTCGGCGCGCTGGCCGTCGTCAGCACCCATGTCGGCTTCCGCAGCGGCGACGCGCTGCACGGCCCGTTCGCGGGGATCCTGTCCCGGCTGGACATCGGCGTCGCGATCTTCTTCGCGATCTCCGGCTTCCTGCTCTACCGCCCGCACGTGGTCGCGTGGTTCGAGGAGACCGACCCGCCGCTGACCTTGCCCTACCTGCGCAACCGCGCGCTGCGGATCCTGCCCGCACTCTGGGTCGCCGTGATCCTTGCCGCGCTGCTGGTGCCGAACAACGGGCCGGTCAGCTGGACGTCGTACCTGCAGCACGCCACGCTCACCCAGATCTACCTCGACGGCCCGGTCGTCGAAGGGCTGACCCAGCTGTGGAGCCTGGCGACCGAGGTGCTGTTCTACCTGGCGCTGCCGGTGCTGGCGAGGTTCCTGACCGGCTACGAACGGCCGACCCGGCGAGCGGTGCGCTGGCGCCTCGCAGTACTGGCCTTCTTCACTGTGCTCGGGCCTGTCTGGATGGCTACTGCTACGGCTTCGGATCATTCACATGCAGGCCTCTGGCTGCCCGGGTACCTCGGCTGGTTCGCCGTCGGGATGGGGCTCGCGCTGTGGCAGGTAGCGCGAAGCAGCGGGCGACTGGGGTCGTCCCTGCTCGACACGCTTGCCAAGATCCCGGCGACCGTCTGGGGCATCGGCCTTGCGCTGCTGCTGATCGCGTCCAGCCCCGTGGCCGGGACGTACAACCTGACTGCACCGACGCCTGGGCAGGCGTTCGTCAAGAGCCTGCTCTACACCGCGATCGCCGCGTGCGTGGTGTTCCCGGCGATCTCGCCGACCCGTCGCATCGCCGCAGTACTGGGCGGCAAGGCGGGACATGTTGCGGGTGACATCTCGTACGGCGTATTCGCCTACCACCTCATCGTTCTCAACCTGGTGGCCCAGATCACCGGCTACCCCTTGTTCAAGGGGCATTTCGTGGTGTTGTTCTTCAGCACGGTGATCATCTCGGCGCTGCTGGCCGCGGCCAGCTACTACTGGATGGAGCGGCCGATCATGCGCCGCGGCCGGCGCGACCGGAACTACGACGTGTCGCCGGTCGGCTTGGACAAGAGGACCAGCGCGCAGCCGAACAGGACCGATGCCTGGACGACTCCGGAGTCCAGGCCCGCTGCCCCGGCCGGCCAGGGCTGAGCAGCGGCGATCGCTCCGCCCAGCAGGACGACACCGGCGGCCAGACCGATCAGCAACGGCTTGCGACCCTTGAGGTACCACGCCAGTACTGCAGCGACGGCTGTAGCTGCCAGACCGACCCAGCCGGCGATGAACACTCCGGTGGCGACAGCCAGGACCGTCGCGAGCCATGGACCGATGCGGCGGCTCTCCTTCAACCGGTGGCTCGAGTGCCTCGACCTGCGCCGGGAGAAGATCGCCAGCGCCGCAACGGACAACAGGCTGAGCAGTCCGACCAGTAGGCCCGCACGATAGGTCCTGTCCGGCAGGAACCGCGCAGTGACGACCTGCTCGGGTCCCGAAGGCAGCAACCAGCCCTGCTGCCAACCGCCGATGCGAATCGGTGCGAGCTTGTGGCCGCTGCTGTCGTACGCCTCCCAGCCGTCGCTGTAGTTCTGCGCGACGGTCAGCACCGAGGGCTCGTCCGCCGACGGTACTTCGAGAGTCAGCTCGGCCGGGTTCGGTCGCCAGATGTCGACCTGCTTGGTCGGGGTGACCGCCTTGTTGTCGAGGCCGGTGCGGGTCAGCTTCACCTCGGTCGGCACGAAGTCCTTGCTGGCCAGGACATCCAGCGTGCCGCGACCGGCCGGCAGTTGCAGGTCGGACCGGCAGGTGGTGAAGCTCACCTCACGCCGCTGCAGGACGTCCCGCACGGTCGCCGTCAGCCGGGTGTCGTGCCGGACGCCGTTCACCTCGATCTCCGGGCCGAACCCGCAGAGGGAGCCGGTCTTCGCGTTCAGGTTCGGTCCCTTGCGGAAGTTGTCCGCACCGAGCACCCGGATCTCGGAGACCCCCACCGGCAGCGCATGCGCGAATCCGGTGGCCGAGTCGACGGTGAAGACGTCGTGCTTCGCCGTGAAGGTCAGCTTCAACGACTTCACCAGCCGGTTCTTGTCCGGGAAGTCGACGTAACCCTTCGCGGAGACCGGCAGCTTGACCTCATGGCCGTCGTCGAACCGGACCGACACCTCGGCCGGCTTGGACGCGGCCAGGAAGGCGTCATTGAGGAACTGCAGCCCCTGGAGCTTCCTTGCCGCCGGCAACTTCATCGTCAGCGACGGGTCGAGCTCCCCCACCGCGGCCACCCAGCCGGTCCCGAGGTCGCGGTCGATCGCCGCGCTCGGTCTCCCCTCCGGCGCCGTGACCGCCCGGGAGGACGCCGTCGCGCTGATCGCACCGGGCGCCGCGAGCAACCGCTCGAGGAAGGCTCCGTCCCGCGGCAACGCGGTTCCGGTGAACTGGTACGCCGTGGTGGCCGGCAACTCGATGCTGCGGAACAGCCCGGTCGGTTCCTCGGAGTCCTGCGCGAACCCCGCGCTGCACAAAGGCCGGCCACCTGCATGCAGGCATCCTGAGCGACCGAGCTGTTGGTTCCGTAGTACGAGTGCGTCCGGCTGCCGGTCGAGCCCACCCGGTACGACGAGTCTGCTGCGCGGAGCCAGTCCGGGCAGGGACACCTCGGAGATGGCCACGCCGTTCGGGTTCTTGCCATCGGTGACTCCGACGGTGATCCGTAGTCGCTGGGTGGGGCCGGACGGGGTCGGTACGTTCTGCGGCTTGTCGGTCGCACCGACGACGGTCGTCAACGTTCCACTGTCGGTGTCGATCTGCAGGGTTCGCACCGGATCGGTCGTCGGCGCAGCGAGCGAGAACTGCAGCTTCAGGTTCTCGACGGATCTCGGCGTCACGAAGTCCAGCTCGAGCCATTCCCCGCCGCTCTGACCGAATCTCCCCGAGATCCAGCGGGTCGACGGATCTCCGTCCACCGCAGCGAAGGGCCCGTTGCCGGGCCCGGTCCGTAGCGTCGCACCGGCGTCGGCTGCCGACGACGAGGCCCGTATGTCGACGACGCCGCCCGCCGACAACCTCGTAGTACTGGGTGCGTTCGGGTCGATGACGTAGCCGAGTGTGCGGCGGTCCAGGCGACCCGGGTCGTTCGCCGCGAGGACGGGTGAGACGTTCTGGGCCGGTCGGCCGACGTCGACCTCACGGCGTTGCATGCCGTCGGTCTGGACCAGCGGAAGCTTGCCGGGCAGGGCCTTCGCGTCAGTGCTCGTGACTGCCTCGCGGTCACCACCCAGCTCCGTCAGGACCGAAGGCACGTCTTCGGAGGCTCCCCGGACCTCTACCAGTTGCGACTGCGGCACCAACCGCGCGGGAGCGGCATCACCGACGTCGTAGACCTCCAGGCTCGGGTAGGGCAGCCGTGACTTCTCGTCGAGGGTCAGGTCGGGGCGTTCAAGAGTGCTGCCGACCGGCGGGCCGAAGTCGGCGACGCGGCCGAGACCGGATTCGGCCAGACTCTCGTGAACAGCGATCAGCGAGTTGACCTGCGCGTCGTACCGGAGATCGTTGCGGACCAGGACGTACCTCACGCCTGCTCGAGCGAGCGTCTGCCGGATGGTACCGTCACCGACGCCCGAGCCGAGTCGGCGTTCGACTTCGTCCAGCCAACGCGTAGTACCGGCAGAGCCGAGCGGTAGCGAGTCACGCACCACCATCGGGCGCTTCAGCAGCGCCTGGAACGGCTCGTCCTCAGTGGAACCCCAGGCGAAGTCCGCGAACGAAGCAGCCGGTACTACGAGCACGCTGCCGCTCGTCTGCTGCTTGTCGAGCCAGGTGGCCGCATCCCGCCAGTGAGCCGGGATCGCCTTGTAGCCCTCGGGTGTGGGTAGCTGGGCGAAGATCGCAGGACTGGCGACTGCTAGTGCGAGGCAGGCGACCAGTGCCGGCACGGTGCGTCGATGGATACCGCGTGCTCTGCTCCAGGTGGCTATACGAGTCATCGCATGGACTGCCGCAAGCGTCAGCGGTAGCCGGGCGACCAGCTCGAACTTGTGCGTGTTGCGTGCAGCCGCGAGCGGTCCGTCCAGCAGTGCCTGAAACTGCGACGACAGTGGCGAGCTGTCGTGGCCCATGGTCATCAGCAGTAGGCCTGCGACCAGTGAGAGCTGAAGGAAGCCGCGGTGCTTCAGTGAACTCATCGCTAGTCCGACTAGGCCCAGTAGAGCGATAGCGACTGTCGTGATGATCAAGGCGGGCTGCGTGACGAACAGCCAGCCAGTGGGCCAGCTGGGGCCGCCTCCGGTCTTCAGGAAGTTCAGCCACTGCGACGTACCGCGGAAGGACTCGAAGACACTCGCTGTCTTGGTCGTGACCGCGGCGTTCTCGATCCAGTCGAGGAACGGCGGGCTGTAGCGGCCGAGCAGCATCAGTGGGACCAGCCACCAGAACGCGACGGCCACTACGCACACCAGCCAGCCCGCAGTGACCTTCAGCGTCGAGCGGTCCCAGCGACGGGTGACCAGCCAGATCGCAGGCAGCACCAGAGTGGCACCGGTCGCCACTGCGTTCACACCGCCGACCAGACCGAAGGCAAGCGCCGACCACCCGACCCGCCACCAGCCCGACCTCGCCCTAGGCGTCACCAGGGGCAGCAGGACCCACGGGGCCATCGCGATCGGCCAGACCTCGATGGAGCGGATCGCCAGTTCACCGAGGATCCGTGGACTCATCGCGTACAGCAGTGCTGCCGCGTACCTCGCCCAGGGCGCTCCGAGGTCCAGAGCGCCCGACAACTTCCAGACACCCAGGAAGGCGACACACAGGACCAGAGACCACCACAGCCGCTGGATGACCCAGTCCGGCACGGTGGCCGCGTCCAGCAGCCAGTGGAACGGACCCATCGGCAGCAGGTAGCCGTACGCCTGGTTCTGGAGCTGCCCGAACGCGCCCTGCGGATCCCATAGGTGCAGTGCCCTCGCCAGGAAGCCACCGGGGTTCGCCGTCAGGTCCAGCTTGGTGTCCGGCACGATCTCGCCCGGTGCCTGGTGGAAGCACAACGCCACGAGAACCAGGCAGCCCAGGACGAGCCGTGCTCGCCAGACCACCAGCTGTGCGCTCTTCAGGTTCTTCATCGGCGCCGGAGCACCAGGACGAGATTCCAGGTGGCAACCTCACGCACCCCGGGCACAGCCAGTACGCCGTACGCCCAGCGCGGGTGGTAGCGCGGGAACGCCTCCACCAGCTCCACGTCGGCCCGGTCGCGCGCCCAGCGCAGGCCTTCGGCGACCGTGATGCGGAAGAGCGATACGCCGTACCGGTTCTTCGGCGGGCGGCCCTGGCGGCGTTCGTAGCGTCTGGCCGCGTAGTCGCCGCCGAGCAGGTGCCAGGGGGCGGTCTCGTGGCCGCCGTGCGGTCCCCACCAGCCGGTGTAGGAGAGGAAGATCGTGCCGCCCGGCCGGGTGACGCGGATCAGCTCGTCGGCCATCAGCCAGGGATCGTGCACGTGTTCCAGCACGTTCGAGGAGAAGCAGATGTCGACCTTGCCGTCGCCGATCGGCAACGCCATCCCGCTGCCCTGCACAGTGCCCGGTAGTTTTCGCCGGCTGAGCTCGGTGGGGTCGGAGTCGATCAGGTAGTAGGTCGCGCCGGCAGCACGGAACGCATCCGCGAAATATCCGAGGCCGCCGCCGACGTCCAGCACCGTCGCACCACGCGGATCCGCGTAGGTACCGACCTGGCCGACCGAGTCCTCGGCAAGCGTTGTGTAGAAGCGATCCGGGTCCGTCTGCTCGACCCGGAAGGCCCGGTACAGCCGTAGCGTGCGGCTGAGATCGGCCCGCCAGCCGGTGGCTGCTGACGGGCTGGCGATCGCTTCGGGCACAGCCGGGACGATAACGGATTCGACGAGGTCTGGCGGACATCGTTACTCCTTGGTAACCTCGCGCCCCATTACCCCGGGGGCGGGCTAGCAGAGGGTGGGGCTTGGAGAGTGCGCGCGCAGACCGTGCTTTTGGTGAACTGGCGGGACACGACGAATCCGGAGGGTGGTGGATCCGAGCGGTACGTGGAAGAGGTCGCGAGAGGCCTTGCAGTGCTGGGCTGGTCCGTCACGGTGTTGTGCGCCGCCTATCCCGGGAGTCCCCGGGAGGCCCGGCGGGACAACGTGCGGTACCTGTACCGCGGGACGAAGGTGACCGTCTACCTGCGCGGTCTGCTGCACACGTTGCTGAGCCGCCCGGACCGGGTGGTGGACGTGCAGAACGGACTCCCATTCTTTACCCGTTTCGTACGTCGTACCGGTGTCGTCGTGCTCGTCCACCACGTGCACCAGGAGCAGTGGCCGGTGGTCTATCCGGGCTGGCGCGGGCGACTCGGCTGGTGGCTCGAATCACGGGTGGCACCGAGGCTCTACCGGGACTGCAGCTATGTGACCGTCTCCTCGGCATCGCGCGACGAGCTGCACGGACTCGGAGTCCGCGCGGTCGAGGTGATCCACAACGGGACCGACCCTGCGCCTCCCAGGCAGCGGCAGCGGGCCGCAGTACCGACTGTCGTCTGTGTCGGGCGGATCGTGCCGCACAAGCAGGTGGAGCACGCAGTGGACGCCATTGCCGAGGCACGGCTGACCCTGCCCTCTGCGCAGCTCGTCGTCGTGGGCTCTGGGTGGTGGGAGGAGTCGCTGCGTTCGTATGTGGTCGAGCGTGGGTTGGAAGACGCAGTGGAGTTCCGCGGCCACGTCAGTGAGGCCGACAAGCACGCGGCGTACGACGAGGCGTGGGTGCTCGCGCTGCCCAGTCTCAAGGAGGGCTGGGGATTGGTAGTGGGCGAGGCGGCCGGGCACGGCGTACCGGCTGTTGCCTATCGGAGCGCGGGTGGTCCTACCGAGTCCGTGCATGACGGGCACTCGGGCGTGCTCGTCGACACTGCCGAGGAGTTCACTGCCACGATCACTGCGCTGCTGCAGGATCAGACGGCTCGTAACGCGTTGTCTGCCGGAGCTACTGCGACGGCTGGGCAGTTCACGTGGACTGCGACGGTCGCTGCGTGGGACCGGGTGCTGACCGGGTCCGCTGCGCACGAAGGCCGGCCAGCTACTGCGCTGACCGGCCCGTGACAGTTGCTGTTGTTACTTGTCCCCGTAGTTGACGAGCGGGACGTCCGCTTGTCCGTTGGTCTGGCCCGGCGGCACGGCCGGGTCGTCCTTGACCGTCTGCACGACTCCGACGACGGCGGTGGTCGCGACGGCCATCCCGGCGAGCACGGCGATAGCCGCACCGATCAGTGTTCCCATGTAAGCGTGTCCCCTCCTAGACAAGTAGCGGGGATGCTAGCAACCGGCCAGTAACTTCGCTAGTGCCCGGTCCTGATGGCTGCTCTGCGGGCGACAACCGTTACCAGAGCGGCGATCAGCACACCCGCTGCGAGGGCCCAGGCGAGCAGCACCGCGACGACGAACCACGGCTGGACGCGCTTTGGCGACGGGTCGCCGTTGAGCCGGTAGACCGCCACGGTCGGGCTGGCGAAGACCTCGGTGAACTGCGCGTGGGGCGGCGGACCACCTGCTTCGATGTCGACGACGATCCAGCCGACCCCTTGCTGCAGCAGGGCCGCTGTCGGATCAGTGCCGTTCCGCACCGCCGCTCTGACCGCATCCGCCACCACAGCAGACCTCAGGTCCTCCCCCGCCAACCGACGGCCGCCGACGATCAGTTCATCCGGTACTACGGCCTGTCGGGTGAAGTACCGCTCCATCGGATCCAGCACGGGCCGGCGTCCGTTCCAGGCCGGTGCGCGGTATGCCTCGAACGGCCAGGGGATGAAGTCGCCTGGATGATGATCGTCGGCGAGCACTTGCCGGGCCTGCTTCCAGTCGTCCGGGTACTGCGCGACCTTCAACCCGCCACCGAAGGCGAGTCCAGGGAGTGCTGCGATCGGCAGTAGCACCACCGTCGCCGCAACCAAACGCTTGAGCGGGGCTATCTGGAGCAGTGCTGCCAGCGCGGCGCCAAGCCCTATGGACTCCAGGAGAACCAGTGGTGACAGGTAGCGCTGGCCATCGCGTAGTAGGCCGGTGCCTGGGACATGCGCGACGACTTGAGCTGCTGCATTGGGCGCGACGACTCCTGCTACGCCTAGGAGGACAGCAAGGACGGCGGCTATCACCAGTGGCGTTGCCAGCCGGTCCTGGCGCCACCAGATCACTACACCGACTACGGAGGCCAGGAGGATGGCGAAGCCGAGCATCAGCGGGAGGAGGTCACCACGGCTTGCCGGTACGACGTCGGCGTTCCAGGAGCCACCCAGTGTGAGCAGGGTCGGCAGGACTCCTCCGTAGCCTTCGTCGCGCGCAGCGAAGGCTCGCACCGAAGCTGGGTCGGTCGTGGCTGCCGTAGTACGGGCTAGGCCGGCTACTAGCCAGGGTGCGTTCAAGAGGGCTGCGCCTAGGAGCGGCCAGCCTCGCTTGGCGGTGGTGCCGGGCCAGAGCAGGACTAGGGCAGCCAGCAGTAGTCCGATGAGGCCGCCTGATGCAGTGAGAGCACAGGCGGCTGCGGCGAGGAGGAATCCAGGCCAGCCTTCGCCTCGGCGTACGCGGAGAGCTGCTCTTAGTAGCCAAGGAAGAGCCGCGTAGCCGAGCAGTAAGGCCCAGGCGCCTAAGCGGAGACGCTCGGCGACGTACGGGTTCCACATGTAGAGAGTGGCAGCGGCTGCGCCTGCCAGCGGGCCGCCTAGACGGAGCTCTCGCCAGAGAGCGGTCATGCCGAGGCCGGCGAGCAGTGGGATCAGTATCAGCGCCAGCTTGTTCAGGAACTGACCGCCTGCGACCTCGTCGAGCAGGGCGACCAGCAGATCCGATGGCACGGCACGCGGCAAGGCAGTTGTGACTCCGAACAGATCACGCCGTAGCGTGAGGTCCGGCACGAACACCATGTCGTACCCGACGACATACCCGGGAGCGAGCAGAGGAGCGGTGATCAGCACAGTGAGCGCCACCGGCCAGCCCCACGGCGCCCACCTCGCCGCACGCCCTTCCACAACCCCCACCTCACCGTCTTGTTCCCGCGCAACCTACCTGGAAGCTGCATGACTTCAGACACGACGCCAGAGCAGCAGCCTCCCACCGCGGCGGCTCAACCGAGCTTCCTCCGCAGCGCTGCCGTAGTAGCGGTCGGCATGGCCATCATGAACCTTGCGGCCTACGGTTTCACCTTGATTGCGGTCCACCGGCTGGTGCCGGAACAGTTCGGTGCTGTCACCGCCCTGCTCGGACTGCTGCTGATCGGCAACGTGATCCCGCTCGGACTACAGGCCTCCGGCGCCCGGCGGATCGCCACGCATACCGGTCCGGGGCAGGCGGCGCTGGCCGACTCGATGCTGCGAGCGGGTCGTCGGGCGGCCGTCGGACTGACCGTGGTGTCGCTGGTACTCACGCCGCTGTTCGTGATCCTGCTGCACATCGATTCGGTCGTTTCCGTACTGCTGGTTGCGCCGACGCTCGGTTGCTTGTCGCTGATGGGGTCGCAACTCGGCGTACTGCAAGGTGGGCAGAACTGGACCGAACTCGCGGCCGTCTACATCTCCGTCGGCGTCGGACGGGTCGTGCTGGGGGGCGGGGCGCTGCTGGTGCATCCGAGTCTGACCTCGGCGATGGTCGGCATCGCACTTGGCGCGGTGATCCCGGCAGCAGTCGGTTCTTTCCTGCTCCGCGGGTCGACCGGCGGTACTCCGGAGCAGGTGAAGGAGGTGCTGCGGGAGACGATCCACGGCACGCACACCTTGCTGGCGTTCTTCGTCATCGCCAACGCGGACGTGCTGCTCGCACGTGGTCTGCTCGACAAGCAGAGCAGCGGGTACTACGCGGCCGGGGTGATCGTGGCGAAGGCGTGCCTCTTCCTGCCGCAGTTCGTGATCGTCACTGTGTTCCCCTCGCTGGCTTCGTCGCCGGGCGACACTGCCCGGCTTCGGCGCGCTATCCAGGCGGTGGCGGCGCTCGGAGTCTGTTGCGTGCTTGGGGCTCTGCTGTTGCCGGACATCGTGGTGGCGGTTGTCGGCGGCAAGGAGAAGTACGCCGCGCTCGGTCCGTTTGCGTGGCTCTTCGCCTTGGCGGGTTCGTCGTACGCCGTACTGCAACTCGTCGTCTACGCGGCGATCGCCCAGCAGGAGAAGCGGGCTGCGCTGCTGATCTGGATCGGCTTGATCGGGTTGGCGGCTGCTGCAGCGATCATCCTCGGCGCGCACATCGCCACCGGACTCGCTGGTGTGAAGGTGCTCGTCGCGATGACTGCGACGTGTGCATTGGCCTTGTCCGCAGCGCTCGCCTCCGGCCTCCACCGGCAGGCTGCTTCATGACGACGCCGAAGTTCATTCTCCAGCTGCGCGAGAAGATCGGCCACGATCCGCTCTTCCTGGCCGGCATCACCGCGGTCGTCCTCGACCCCGACGACCGCGTGCTTCTGGTCCGCCGCGCCGACAACGGCCGCTGGACCCTGATCGCGGGCGTGCTGGAACCCGGCGAGGAACCAGCCGTCGCGATCCTCCGCGAGATCCAGGAGGAGACCGGCATCGTGGCGGAGGTGGAGCGCCTGGTCAGCTTCGAGGCCATGCCGCCGTCGTCCTACCCGAACGGCGACCAGGTCCAGTTCCTCGACCTCTGCTTCCGTTGCCGACCGCTCTCCGGCGAAGCCCGCGTCAACGACGACGAGTCCCTCGAAGTCGGCTGGTTCCCCTTGGACGCCATGCCCGAAATCCCCGCCCGCGAACAAATCTGCCTCACCAACGCGTTGTCGTCCGACCCCCTCCCGAAGTACACCGGCCGCCCCGCCTGAACCAGCTACCGGCGAGCCAGGTCACCGTTTTCCAATCCCGTCCGCACCGCATCCCGCACCGCCTCCCTGGCCGAAGTACGGTCCCGCGCCCACTCCTGCCCGGAACTGATTGCCCGTGCTCCCATCCGACCTGATTCGCGCAGAGCCTCGTCGCCTGCCGTCCCGACGGACATGAGGTATGCGCCATTTCCCCCGCCGCCCGGCCGTGCTTGAGCGTGACTCTGCCCTCCTGAAGCCCGACACCTCATGTCCGTCGGTACGCCGGTGGTGATGGAACCCCATTCGCCGCCTTCCCTACGCCCGGGTTCCCTCCTCCGCGGGCGTGCCCGGCTCTCCGGGTGTTCTCCGCTCTTCTTGTGGTGCTTAGCCCCCTGCTAGAGGAGGGGGTGAACCCCAGCACCGGGAGCGAGGCCGCCTCTTGGCTGGCCCTCTTGGCGCCGGACAGTCGCAGGTCGAACAGGTTGAGCGGGCGGCGACCGTTTGGCCCTTCAACCTGGTTCCCGGGGCCGCGGACCGACCAGCCGGTGCGGGTGGAGTCGAGTCGGCGGCCCTTCCCCTCGACCCGACCGGCTTCGGCGTCACCTGCTCCCGGCTCACATGTCTGGCGGGATTCGCGTAGTTGCGTCTTTCCCTGGTCGAGGTGGTGGGTGTCAAAGGTCGAAGATCCCGCAGGGACGCCGAAGGCGCCCTTGATACCCGCCGGCTCGACCAGCACAATCCCCCAGCGGAGACGGCCCACCAGGCCGACCTCCGGGGTGGAGTGGTTCGTGCTCGTCGGGCATCGGTCAGTGGGCGGCTTCGTGCCAGGTGCGGCCTATGCCGACCGAGACGTCTAGGGGGACGGCCATTTCGACGGCGTTGCCCATGTCGCGGCGGACCAGCTTCTCCAGGGCTTCGCGTTCGCCGGGGGCGATCTCGAAGACCAGTTCGTCGTGGACCTGCAGCAGCATCCGGGACTTCAGGCCTTCGGAGCGCAGCGACGCGTCGACCTTCAGCATCGCCATCTTGATGACGTCCGCGGCCGAACCCTGGATCGGTGCGTTCAGCGCCATCCGCTCGGCCATCTCGCGGCGCTGCCGGTTGTCGCTGGTCAGGTCCGGCAGGTAGCGCCGGCGACCGAGGATCGTCTCGGTGTAGCCGCTCTTGCCGGCTTCGAGCACGATGCTGCGCAGGTAGTCGCGGACCCCGCCGAAGCGCTCGAAGTACTCGTCCATCAAGCCCTTCGCCTCGTCCACGCCGATCTTCAGCTGCTGACTCAAGCCGTACGCCGACAGGCCGTACGCCAGCCCGTAGTTCATCGCCTTGATCTTCGCGCGCTGCTCCTGCGTCACCTCGGACGCCTCGACCGAGAAGACCCGCGCGGCCGTGACCGAGTGGAAGTCCTCGCCGGAGTTGAACGCGTCGATCAACCCGGCGTCCTCCGATACGTGCGCCATGATCCGCATCTCGATCTGGCTGTAGTCGGCCGACATCAGCGCCTCGAAACCTTCGCCGACCACGAACGCCTCCCGGATCCGGCGACCTTCCTCGGTCCGGATCGGGATGTTCTGCAGGTTCGGGTCGGTCGAACTGAGCCGCCCGGTCGCCGCGATCGTCTGGTTGAACGTGGTGTGGATCCGCGCGTCGGTCGCGCTGATCGTCTTCAGCAGCCCCTCGACGGTCTGCCGCAGCCGGGTCGCGTCGCGGTGCGCCAGCAGGTAGGCCAGGAACGGGTGTTCGGTCTTCTCGAACAACGCCTGCAGCGAATCCGCGTCCGTCGTGTACCCGGTCTTGGTCCGCTTCGTCTTCGGCATCTGCAGTTCGTCGAACAGCACCACCTGCAGCTGCTTCGGCGACCCGAGGTTGATCTCCTTACCGATCACCTCGTACGCCGACGTCGCCGCATCCCGTACGCCGGTGGCGAAGCGCTCCTCGAGTTGCTCGAGATACGCCCGGTCGACCGCGATGCCGACTCGCTCGACGTCGGCGATCACGTCGATCAGCGGCAACTCCACGTCGGCGAGCAACGCCGTACCGGCTTGTTTCTCGAGCTCCGCGTCGAGGGTGTCGGCCAGGTCGGCGATCGCGCGCGCTCGCAGCATCGTCGCGTCGGCGGCCGGCCCGCCCTCGATGTCGTCGAAGCTCAGCTGCCCGTTTTCGGCTTCCTCGGTCCGCAGCTCACGCTTGAGATACCGCACAGTCAGGTCGGCGAGGTCGTACGAACGCTGGTCGGGACGCACCAGGTAGGCGCTCAACTGGGTGTCCGAGGTCAGGCCGGCGAGCTTCCAGCCGCGCTCGAGGAACCCCAGCAGCGGGCCCTTCGCGTCGTGCAGAGCCTTGGGCTGCTTGGGATCCGCGAGCCAGGACTGCCAGGCAGAGTCGTCGTCCGCGGTCAGCGTCGCGGGGTCGAACCAGGCGGCCGCGCCGGTCGAGGTCGCCAGAGCAAGGCCGGTGATCTCGCCGGTGCCACGTCCCCAACTACCCTGCACAGCCACACCGGTGCGGGCGCCGGTGGAGACGTGCTCCTTGATCCAGCCGGCCACCTCGCCCGGCTTCAGCTGGGTGCCTTCGAGGTCGAAGCCTTCCTCGATGGTCTCCTCGACCTGCTCGTGCTCGGCGACCAGCCGCTCGCGCAGCACCCGGAACTCCAGGCTGTCGAACAGCGTGTGCACCTTGTCGCGGTCCCACGGGTGCCGGACCAGGTCGTCGACCGAGACGTCCAGCGTCAGATCGCGGACCAGCTCGTTGATCTGCCGGTTCCGGATCACGTCGGCCAGGTGCTCGCGCAGCGACTCACCGGCCTTTCCCTTGATCTCGTTCACCCGGTCGATCAGGTCGTTCAGCGAACCGAACTGGTTCAGCCACTTCGCGGCGGTCTTGTCGCCGACCCCCGGGACGCCGGGCAGGTTGTCGCTCTTCTCCCCCACCAGCGCTGCCAGGTCCGGATACATCCGCGGCGGGATGCCGTACTTCGCCTCGACGGCAGCCGGGTCCATCCGGGCGATCTCGGAGACGCCGCGCTTCGGGTAGAGCACGGTGATGTTGTCGTTGATCAGCTGGAACGAGTCCCGGTCGCCGCTGCTGATCAGCACCTCGAAGCCTTGTTCGTCGGCCTGGGTCGCGAGCGTCGCGATGACGTCGTCGGCCTCCCAGCCGTCGATCTCGGTGGTCGGGATGCGGAGCGCCTCCAGCACCTCCTTGACCAGCGAGACCTGCCCCTTGAACTCGTCCGGCGACTTCGACCGGCCGGCCTTGTACTCCGTGTACTGCTCGGACCGGAAGGTCTTGCGGGACACGTCGAACGCCACGCAGATGTGGGTCGGCTGCTCGTCGCGGAGCATGTTGATCAGCATCGAGGTGAACCCGTACACCGCGTTGGTGTGCTGCCCGGTCGTGGTGGAGAAGTTCTCCACGGGTAGCGCGAAGAACGCCCGGTAGGCCAGCGAGTGCCCGTCCAGCAGCAGGATCCGCGGCCGGGTGGTGGGCTCGGCCACCGCCGTACCGGGGTCCTTGGTCAACGTCGAGGAGTCAGTTTCAGGAGCCACGTACCGACTCTAGTGGGTCCCGCCGACAGTTCTTACACGCGGACACTGGCGCTCACGTAGTCTTCGAAACGACAGGGCACAAGAAGCTGAGGAGACACCAAGTGAGCGACGAGAACGCCGCGGACCTGCCCGCCGGGATGCAGACCGAGGGCACCCTGCTGGAGCTGATGGGCATCGTCGTCACCGAGGCCTCGCCCGAGCAAGTGGTCGCGACGATGCCGGTGAAGGGCAACGTCCAGCCGTACGGCCTGCTGCACGGCGGCGCCTCCTGCGTGCTCGCCGAGACACTGGGCTCGATCGGGTCCGCGCTGCACGCGGCCAACTTCGGCAAGGTCGCGGTCGGCGTCGACATCAACGCCACCCATCATCGCGCCGTCCGCGACGGTGTCGTCACCGGTGTCGCGAAGCCGATCTACCTGGGCCGCACCACCACGTCGTACGAGATCGTCATCACCGACGAGCGCGACAAGCGGGTCTGTACGGCGCGGATCACGTGCCAGCTGATTCAGGCTCCGCCGGGATCCTGAGTTCACTGCCCGCGTACGCCGGGTCGTCGGTCAGCGGCGACCTGGTGAGCTGGGCGCGGCGCGCGATCACCGAGCGGCGCGAGGAGAGCAGGGCCAGCAGGTTCGGGGCGTGCTCGGCAGCCAGGCGCCGCCGGACGGTGTGGGTGCCGGCGATCCGTAGTACGGCGGCCTGTCCTAGTCCTAGCCGGGCCAGGAACCGGTTGGCCTCGCGGGCAACCGCGGGAGCGACGACGGCAAGGTGCGGGCAGTTCTCGTGCTCGGCCCAGCCGGCTGCTTCGGCGATCAGCGCCTTGCCGAGGCCATGCCGGCGGGCGTGATCGCTGACGTGTAAGTACTCCACCGTCACGGTGACCTCGTCGTGCAACGGGCTGATCGGGGTCTGGCGCAGGTACGCCATCCCGCCGAGGTGACCGTCGATCTCCCCCACGACGAGCCGCCCGAAGGGATCGTTGCGCTGCCGCTCGATCGACGACCGGGCCGACTCCGCGGTGGGCGCTGCCAGCAGCCTGGACTGATGTCCGGTGCCGGCGGCCATCTCCCGCCACAGCGTCACCAAGGCGTCCGCGTCGTCCGGGCGAGCGTCGCGCACCTCGATCAGTGGTGCCACGTCGGCCTCCTGGTCTGGTCCACCCCCGAGGTGAACAGGATGGGCGGATACGCTCATCCCCGCGCAACAGTAGGGCTTCCGGTGTCACTTTCAAAGCAGTGACGTGCGCACCTTACAGCCCCCACACCGGCAGTCACAGCCGGCGATCGGAGACCAGGTTTGTTCATCGGAATCGGGACTGTCGTGAACGTCGCGACCGTCCTCACCGGATCGGTGCTCGGCGTACTGATCGGCCATCGGCTCAGCCAGCGCACCAGGGACCTGGTCACCGACGCGCTCGGCCTGGTCACGTTGCTGATCGCGATCACCTCCGCACTCACCGTCGGCGATCACGTGCTCAGCGACGCGGTCGGCTCGAGTGCTCCCGTCCTGATCGTGCTGGGCGCGATGCTGATCGGCGGGATCACCGGCTCGCTGCTACGGATCGAGCAGCGGCTGGAGGGGCTCGGCGCCTGGATGCAGCACCGGTTCAGCCGCGGCGACGGCGAGAGCACCTTCGTCGAAGGGTTCGTCTCCGCGTCGATGGTGTTCTGCGTCGGACCGCTGACGTTCCTGGGTGCGCTGTCGGACGGTCTCGGCCGGGGCGCGGACCAGCTCTTCCTCAAGTCCGTGCTCGACGGCTTCGCCTCGATCGCCTTCGCCGCGTCGCTGGGCTGGGGTGTCGCGGCCTCGGCGGTCGTCGTGCTCGTCATACAGGGCCTGATGACCGCGGTGGGTGCCGTCCTCGGCGACGTACTCCCAGACGCCCACGTGACGGCCCTAGGCGCCACTGGCGGCCTGCTGCTGATAGGCGTGGCGCTCCGGCTCCTCAAGCTGAAGCAGATCGCCGTGGCCGACCTCCTCCCCGCACTGATCGTCGCGCCGCTCCTCGTCCAGCTCCTGGTGGTCATCAGACGCTGAAAAGCCCCGATCCGAGCGGATCGGGGCTTCCAGCAACTAGCTGCTAGTCCTCGCCGAGGTAGGCCTTGCGGACCTCGTCGTTGGTGAGGAGGTCGCGGCCGGTGCCCGACAGGACGATCCTGCCGACCTCCAGCACGTAGCCGTAGTCGGCCCGCTTCAGGGCCGCCTGGGCGTTCTGCTCCACCAGCAGGATCGTCGTGCCCTGCTTCTGCAACTCGGTGACCGTCGACATGATCAGCTTCATCATGATCGGCGACAGACCCATCGACGGCTCGTCCAGCATCAACAGCTTGGGCTTGCTCATCATCGCCCGGCCCATCGCGAGCATCTGCTGCTCACCACCGGAGAACGTCCCGGCCGGCTGCTTGCGCCGCTCCCCGAGGATCGGGAACAGGTTGTACGCCGCGTCCAGGTCGGTCCGGATCGCCGCATGGTCGTTGCGCGAGAACGCACCGAGCAGCAGGTTCTCCTCCACCGACAGCCGGGGGAAGATCCGCCGGCCCTCCGGTGAGTGCGCCAGCCCCATCGTGACGATCTCGTGGGCCGGTACCTGGTCGATCCGCTGACCCTGGAACAAAATCTCGCCGTACGTCGGCCGGAGCAGACCCGAGATCGTGCGCAGCGTGGTCGTCTTGCCGGCACCGTTCGTGCCGATCAGCGAGACCACCTGGCCCTGCTCGACTGAGAAGCTGATCCGCTTCACCGCGACGATCTTGCCGTAGGCAACTTCCAGGTCCTTGACCTCGAGCATCGCGGTCATGCCTGGCCCTCCTCTTCGGCCACCGTGGTGTCCTGGACCCGGGCGGTCGTGACGTCCACGTCATCGTCGTCGTCCTCGCCGGTGCCGATGTAGGCCTCGATCACCCGCGGATCCGACTGCACCTCACCCGGCGTGCCCTCGATCAGGGCCTCGCCGCGGACCAGGCAGAGCACCCGGTCGCAGAGGTTGAAGATGAACCGCATGTCGTGCTCGATCACGACCACCGACAGCCCGGAGTCCCGGATCTTGAAGATCAGGTCACTGGCCTGCCGGGTCTCCTGCGGGTTCATACCGGCCGTCGGCTCGTCCAGCAGGATGAGCTTCGGGTCGGTGGCCAGCGCCCGGGCGATCTCGAGCCGCCGCTGGTCGCCGTACGGCATGTTCCGCGCCAGGTACTCGGTCGACTTGCCGAGTCCGACGAACTCGAGCAGCTCCTGGGCACGCGCCCGGGTGGCCGCCTCCTCGCGACGGAACTTCGGCCCGCGCAGGATCGAGGTGATCGCGCCCGAGCTGGTCCGGCAGTAGCGCCCGACCATCACGTTCTCCAGCGCGGTCATGTTCGCGAACAACCGGATGTTCTGGAACGTCCGGGCCATCCCCGCGCGCACCACCGCCCGCGGCTTCGGCGCCAGCGGCTGGCCGGCGAACCTGACCTGGCCGCTGGTCGGCTTGTAGAGGCCGGTCAAGCAGTTGAAGAACGTCGTCTTGCCGGCCCCGTTCGGACCGATCAGACCGACGATCTCGCCTTCGCGGACGGTCAGGTTCACATCGTTGACCGCCAGCAGACCACCGAACCGCATGGTGACGCCGGAGGCCTCCAGGACCGGGGCGCCGATCGCGCGCGCCGGGCTGGCCGGCGTATCCGTGACCGTCATCTCGCCTCCTCGACCAGTTCGCTCTCGATGGCCACCGCGAGCGCCTCGTCCTCTTCGTGGAACTCCAGCTGCCTGCGTCTACTGGCGACCAGTCCTTCAGGACGGAATCGCATCATCAGCACCAGCGTCGCACCGAAGATCAACAGCCGGTACTCCGAGAAGAACCGCAGCTTCTCCGGCAGCAGCTTCAGGATCGTCGCACCCAGCAGGACGCCCGCGATGGTGCCCATACCGCCGAGCACGATCGCCGCGAGCAGGAACGCCGACTCGAGGAAGACGTACTGGTCAGGGCTGACCGCGGCGTCCTGGTGAGCCTTGATGGTGCCGGCCAGGCCGGCCAGGAAGGCACCGATCGCGAAGGCGAGGAGCTTCAGTCCGAAGACGTTCACACCCATCGCCTCGGCGGCCTTCTCGTCCTCCCGGATCGCCACCCAGCCACGCCCGATCCGGCTGTCGTTCATCCGGGCGAAGACCAGGATCACGAAACCGATCAGGAGCAGCAGCAGGAAGTAGTAGTTCGAGAACCGGCCGAGCTCGATCCCGGCGACGGTGTGCGTGTCACCGAAGTTGAACCCGCCGATCTCCAGCTCCGGGATGCCCGGGATGCCGTTCGGGCCGTTGGTCAGCAGCGGACCGTTGGTGCCGTCCAGGTTCCCCATCGACAGCCGGAAGATCTCACCGAAGCCGAGCGTCACGATCGCCAGGTAGTCGCCCGAGACCCGCAGCGTCGGCGAACCGATGATCAGACCCAGGGTCGCCGCCACACAGGCACCGAGCAGCACCACGACCGGGAACGGCGGGTGCCAGTGGATCGTCGCGAACGCGGACTCGGACAGCATCGCGGCGACGTACGCGCCGGAACCGAGGAAGGCGATGTACCCGAGGTCGAGCAGGCCGGCCAGGCCGACCACGATGTTCAGGCCCATCGCGGTGGCCGCGAAGATCAGCACCTGGGTCGCGATCGACATGTTCGCGTCCGACCCGTTCTGGGTGAACGGGAAGAAGAACGCCACCACGAACGCCGCCAGCGTGAGGACCTTCTTGTTGCGTTGGGCGACGTGCCCGAACCAGCTCAGCGTGCCGGTCCGGAAGAGCGCCGTGATCACCGCGGCGTAGAAGACCAGGCAGAGGATGAACGACCACGCATCGCCCAGGCCGAGCGCGTAGGCCGCGCCGAACAGGAACGCCGCCATCGTCACCGCGATGGCCAGGATCTCGGCCCAGCCCGGTGCCCTCGCCTTGCTCAGGTCCTTCAGCTGCCGCAACGGCAGCATCCGCGAGCTGACCAGCAACAGGATCGATCCGACCAGGGCGATATACGCCCCCGGGTCGACGTTGATCAGGCCGGAGGACTCTTTGCCGACCGCGACCAGGACCAGCACCATGTACAGCGTGAGGCCGATCCCGAAGGCTCGCAGGCCCAGGGTCGCGTCCAGCCAGTGGCCGAGCCCGTGGGTCAGCGGGCCCTTGACCGTCAGCAGCAGGAGCAGCGCCAGCACGGCACCGAGAATCGTCAGCCGCTGCAGGCCACCGGGATTGCCGATGATCGACAGGTCCCCGAGGATGCTCCGGTCGTAACTCCAGGACAGGAAGGAGCCGGCGATCACCAGCACCACACCGGCGACCCCCAGCGACCAGGCCAGCCGGCCCGGCTCTGTCGTCTTCACGTCGCTCATGCGCGGTCCACCACCCTTGCTCCGAGCAGACCCTGCGGCCTGAAGACCAGGACCAGGATCAGGATGACGAAGGCCCAGACATCCTTCCAGGAACCACCGCCGAACTGCCCGGGCACGTACTGCGTGGCCATCGACTCGACGACGCCGAGTACCAGACCACCGACGACGGCGCCCTGGATGTTGCCGATGCCGCCGAGCACGGCCGCGGTGAACGCCTTCAGACCGGCCAGGAAGCCCATCCGGTAGCCGATGTTGCTGTCCTGCACGCCCTGCGCGACGCCGGCGATCGAGGCCAGTACCGCACCGAGAACGAACGCGATCACGATGATGCGGTCCACGTTGATGCCCATCAGGCGCGCCGTGTCCGGGTCCTGGGAGACCGCGAGCATGCCCCGACCCAGCCGGGTCCGGTTCACGAAGTACCAGAGCAGCGCCGTGCAGATCGCCAGCGCGCCGATCGTGAAGATGGCCGGCCGCTGGACGGTGATGCCACCGATCTCCAACGCCTGACCGGTCACCACGTCGATCTGCGGGAACGGGATCTTCAGCTTCGCGCTCGGCCACTCGACCTTGCCAATGACCTCCTTGTAGAACAGCCAGAAGATCTCCAGCAGTACGCCGGTGGCCACCGCGACGATCGCGACCGGCTGCACCAGTGCCCTGGCCCGGTCCTGACCGGTCAGACCGGCCGCGACCAGCCAGCCGGCCGCAGTACCGACGATCAGGCCGCCGACGACCGCCGCCAGCGTGATCAGCACCGACAGGTCACGCTCGAGCAGCCGGAGCACCATCCACACGGCCAGCGCGAAGACCGTTGCCGCGAACAACGGAGCGCGGTCGCGCCACCTGGTGATCGGGTGGTCCAGCGGAACCTTGCTGAACCGCGCGCCGATCAGGTAGGTGACCAGGATGGTCAGCCCGGACACCGCGAAGATCGTCCAGGCCGGCTCTTCGTAGAACAGCCGGATGAACTCCTGCAGGAAGACCGAGATGCCGATGGCGGTGATCAGGGGGGCCAGCCGTGGCGCGTTCCGCAGGGGACGATACGCGACACGTTCCATCAGCACCGCGGTCCCGACCGACGCCGCCATGGCGCCGATGATCATCACCGGCAGGATCCAGACCGAGGTATGACCGTTGAAGAACAAGAGATAAGTGGTCAGTGCGCCGAACGCACCGATCATGAACACCTCGCCATGGGCGAAGTTGATGAGCTGCACGATTCCGTAGACGACGGTGTACCCGACCGCGATCAGGGCGTACAGCGATCCCAGGGTCAGCCCGATGACGAGCTGCTGGAAGAACTGGTCCACGTCGACCTCCCAACTGCTTTCAGTTCCGACATGACTCGGGGGTGGGACGTGGGTCCCACCCCCGAGGTCATCAGGTCGACTACTTGCTGGCCGCGAAGTCCTTGGTCTCCACGGTCACCCACTTGCCGCCGTCCACCTTGTAGACGGTCAGCACCTTGGACGTGGTGTCGCCGTACTGGTCGAACGCGACCTTGCCGGTGACGCCGTCGAACGACACACTGCTCATCGCGGTGACGGTCGCCTGGCGGGCGGACTCGACGTCCTTGGCGTCCTTCAGCGACACCTTCAGCGCAGCGATGATCGCGTTCGCCGCGTCGTAGGAGTAACCGCCGTACGCCGCGTAGGGCTCCTTGTAGCCCTGCGCGGCGTAGTCGGCGACGAACTTCTTCGCCGACGGCAGCGCGTCGACCGGGGCACCGACCGAGGTGGCCAGGTCACCGTTGCTGTTCTTGCCGGCGAGCTGGATGTACTTCGGGTCGTAGATGCCGTCGCCACCCATCACCGGGACGGTGAGGCCGGCGGCCTTCGCCTGCTGCGAGAGCGGGCCGACCACCGGGTACTCGCTGCCCACGTAGATGGCCTGCGGCGCCGACGGCTTGATCGCCGAGAGCACAGCCTGGTAGTTCGTGTCGTCCGGGTTCACGGTCTCGGCCGCGACGACCGTACCGCCCAGCTTCTTGAACTCGTCGGTGAAGGTGCCGACCAGACCCTGGCCGTAGGCCTTCTTGTCGTGGATCGTGGCGACCTTGGTGATCTTCGCCGTCTCGTACAGGTACCGGGCAGCGAACGGGCCCTGGACGGCGTCCGTCGTGCAGGTCCGGAAGTAGACCGGGAAGGGCCGCTTCGGGGCGGTCTGCCACTGGGCGCCCTGGGTCAGGCCGGGACCGGTGTTGGCCGGGGAGACCTGGACGATGTTCTTCGGCGCGAGCACCGGGGTGACCTGCTGCGCGACGCTGGTGTTCAGCGTGCCGACCACGCCGATCACGTCCTTGTCGGAGGACAGCGACGTCGCCGCGTTCTTACCGGGCTCCGGCTTGCCCTCGTCGTCCTTGGCAGCAACCTCGAGCTTCCAGCCCGGGATCGCGCCCGAGTCGTTGGCCTGCTTGACGGCCAGCTCGACGGAGTGCTGAATGCCCAGACCCAGCGCGGAGAGGTCGCCCGACAAGGGTGCGATCACGCCGATCTTGGCGGTCTTGGTGCTCGTGGAGTTGTCGCCGCCGCTGTCGTTGCTATTGCGTGAACCGCAAGCAGTCAGGGCCAACGACGCAACGATCAGCGTCGCGCCGACCCGTACTACGGAACGCTGCTGCACTGTTCCTCCCATGTCTGGATGGTCCGGCAAATGACCGGACCCCCGCGTTTGCCGCGAGCACCCGCAGGCTAGACCTCCGGCGGCTCTCCAAGCGAACGTGACGGAGCGTGTGTTGTGAGGTCGTTACCCTGGTAAGGATCGTCCTGCCAAGTTGTAGCTGTGCAGGCCCGGCGACAACGTGCGCCTCGTCACGCTGCGTCGAGGATCCCGACGCTGTCCGTCGATTCGCATAGGATGCTGGCTCGGCTTTCCAGGCGAGTAGGGCGGGATGACAGCACAGTTGCGGTTCGGACTGCTCGGACCGCTCGAAGTGCGCTCCCGGGGCGGACTCGTGCCGGTCCGGGCCGGCAAGCACCGGGTGATCCTCGCGTCCCTGCTGCTGCAGCCGAACCGGCCGGTCTCCATCGATGAATTGATCGATCGGCTCTGGGGCGAGGAGCCGGTCGGAACTGCGCGGGCAACCGTTCACCAGTACGTGATGCGCCTCCGCCAGAGCATCGGCGGCGACGAGCTGATCCGCACCGCGGCGGACGGCTACCTGATCGAGGTCGCCCCGGAGGCGATCGACCTGCACCAGTTCGAGGACCTCGTACTCCGCGGCAGGCGCGCCGGCGAGCAGGGCGACCTCGCGTCGGAGGCCTCCTCGCTGGCCGAGGCGCTCGCGCTCTGGCGAGGTGCTCCGCTCGCCGACATCCCTTCCCAGCGGCTCCAGCTCACTGAAGTGCCGCGGCTTGCCGAGCAACGCCTGCAGGTGATCGAGCGACGGGTCGAAGTGGAGTCGCTGCTCGGCCGGCACGCGGAGGTCATCGCCGAGCTGCGGGCGTTGACGAACGAGTACCCCCTGCGCGAGGTCTTCTGGGAGCAGCTGATCGAGGCGTTGTACCGGTCCGACCGGCGGGCAGAGGCCCTGGCCGCCTTCCAGACGGTGCGTGAGGTCATGGACGACGAACTCGGCGTCGCCCCTGGTCCCCGGCTGCGCGAGCTACACGCCGCACTCCTCGCCGAATCCGCCGGTACTACGGAAGAGCCTGATCGCGCGCCCCGCCAGTTGCCGCCGGACATCGTCACTTTCGCGGGCCGTGCGGCTGAGCTCGAAACGCTGGTGCAGGCCTTGGACAACCGCAGCGGGCCTCGGCAGGCGCCGGTCGTCGTCGCCTTGCATGGACCCGGTGGAGTCGGGAAGTCGACGCTGGCGATCCGCGCTGCGCACCTGGTCAGCGACCGCTTTCCCGACGGGCAGCTTTATGTGGACCTGCAGGGCTCGAGTCCTGGGCTGGAGCCGCTGACCACGGTCGACGTGCTCGGGCGGTTCCTGCGGGCACGGACGCCCGAAGCTGATCTGCCGAGCGACGAGGGTGAGCTCGCCGCCAGGTTCCGGACCGAGTTCGCCGGACGCAGGATGCTGCTTCTGCTGGACAACGCGGCGGGGATCAAGCAGGTGATGCCGCTGCTCCCGGCCAGCTCGACATGCGCAGTACTGATTACTAGCCGGCAGCAACTAACAACATTGCCCGCTGTGCAGGTGGCAGCGACGCCGCTGGATACTGCTCAGGCCATCGAGTTGCTGTCGTTGCTTGCCGGACGCGATCGCGTGCTTGCCGAGTCCGATGCCGCGGCTGAGGTTGCTCGTTGGTGCGGGCACAGTCCGCTGGCGTTGCGGATGGTCGGAGCTCGGCTGGCCGGTAGTCCCAGTCTTGCGATCGCGACCGTCGCGCGGCAGCTTCAGGCTGGGCAGTGGCAGGAGACGGATGAGCTGTCGGTGCGGTCGTCGTTCGACAGCAGCTATCGGCAGTTGCAGAGTGAGGATCGGCGCGACGATCCCGATCATTCGCTGGCGGCGGCCCGGGCGATCCGGTCGATCGGGCTGCTGCTGGCTCCCGAGGTCACGGTGCCCGTTGTGGCCGCGATGCTCTCGGTGGAGGCGGACGAAGCCGCCCGGATTCTGGAGCAGCTGGTGGAACTGCATCTGCTCGAAGTCTCCGGCGTACCGGGCAGGTACCGGATGCACGACCTGCTCCGGCTGTACAGCCGCGACCTCGCGACCCGGATCGATTCCGCTTCTGCTCGGGACGCGACGGTACTCCGGGCGTACAACTGGTATCTGACGGCTGTTGCCGAGGTCAACCATTCGATCAACGGGACGCGGTCGGACGTGCGCGACACCAATGCGCCGCCGGTTCTGCAGCTGGACTCCCCCGCCGACGCCATCGACTGGCTCGACGCCGAGCTGGGGACCCTGGTGGCGCTCGCGGCGCAGGCGGCCGAGCGACCGGAGTTGCTGGGCAACTGGCTCACTCAGGTGACACCGCTGGTCGCCGTGATCTTGCAGAAGCGCGGGCGGTGGCATGAGGCCAGGCGGTTGGCGACGCTCTCGGTTGCCACCGCGCGCCGGTTGGACGATCAGACCGCTGAGTCGATGGCACTTCGGTCCTTGGCGACCTGCAACTGGCGTGCTGGGCGGTTCGACGAGGCCGAGGAGAATCTCCGGCGGTCGTTGCGGCTCATCCAGCTCACCGGGGACGTCGAGGGCGAGGCACGGGCGATCCACAACCTCGGCTGGCTCTTCCATCGGATGGGCCGGCTGCCCGATGCGATCGAGCAGCTCGGCCGCAGCATCGAGCTGGTGAAGGACCTCGAGCCGCCGTCCTGGCTGGGGATGGGGCTGCACAATCTCGGCGAGGCGTATGCGCAGGCAGGTGAGCATCACCAGGCGATGCAGTACCTCGAGCGCAGTCTCGCCGTACGCCGGCAGCAGGGTGACGTCGGCGGCCTGAGCATCACGCTGGTGGCGCTGGGACGGGCCTATGGGCAGCTGGGGCGCCATCAGGAGGCGCTGGAGATGCTCGCCGAAGGACTGCAGGTCTGTCGTCAGGTCGGCAACCGCGAGGACGAGTGGGTCGCGCTGCTGATGAAGTCCGAGCTACTACTACGCATGCACCAGCCAGCCGAGGCCGAGCCGGCAGTACGCCAGGCCCTGGCGATCTCCCGTCGCCTCCGAAACCCCCACGGCGAAGCAGCCGCCGAAAGACAACTCAGCAAGGCCCTCCATGCCCTAGGCCGAACCGACGAAGCAGAAGCCGCCCACCAGCGCTTCAAGATCCTCTTCGCCGACCTCCCCTCCTCCGACGACCTCCTAGAACAATTCCTCACCGCCAAAGATCACCAAGCAGCCAACGCCGGCGCACTCCACTCATCCTCGGGCTCAGCAGACGGCCCTGGCGACTCGTCGATCTGATCGACCAGTGGTTCCGTCGGCGGCGAAGTCGGCGGGGCGATCGGTGCTGCGACGGGTGTCAACGGAAGCGGAGCCAGCGGTGGCTGTCGGAGCGCGGGCCGCCGTACGACGTCTCCCAGCGCCGGCTCTCCCGGTGGCGGCTCGGCACGTTCCTGTGGACGCTCGCGTCGGCCTCGCGTCTTTCGCGCTGGGACCTCTCAACAGGACGGCTCTCGACGGGGCGGCTCTCGAGCACAGTTCTCCTCCACTGCCTGCCGAACGCGTCACCTACACGTTCCGCAGCCAGTCTGGCGCCCCCACCTGCCGTTTCCCTGCCGCCGCTTTCCAGCGGCGAACCGCCAAGATCACGCCGTACCGGCCGCCCGTACTACGCCGTACCGGCTTCGTCGACGACTAGTTCGGCTACCTGGCGCATGGAGACGCGTTTGTCCATGGCGGTCTTCTGGATCCAGCGGAAGGAGTCCGGCTCGGAGAGGCCGAACTTGGTCTGCAGGACCGACTTCGCGCGGTCTACCAGCTTGCGGGTCTCCAGCCGCTCGGCGAGGTCGGCGACCTCGCGCTCCAGCTCCGCCAACTCGACGTACCGCGACGCCGCGATCTCGATCGCCGGCAGCAGATCAGCCTTGGAGAACGGTTTCACCAGGTACGCCATCGCACCCGCGTCCCGCGCCCGCTCCACCAGCTCCCGCTGCGAGAACGCCGTCAGCATCAGCACCGGGGCGATCCGCTCCCCCGCGATCTTCTCGGCCGCGCTCAGCCCGTCCAGCTTCGGCATCTTCACGTCCAGAATCACCAGATCGGGCCGATGCTCGATCGCCAGCCGAATGGCCTCCTCGCCGTCGCCGGCCTGGCCGACCACGTCGTACCCCTCCTCGGCCAGCATCTCGGCCAGATCCATCCGGATCAACGCCTCGTCCTCAGCGATCACCACACGCTTAGCAGTCACACCCCACACCCTAGCGATCCCCTCCCTACTTCTTCGCCCCGACGAACCGATCCAGCGCCTCGACCCCCTCCTTACGACTCACCGCCACTACATTCCGTCGCGGCCGCCGCCACGGAATCCCGAGCAGATCCAGCGCATCCGTGAGGATCCCGATGATGTCCTCGGACTCGTTGGAAAACATGTACCGGACGTACTCGTACCGCCGGATCTCCCCACCGACGATCGGCCGCGTCGCCCAATTGATGATCCGGCACCCATCAGAGTGGAACAGCCCCCGCAGCAACTGTTCGGGGTACTTGGCAACGATCTCCCGCTGCCAGTCGACCAACTCGATCCTCCGCAGATGCTTCCGGCCCGCCCCATGCTGCGGAAACACACACGGCCAATGCTTCCACCGCACCTCGATCCTGGTGCAGGCCGCCGTCGCATGCCCCCTCAGACACGGACTCGCGGTCGGCTTCACCAGCCGCATGGTCGCCGCGACTTCCTGACTCAGCTCCGGATACCTGGCGTCGTTCGCGATCTGCAGCGTGTAGACCCCACGCCGAGCCGCGACGATGTGGCCGTCGCCCAGATACCACCCCAGCAACAACGCGTACGCCGACTCGTCCAACGCAGCCCCATCGCACCGCGGGCAAGGCGTCGGCTCAAACCCCTGTCCTCGAGGCAGCCCCAGCCTCTGATACTGCCGACGCCACCGTCTGATCGTCTTGATCGCCACACCATGGATCTCGGCGTTGGCCCGATCACTGACCCCGTTGTCGGACATCCGCAACGCGGAGTCCACCGTCTCCTGCGACCTGAAGTGAGCCATGTCTCATGCTCCAGCAGAGCACGGACAGTTTGTGCCGGGTGTGGGATTCGAACCCACACGCCCTTGCGAGCAATGGATTTTGAATCCATCGTGTCTGCCATTCCACCAACCCGGCGAGGTTGCTGGAGAAACTCTAACCTCTTTGGCGGTCCGATTTCACCTCAGCTCACCGGGACACACCGAGACTGCCCCAAGCGAACAAGAGCAGGCGGTCTTCGCGGGCGGCATCGCGCGGGAACGTTGGCGCAGTTCGCGCGGGTTCGCTCGTGCCGGGGTCCCTCGGGCAATGGCCAGGACCTGTCGGTGGATGCTGGGAGCCTTGGGCAATGTACGACGAGCGGACACGCGAGATCGCACGGGCAGCCCTCACGGCTGGTGAGAGCCTGAACTCAGTGAGCAGGCGGCTGGGGGTGAGCCGGGCCACTCTGCGTGACTGGCGGGACCGGTCGGGCGGTGCGGTTCGCACGAACGACTGTCCTCGGTGCTCGGAGGGGAAGCTTCCGGCGGCACCGTTCGCGCATCTGCTCGGGTTGTATCTGGGTGATGGGTGTCTGTCGGCGTTGAAGAAGGGCGTGTATTCGCTGCGGATCGCGTGTGATGACAAGTACCCACGACTGATCGATGAGGCTGAGGCGGCGGTTACAGCAGTACACCCAAGTCGGCCGGTTCATCGGGTGCAGGCAGTCGGGTACACCAGCGTCCTCTCCTACTGGAAGCACTGGCCCTGTCTGTTTCCGCAGCACGGGCCTGGTCCCAAGCACCTTCGGCGGATCGAGCTGGACGACTGGCAGCAGGAGATCGTGCGCGTCCATCCGATGGAGTTCTTGCGCGGCCTGTTCGACTCCGACAGGTGCCGAGTCGTGAACTGGACCACCCGGCTGGACGAATTCATCGGGCCGAAGTCGTAGCCGACGGCGTGACCGGATGGAACTAGAGGGTTGGCAGACGTTGCTGACAACCCTCTAGCACTTCTTGTTGGTTCGTCAGTCGCGGTAGGCGGGGGCTGCGCCGGAGATGGCGTCGCCCATGCGGTGGACGCGGAGGGCGTTGGTGGAGCCGGGGATGGACGGGGGTGAGCCGGCGACGATGACGACCAGGTCGCCCTTGTCGAGTTTGCCGAGTTCGAGGAGACGCTGGTCGACCTGGCGGACCATGTCGTCGGTGTGCTGGACGGTCGGGACGATGTGCGTCTCGATGCCCCAGACCACCGACAGCCAGGAGCTGACCGACGGGACCGGGGTGAAGGCCAGGACCGGGATCTCGGTGCGGTAGCGGGCCAGCCGGAGCGCGGTGTCGCCGCTCTGGGTGAAGGCGACCAGGAACTTCGCGTTCAGCGCCTCGGCGACGTCAGCGGCCGCCTTGGCGATCACGCCGCCCTTGGTCTTCGGCTCCCACTCGAACTCCTTGATCCGGCTCAGACCGTGTTCCTCGGTCGACTCCACGATCCGGCCCATCGTCTTGACGGTCTCGATCGGGAACCGGCCGACGCTGGTCTCGCCGGACAGCATCACCGCGTCGGCACCGTCCAGGACGGCGTTGGCGACGTCGGACGCCTCGGCCCGGGTCGGCCGCGGGGCGGAGATCATCGATTCCAGCATCTGGGTGGCGACGATCACCGGCTTCGCGTTCAGCCGGGCCTGGTCGATGATCAGCTTCTGGACCAGCGGAACCTCCTCCAGCGGGAGCTCCACGCCGAGGTCACCGCGGGCGACCATGAAGCCGTCGAAGGCGTCGATGATCTCGTCCAGGTTGGCGACCGCCTGCGGCTTCTCGATCTTGGCGATCACCGGGATCCGGTGACCTTCCTCTTCCATGATCTTGTGCACGGCCCGGATGTCGTCCGCGCGCTGGACGAAGGACAGCGCGATCATGTCGGCCGGCAGATGCAGGGCCCAGCGCAGGTCCTCGGCGTCCTTCTCCGACATCGCCGGCACGCTCACCGTGACACCGGGCAGGTTGATGCCCTTGTGGTTCGACACCGGTCCGCCGACGACCACACGGCAGATCACGTCGGTCTCGGTCACCTCCTCGGCGACCAGAGCGATGCGGCCGTCGTCGATGAGCAGCTGATCGCCCGGACTCACGTCACCAGGCAGCCCGTCGTACGTCGTACCGCAGACGGTGACGTCACCGGGCACCTCCCGGGTGGTGATCGTGAAGCGCTCGCCGAAGGTGAGGGTGACCTTGCCCTCGGCGAACTCGGCCAGCCGGATCTTCGGGCCCTGCAGGTCGACCAGGATGCCGACGTTCTTGCCGGTCTCGGCCGCTGCGGTGCGGATCCGTTGGTAGATGCGCTCATGCTCGGCATGGGCGCCGTGGCTCAGGTTCAGCCGGGCGACGTCCATACCAGCTTGGACGAGTTCAAGGACACGCTCGGGGGCGGCAGTAGCCGGGCCAAGCGTACAAACGATCTTTGCGCGACGCACGTCACAAAACCCTACTCCTACAAGACCAGTCGCCAGCTGGTGCGTCCCCGTTACTGGACGGTTAACGTTCCGTGTCAGGAGGCAGCGAGCGGTACGTGCCGACCGTGATGTCGCCGGTCAGTTCGACCGTGACGGTCTGCAGACCGACCGGCAATCCCTTCACATAGGTGACCAGAGTGACCTCACCGGGCCGCCGCAGGGTGTAGCCGAGGGCGAACGCGTACGCCGCTCCGCCGGTGGTCCCGTTCGTGAAGGTGGTCACCGAGCGGCCCTCGATGATCTTGCTGTCCGGGCCGACCTGGCGATGCAGATGGCCGGAGAGCAACAGGTTCGCGCAGCCGCGGTTGGCGGTGTCCTGGAACGACGCCGGGTCGTGCACCACCATCGTCGAGATCGGCTTGTCGGCCGGCTGGTCGCAGGCCACATCCGCGAGCCGCACCGACTGCTGCGCGGTGGTCTCGTCGCCAGGAGTATCGGCGCTCCCCAGACCAGTCCTCGTCGGGTCGCTGTCACCGAGAAACCGAATCCCCTCCACCTCGACCGGCTTGCTGTCGAGCACCGTGAACTTGTTCTTCCGCATCTCGGACTCGATGTAGCCGCCCGCGTCGTGGTTGCCCGCGACCGCGACCACCTTGAGGTCCTTGAAGTGCTGGGCCAGCGAGTTGATCGTGAACCCCTCCCAGGACTGCCCGGAGGAGGAGTCGTCGCCGGCGTCGATCAGTACCTTGGCGCCGGCCACCTTGCCGATCTCGGCGGCGATCGGGTCCATCCCGATGTTGTCGTGCCGGTCGGAGACCATCAGCGCGACGGTCTCCCCCTCGGCGGCCTGATGGATCCGGCCGCCGACCATATCCACCTTGTCGAAGACCTTGCCGTAGAACTGGGTCGACCGCTCGTACGTCTGCACCGCCGTACGGATCACCCCGACGCCGCCGGTGGTGTTGAACCCGGCTGCCACCTCGACATCCTTCAGCCGCTGGTCGAAAGAGACCTCCGGCAGCAGTGAGGCGAGCGGCTTCCAGACGGTCGGCGCGATCTCGGGGGCGCGCATCCGGCCCGGTCCGAAGATCGACGCGATGGTGATGAGCATCGCAACCAGTACGACGAATGCCCGGTGCTGGACGCGTCGCTCGGAGCTGTGCAGGGCGACGAAGAGCTCCCGGCGCCGGCGCGGGCCGACCATCGCCCAGGCGGTCGCGACCACGACCGCGACGAGGAGTCCCGATCCGGCACCCGCGACCGCGTTGTCGACGGCCATCTCCTGGATCACCTGCTGGATCTTGGCGATCTCACCGTCCGGCTGGCTGGCGATCAGCGCGTCACGGTTGAGCAGGTCGGTGAGGTTGTCGGCGTCGGTCTCCTGGATGTCGACGTTGAGGCCGAGACCGGCCGGCAGGTCGGTTTTCAGCCGGAGCCGCGGGAGAACGGCGCCGAGGTCGAGGGTCGCGTGACCGTCGAAGGTCGGCGAGACCTCGGCGGCGTGCGCGCCGATGGTGACCCGCTCGGAGTCGTTGACGAAACCGAGCAGCCCGACCCCGGCCGAGACGACCGCCCAGAGCACGACCAGCGCCACCCACGGCGCCGCCTTGCGGAGCCGCGCCTTCGTCACCAGCCGAGCAGACACGGTTTACAACCTATTGCGAACGATCAAATCGCCGCAGCTCGCCGCGCGGTGCATCTCGTACTGCGGACCGCCCCTCGTTCACCCTCCGTTGCGTCCGAAGAAGCGGAGGGACGTGCACTCCACTTCTTCGGACGCAAGCGGTCAGACGACCAGGGGGCGGGCGGTGGGGGGGATGGGGGTGGGAAGGGTGGAGGAGCCGGTGAGGTGTTTGTCGACGCCGTTGGCGCAGGAGCGGCCTTCGGCGATGGCCCAGACGATCAGCGACTGACCGCGGCCGGCGTCGCCGCAGACGAAGACACCGTCGACCGAGGTCTGGTAGTTCTTGTCCCGCTTGACGTTGCCCCGCTCGTCCAGGTCGACACCCAGTTGCTCGAGGAAGCCCTCGCGCTCGGGGCCGAGGAAGCCCATCGCCAGCAGCACGAGCTGCGCGGGGATGGTCCGCTCCGAACCCTCGACCGGGGTGAACCGGCCGTCGACGAGTTCGACCTCGACCAGGTTCAGGCCGGAGACGTTGCCGGCAGCATCGGCCTCGAAGTTCACCGTCGAGACCGCGTAGACCCGCTCGCCGCCCTCCTCGTGCGCGGAGGCGACCCGGTAGATCATCGGGTACGTCGGCCAGGGCTGCCCGGCCGGCCGCTCGTCGGACGGCCGCGGCATGATCTCCAGCTGGGTCACGCTCCGGGCACCTTGGCGGTGTGCCGTCCCGAGGCAGTCGGCTCCGGTGTCACCACCACCGATGATCACCACATCCTTGCCGGTAGCAACGATCTGGTCCTCGACGGTCTCCCCCAGCGCGACCCTGTTCGCCTGCGGCAGGTACTCCATCGCCTGGTGGATACCGCCGAACTCGCGGCCGGGCACCGGCAGATCGCGGGCCGCGGTCGCACCGGTGGCGATCACGACCGCGTCGTACCGCTGCTTGAGCTGGGTGCCGGTGACGTCCACGCCGACGTTGACGCCGGCCCGGAAGACGGTGCCCTCTTCCTTCATCTGCTGGATCCGGCGCTCGACCTGCACCTTCTCCATCTTGAACTCGGGGATGCCGAATCGCAGCAGCCCACCCGGTGCCGAAGCACGCTCGTAGACGGCGACCGTGTGCCCGGCCCGGGTCAGTTGCTGGGCAACAGCCAGTCCTGCGGGGCCGGAGCCGACGACCGCGATCGTCTTGCCGGTCAGCCATTCCGGCGGCTGCGGCTTGACGTCGCCGGCCTCCCAGGCCTTGTCGATGATCGCGACCTCGACGTTCTTGATCGTCACCGGCTCCTGGTTGATCCCCAGCACGCAGGCCGGTTCACAAGGCGCCGGGCACAACCGCCCGGTGAACTCCGGGAAGTTGTTGGTCGCGTGCAGCCGTTCGATCGCACCGGTCCAGTCGTCGCGCCAGACCAGGTCGTTCCACTCCGGGATCAGGTTGCCGAGCGGGCAGCCGGAGTGACAGAACGGGATACCGCAGTCCATGCACCGGCCGGCCTGCTTGGTGATGATCGGCAGCAGCGCCTTGCCCGCGCCACCGGGGTAGACCTCTTTCCAGTCCTGCTTGCGCTCCTCGACCGGGCGACGCTCCGCGACCTCGCGCGGGGTGGTCAGGAATCCCTTCGGGTCAGCCATCAGATGGCCTCCATCATCGCTCGCGTGGTGGCGTCCTCGTCCAGCCCGTCCCGCTCGGCAGCGGCCTTCGCTGCGAGCACCCGGGCGTAGTCGCGGGGCATCACCGTGGCGAACCTGGCAGCGGCGGCGGTCCAGTCGCCGAGCAGCTTCGCTGCCCGCTCCGAACCGGTCTCCTCGTGATGGCGCCGCACCAGGTCCTGCAACAGTTCGGACTCCTCGGCGGTGAGCGGGAGCAGGTCGACCAGCTCCGGGTTCACCAGCGCGGGGTCCAGGTCGAGCACGTGGGCCACGCCGCCCGACATGCCCGCTGCGAAGTTCCGGCCGACCGCGCCGATCACCACGACGCGACCACCCGTCATGTACTCGCAGGCGTGGTCGCCGACCGACTCGACCACGGCGGTGGCACCGGAGTTCCGGACACAGAACCGTTGCCCTGCGCCACCATTGATGAACAGCTCACCGGACGTCGCGCCGTACGCGATGACGTTGCCGGCGATGATCTGGTCGGCCGCGTCGAAGCGCGCGTTCCGGTCCGGCCGGATCACCACCCGGCCGCCCGACAGGCCCTTGCCGACGTAGTCGTTCGCGTCGCCCTCCAGCCGCAGCGTGACGCCACGTGGCACGAAGGCGGCGAACGAGTTACCGGCCGACCCGGTGAAGGTCAGGTCGATGGTGCCGTCCGGCAGCCCGGCGGCTCGGTACTTCTTGGTGATCTCGTGGCCGAGCATCGTGCCGACGGTCCGGTTCACGTTCCGGATCGGCAGCTGCGCCCGGACCGGCTCGCCGTTGTCGATGGCCGGCGCGCAGATCCGGATCAGCTCGTTGTCGAGCGCCTTGTCCAGGCCGTGGTCCTGCAGCACGGTCTGGTGCCGGGAGGCACCTTCCGGCAGCGAGGGCACGTGCAGGATCGGCGACAGGTCGAGCCCGTCGGCCTTCCAGTGGTCCACCGCGCGCTGGATGTCCAGCACTTCGGCGTGCCCGATCGCCTCGTTCAGCGTCCGGAATCCCAGCGAAGCAAGGTATTCCCGGACCTCCTCGGCGATGAACTCGAAGAAGTTCACGACGAACTCGGGCTTCCCGGCGAACCGCTCACGCAGTACCGGGTTCTGGGTCGCGACGCCGACCGGGCAGGTGTCCAGGTGGCAGACGCGCATCATGATGCAGCCCGAGACGACCAGCGGAGCCGTGGCGAACCCGTACTCCTCCGCGCCGAGCAGTGCCGCGATCACGACGTCCCGGCCGGTCTTGAGCTGACCATCGGTCTGTACGACGATCCGGTCGCGCAACCCGTTGAGCAGCAGCGTCTGCTGCGTCTCAGCCAGCCCCAGCTCCCACGGACCACCCGCGTGCTTCAGCGACGTCAGTGGAGCAGCACCAGTTCCGCCGTCATGACCAGAGATCAGTACGACGTCCGCATGCGCCTTGCTGACGCCTGCGGCAATCGTGCCGACGCCTACCTCGGAGACCAGCTTCACGTGCACCCGTGCGGACGGGTTCGCGTTCTTCAGGTCGTGGATGAGCTGCGCCAGGTCCTCGATCGAGTAGATGTCGTGGTGCGGCGGCGGCGAGATCAGCCCGACGCCTGGTGTGGAGTGCCGGGTGCTGGCGACCCACGGGTACACCTTGTGGCCGGGCAGCTGCCCGCCCTCGCCGGGCTTCGCGCCCTGCGCCATCTTGATCTGGATGTCGTCGGAGTTCGTCAGGTACTCCGCGGTGACCCCGAAGCGACCGGACGCGACCTGCTTGATCGAGCTGCGCCGGGCCGGGTCGTGCAGGCGATCGGAGTCTTCGCCGCCCTCACCGGTGTTCGACTTGCCGCCGAGCTGGTTCATCGCGATCGCCAGCGTGGTGTGCGCCTCGGCGCTGATCGACCCGTAGCTCATCGCACCGGTGGAGAACCGCTTGACGATCTCGGAGACCGGCTCGACCTCGTCGATGCTGATCGGCTCACGATCCGACGCGAAGCCGAAGAGCCCGCGCAGCGTCATCAGTCGCTCGGACTGCTCGTCCACGCGGGACGTGTACTGCTTGAAGATGTCGTAGCGCCCGGTGCGGGTGGAGTGCTGCAGCCGGAAGACCGTCTCAGGGTCGAACAGGTGCGGCTCACCTTCACGCCGCCACTGGTACTCGCCGCCGACCTCGAGTGCTCGGTGCGCGGCGACGATCCCGTCCGCCGGGTACGCCCGCAGGTGCCGCTCGTGCACCTCGCGCGCGATCACGTCCAGCCCGATGCCGCCCAGCTTCGACGACGTACCGGTGAAGTACGCGTCGACCAGGTCCGGCGACAGACCGTTGGCCTCGAAGATCTGCGCGCCCGTGTACGACGCGACGGTGGAGACGCCCATCTTCGACATCACCTTGAGGACGCCCTTGCCGAGCGACTTCACCAGGTTGCGGACCGCCTGCTCGGGTTCGATCCCGGGCAGGTAGGTGCCGCGCCGGCAGAGGTCCTCGACCGACTCCAGCGCCAGGTACGGGTTGATGCCCGCGGCGCCGTACCCCATCAGCAGGGCGACGTGGTGCACTTCGCGGACGTCCCCGGCCTCGACGACCAGACCGACCTGCGTGCGGGTCTTCTCCCTCACCAGGTGGTGATGAACCGCGGCGGTCAGCAGCAGGGACGGGATCGGCGCGTTCTCGGCGTTCGAGTGCCGGTCGGACAGCACCAGGATCCGGGCGCCGCCGGCGATCGCCTCGTCGGCCTCGGCGCAGATCTCGTCCAGCCGGGCCTTCAGCGCGGGCCCGCCGCCCTCGACCTCGTAGACCCCGCGGAGCACGGTGGTCGCCAGGCCGGGCAGGTCGCCGTCCAGGTTGATGTGCCGGAGCTTGGCCAGTTCGTCGTTGGTGATCACCGGGAACGGCAGCACCACCTGCCGGCAGGACGCCGGGCTCGGGTCGAGCAGGTTCGCCTCCGGCCCCAGCGACGAGGACAGCGACGTGACGAGCTCCTCGCGGATCGCGTCCAGCGGCGGGTTGGTGACCTGGGCGAACAGCTGCGCGAAGTAGTCGAACAGCAGCCGCGGACGGTCGCTCAGCACGGCGATCGGGGTGTCCGTACCCATCGAGCCGATCGGCTCCGCGCCGGTCTTGGCCATCGGGGTGAGCAGGATCCGCAGCTCCTCCTCGGTGTAGCCGAACACCTGCTGGCGCCGGGTGACCGAGGCGTGGCTGTGTACGACGTGCTCGCGTTCGTGCAGGTCCTCGAAGCGGATCAGGCCGGCGTGCAGCCATTCGTCGTACGGGTGCTCGTCGGCGAGTGCCGACTTCACCTCGTCGTCGGTGATGATCCGGTGCCCGTCGACGTCGACCAGGAAGATCTTGCCCGGCTCGAGCCGGCCCTTCTGGACAACGGTCGCCGGGTCGATGTCGAGCACGCCGGCTTCAGAGGCCAGTACGACGAGGCCGTCCTCGGTCACCCAGTACCGCGAGGGGCGCAGACCGTTGCGGTCGAGCACCGCGCCGACCTTGGTGCCGTCGGAGAACACGACCGATGCCGGGCCGTCCCAGGGCTCCATCAAGGTGGAGTGGAACTCGTAGAACGCGCGCCGCTTCGGATCCATCGTGGTGGCGTTCTCCCACGCCTCCGGGATCATCATCAGCATCGCGTGCGGCAGCGACCGGCCGCCGAGATGCAGGAGTTCCAGCACCTCGTCGAACGAGGCCGAGTCCGAGGCGTCCGGCGTACAGATCGGGTAGATCTGCTCGAGGTCGCCCGGGATCAGGTCGCTGGACAGCAGCGCCTCGCGGGCCCGCATCCAGTTCCGGTTGCCCTGCACGGTGTTGATCTCGCCGTTGTGAGCGATGTACCGGTACGGGTGGGCCAGCGGCCAGGACGGGAACGTGTTGGTGGAGAATCGGCTGTGCACGACGCCGATCGCCGAGGCGAGGTCGGGGTCGGTCAGCTCGGGGAAGAACTTGTCCAGCTGGTCGGTCGTCAGCATCCCCTTGTAGGTGATGGTGCGGCTCGACAGGCTCGGGAAGTAGGTCGCCGTCTCGTGCTCGGCGCGCTTGCGGAGCCGGAACGCCATCCGCTCCAGCGCGAGGCCGAGCACCCGGCCCGCGGATGCGGCGACGAACAACTGGCGGAAGACCGGCATCACCGAGCGCGCGGTGGCACCGAGCAGGTCCGGGCTGGTCGGGACGTCGCGCCAGCCGAGAACGGTCAGGTTCTCCTCGGCGGCGAGCTCCTCGATCCGGGCGACCGCCTTGTCGGCGTCGTCGGGGTCCTGCGGCAGGAACGCGATACCGGTCGCGTAGCCGCGAGCGACGGGCAGCTCGAAGTCGCACACCTTGCGGTAGTACGCGTCCGGGACCTGTAGCAGGATGCCGGCGCCGTCGCCGGAATCGGGTTCGGCGCCGGAGGCACCGCGATGTTCCAGGTTCCGCAGGGCGGTCAGTGCTTTCGCCACGATGTCGTGGGTGGGTTCACCGGTCAGGGTTGCGACAAAGGCAACGCCACACGCATCGTGCTCGTGGCGTCCGTCGTACAGACCCTCGCTCGGGAATGGGGGGCGACCAAACATTCAGGGGCTCCCGTCGTCCTACGGTCAACAACTGGCCGCGGGACAACATTGGCCCAAGCCGGGAGTCCCGAGACTACCTCATGACGACCGACAGGTGGACAGACATTCCACCGTTGCGGCCGTCTTCACCGTTCACTGTCACCGCTTGTAAGCAAGCGCTCACTCCTTCTCCACTCATGGTGACAGCAACCGCTTCCCGACCACCAGACAGCACCCAAATATTCATCACCTTCTCAGCAAGACGTCGTGATACTCCTGGGCACATGACCTGGCGTCCTGCAGCCGGCTGGCAACCACTCACCTCCGGAACCGGCCAATCGAACGTCGGCGTCTGGCGCACCCCCGAGGGTTGGGTGGTCAAGCGCCTGGTCCCCGGCGTCGACAACCCCCGCCACCACGCCTACTGGCGCCGCCAGCCCCTACTAGCCGAATCCCGTCTCCTGGAAGCAACCCCAGGCCTGCGCTCCCCTACCTGCCTGAAGGTCGAGTGGGACGAAGGAGGCGCAACGATCTGGACAGCCGAGGTCTCACCGGCCACCGATGCCGCCGCCTCGCCCGCCGCCAATGGCCGCTCGCCCGGGGCTGGGGATCCGCTCTTCCTCGCGGTGGCGCTCGGGCGCTTCGCCCAGGCCCACGTTCCGGAGCCTTCTTGGGGTGCGCGGGATGTGCTCCGGGATCGGCTCGCAACGGTTGCCGGTCGGGGTGGGTGGGGCGCGCTCGACCCGGAGCTGCCGGCGGACCTGCGTCACGTCGTACGGGATCTGTGGGTACGGCGTGACGCGGCTCTTGCGGAACTGGACGCGCTGCCGCGTGTTCCTACGCACGGCGACGCTCACCCGGGCAACCTGATCGGCCGGGACGGCGAGGACGTGATCGCCATCGACTGGGAACAATTCGGCCTTGCCCCCACCGGCTTCGACCTCGGCTACCTCATACTCGCCGTCGACCTGCCGTTGGACGACCTCCTCGCGGCCTACGCACTCGCCGACCGACCTCCGAATGGCGAACAGGAGCCCTCCAACCGGATGACCGCCGCCAACCTCCACGCCGTACGACGTGGCGCCGTCCTCACCGCCGCCTACACGGCCATCTCCCGCGCCGCCTGGTCCCTCACCCAACCCGACCCGGGCGACCACCTCACCCGCCTCCTCCACCTGAGCAACCTGATCGCCGAAGCCAACGGCGAACCCACACGATGAGGGGTTAACGCTCGAAACTGTGGGTTGGCACCCGGTATGCACAGAGGCAACCCACGGTTTGAGGGGTTAACCCCTCATCGTGTGGGTTCGCCGGAGCGCGGGGCAGCGTGGTGCGGGTCAGCGTGGTGCGGGGGGCGCAGGAGGTGGGGGTCAGGGGTGGTCTGCGCGGGCTGTTCGGGGGTCCCGGTCGGCGTGCTGGCGGAGGGTCGAGAGGGTAGCGGCCAGCTGGTCCACGGAGTCGGTGGGGAGGATCGAGCCGATCCAGGTGGTGAGTTCGGACTTGTAGGTTGGCTCGGCTTCGGCGAGCAGGCGCCGGCCGACGGGGGTCAGGGCGACGAGTGACGAGCGGCGGTCGTCGGGGTTGGCGGTGCGGCGTACGCGGCCGGCCGCTTCGAGGCGGTCGACCGCCTTGCTGGTGGCGCCGACGGTGATCGCCATCTCCTGGGCCAGGTCGTACACCCGGCACGTCCCACGGCTGTCGATGAACCGCAGGAACTCGTACTGGCCGAGCGGGAGCTCGTGCTCCGCCCGCAACCGGGCATCGATCGCGTTGTAGAGCCGCGTCTCCACCCGGACCAGATCGTTGAACACCGCCGCGAGCTCCGCCACAGAAAGACAACCTTCTCGGGAATTAGATTCAAGGGAATGTAGTTGACAGGAAGTGGATTCCTTGGAATCCATCCTCGCAGACAACTCCCCCGGAGGTTGACATGAGTCACGAACAACGCGCGGCGATCATCGAACTGATGCGCAGCGCACCACAGTCGGAGGACCGGACGACGGCCGGTCAGCGTGCTTCGTTCGACCGGCAGTTCAAGGACCGCCCGCTCGGTGCGGGCGTCACGTCGCGCGCCACCAAGCTGGGCGGGGTCGACGCCATCGACATCACCGTCGACGGCGGCGACCGTCCAGGCGTGATCCTCTATCTGCACGGTGGCGGCTACGTGGTCGGCTCGGCGAACACCGGCAGCATCCTGGCGACCGCACTCGCCCGCCGCGTCGGCACCCCGGCGGTTTCGCTGGAGTACCGGCTGGCTCCCGAGCATCCCTTCCCGGCGGCCGTCGACGACGCGTACGCCGCCTACCGCGCGCTGCTCGACGGCGGCACCCCGGCGAGCGACATCGTCCTCGCGGGCGACTCGGCCGGTGGCGGACTGGTGCTCGCCCTGCTGCTCTCGGCTCGCCGCGACGGCCTGCCGCTACCGGCCGGCGCAGCGCTCTTCTCGCCTTGGACCGATCTGTCGCTGTCCGGCGCGAGCATGGCCCACCGGGAGCACCTCGACCCGATCTTCGACCGTGCGCAGGTGCAGTGGTACGCCGACCAGTACCTCGCCGGCCAGAGCCCGCTCGACGAGCTGGTCAGCCCCGCCTTCGCCGACCTGACCGGTCTGCCGCCGTTGCTCATCCAGGTCGGCTCGTACGAAGTGCTGCTCGATGATTCGCTCCGGCTCGCCGCCCGGGCAGCCGAGAGCGAACTCGACGTCCGGCTGGAGGTCGTCGCCGGCGCGCCTCATGTCTTCCAGCTCCTCGCCGGCGAACTCGAAGAGGCTGACGAAGCCCTCGACCGCGCCGGGCTCTTCTTGAGCGACCAACTGGTGCGTTACGAAGCTGCTCGCCAGGCGTCGTAGAAGGCTGCATAGCTGGGGAATCTCGTGGTGGTGGCTTCTTGGAGTACGGCGTACTGCGGGGCGATAGCGCGGCAGGCGGTGGGGTCGAGGGTGCCGTCGGAGAGGAAGACGAGGGCGGTGCGCGCCATCACGAACGCGGTGGTGCGGTCGTCGATGGGCGCGCCGAGTGAGAACTCCTCGGGGGCCATGAAACGGCTGGAGCCGAACATGCGGCCCATGTCGTTGCGGTACGGCCCAGGACGGTAGCTGTCGAGGTCCATGACCGTCAGCTGTCGCTCCGAGAAGTTGTAGATGAGGGCGCCGTCGTAGAAGTCGCCTGTCACCCAGCCGGCCTTGGCGAGGTCGGCGTGGAGGTCGAAGAGCTGGTCCAGTGCAGCGACCAACTCGTCAACGGGAAGCGCCTTGAAGCGCTGGGGTGCGCTAGTTGGATCGTCAGGCTGATCCCCGGCCGCGTAGAGCAGTTCGCCTTCGCGCCATTCGTAGACCAGGACGGGGCCGCCGGGTGACTCGATCACACCGTGGAAGGTTGGCATCGCCGGGTGGAGGACCGACTCGGCCAGGCGGGCGGCGTTGCGGAGGAGTTCCTGGCGGGCTTCGAAGTCGAGGTAGGGCTCGGTGTCGGACGCGACACCGGCGGTTTTGAAGAAGTAGCGCTCGGGGCCGACTTGTACGCCGTACGAGATGTTGCCCGAGTCCTGCGTGTCGGCGCCGAAGCGGGCGAAGACCTCGCCGATTCGCTCGAGATGGGTGACTGGCTGTTCGTCGATCTCCCCAGGAAACATTCCGCCGACTCTAGTGATCAGCGGACGGCCGGCACGACGGATTTAACCGACGCCTGGGCCGACGAGGGTGCCGACGGCGTAGGTGAGGGCTGCTGCGGCGCCGCCGAGGATGAGTTGGCGCAGGCCGGAGTACCACCAGGAGCGGGTGGTGACGCGGCTGACGACCGCACCGCAGATGAACAGGGCGGTGAGCGACAGGACCAGCGAAGGGATCACGCTGCCGGCGCCGAGCAGGTAGGGCAGCAGCGGGATCAGGGCGCCGATGGCGAAGCAGATGAACGAGGAGGCCGCCGCGACGACCGGGGACGGGAGGTCGTTGGGATCGAGGCCGAGTTCCTCGCGGACGTGCTCTTCCAGCGCCTGGTCGGGGTTGGCGTGGAACTGCTTGGCGACCTGGTCGGCCAGCTCGGGGTCAAGACCCTTCTGCTGGTACGTCGCGGAGAGTTCGCGCTCCTCGTCGTTCGGGTGCCGCTTGATCTCCTGGCGCTCGACCTCGATCTCGGCGCGGGCGAGTTCGCGCTGCGAGGCGACCGAGGTGTACTCCCCCGCCGCCATCGAGAACGCGCCGGCGGCGAGCCCGGCCAGGCCGGCGAGCACGATGAACTTCGAGCCGGACTCGGTCCCGCCGTCCATCCCGGCGATCAGCGCGAAGTTCGAGACCAGCCCGTCCATCGCCCCGAAGACCGCCGGGCGCAGCCACCCGCCGGTCACGTCCCGGTGAACGTGGTCCCCGGAGTGCTCCGCGGACACCTGGGCGTCGGTCACTTTTCCCGTTTGATGACGGAGGGCAGCTCGGTGGATTCCGGAGCCCCAGCAGACGTGCTGCTCGCAGTACCGGCTGCCTTGCCGGCCTCGGCTTCGGCTTCGGCGGCATCGACCTCGGCCGCGTCCTCGGTCGGCTTGTCGTCGGACGGCGCCGCGGTGACGATGCTTTCCTGGCCCGGCTTGGTGCGGGAGGCGTAGACGAAGTACGCGACCGACAGCACGAAGAGGATCAGCGCCGTCCACACGTTCAGCCGCAGCCCGGCGAAGTGGTTGACGGTGTCGATGCGAAGGTTCTCGATCCAGGCGCGCCCGGCCGTGTAGCCCGCGACGTACAGGGCGAACGCCCGGCCGTGGCCGAGCTTGAAGCGCTTGTCGACCAGGATCACCAGCGCGACCACGGCGAGGTTCCAGATCGCTTCGTACAGGAATGTCGGGTGGAAGGTGGCGAAGTCGGCGTACCCGTCGGGCCGGTGCGCGGCGTCGATCTTCAGTCCCCACCAGTGCGTCGTCGGCTTCCCGAACAGCTCCTGGTTGAAGTAGTTGCCGAACCGGCCGACCACCTGGGCGAGCGCGATCCCCGGTGCCATCACGTCCGCGACGGCCAGGAACGGCACCTTGTGCCGGCGGCAGGCGATCCAGGCACCGAGCAGCCCGAAGGCGACCGCGCCCCAGATGCCGAGCCCACCGTGCCAGATCTTCAGCGCGTCGATCGGGTGCTTGCCCTCGCCGAAGTACAGCTCGTTGTCGGTGATCACGTGGTAGATCCGCGCCCCGACCAGGCCGAACGGGACCGCCCACATGATGATGTCGGCGAGCACCTCGGGCGTTCCGCCGCGGGCGATCCAGCGCTTCCGGCCGAGCCAGTAGCCGGCGAAGATGCCGATCAGGATGCACAGGGCGTACGCGCGCACCGGCAACGGGCCGAGGTGCCAGACGCCCTGGCTGGGACTGGGGATGAATGCCGGCACGACCACGGCGGGAAGCTGACTAGACATGGCAAGCACGAACGCTACTCGACGCCCCCGGGCCCGACCACCGACAGGCGGTCACGATGAAGACTCGACTGCCGCCTTGATGCCGTCCGGGGTCATCTTCTGCGCATCCACCTGGTTGCCGTTCACGTACGCCGTCGGGGTCCCGGTGACCCCGCGATCGGTCGATGCATTCGAGACCGAGTCGATCCACCCGGCGTACGTGTTCCCGTTCACGGCGGCCGCGTACTTCGTCTCGTCCACCCCCAACTGCTTGCCGAGCTGCATCAGCTGATCGGTCGTCCAGGCCTTCGAGAAGTCCCCGTAGACCGCGTCGACGAAGCTGAGCGCCTTCCCCGAAGCGGCCGAGGCGGCGAACGCGTTGGCGAGGCGCGGCGAGTCGTCCGGGCTGACGAACGCCAGCGGCCAGTAGGTGATCGTCGCCGTGCCGTCCTCGACCAGCTTGTCGAGGGTCGGACCGGTCGCGGTCTCGAACTCCTCACAGTGCGGGCAGCGGAAGTCGAGGTACAGGTCGATGTTCGTCTTCGCCCCGGCCTTGCCGATGGTGATGCCCTTGCCAGCGGTCCCCGGCCCGGTGATCACCACCGGCTCGGGCCTTCCGCTCGCGGTGACGGAGATCTTGGAGTGCTCCTGCCAGTACTTCACGCCGACCATGGTGACGATGGCGAGCAGGACGACGCCCACGGCCACTACACCGACCGATAGCCGCCGGCGCCGTTCCTGCAACAACGGGTTACTCATTGGTTGTCCGCCACCAGTTTGCCGAAGTCGTGGGCGAGATCGCCGATCGCCGCGTTCGACAGCCACAGCACGTTCGCCTTGTCGTCCGCGCCGAAGCCGATCACCTGCGCGCCGTGGCCGACCTCGTACCCGCCGGACGGCAGCTTCTGCATGCCCTCGACCGGTACGCCGACCGCCTTCGCGATGTCCTTGATGGCCGGCAGCGTTCCGGTCAGCCCGACGAACGACGGGTCGAAGCGATCCAGGTACTTCCGGATCACCGGCCCCGTGTCGCGGGCCGGGTCCGTCGTGATGAAGAGCAACTGGATCTGCTTGCGGGTGGCATCGTCCAGTTTGGTCAGCGCGGACGCGACGTCGGCCATCACCGTCGGGCACACGTCCGGACAGTTCGTGTAGCCGAAGAACACCAGCGTGACCGGCTTCTTCGTCGAGGTGACCAGGTTGAACTCGTTGCCGTCGGTATCGGTCAGCGACTTGGCCGGCAGCGTGTACGGCCGGTCCAAAGTTGCCCCACGCAACCCGTTCGGATCACCGGCCGGCGTACGGATGATCGCTCCGCCAGGGTTGTCCGCTGTCTGCTTCTGACCGCCACTGCAGCCCACCAGGGCAAGCAGAGCCACCGCGGCGAAGAAAATGGCCGCGTTCCGGTTTCGACTCACGCTCGCTCTAACGGACGGCGAAGGTGCGAGGTTCCCGGCGGACGCCTTCGGCCAGGCTTTCGGTCAGTTCCCGTACGCCGGAAGACCCGCCCTCGTCGAGCGCCTTCACGAAGGCCGAGCCCACGATCACCGCATCGGCGTACGCCGCGACTCCCGCCGCCTGGTCGCCGTTGGAGACCCCGAGACCGACCCCGACCGGGATCCCGGTGACCGCCTTCGTCCGGGCCACCAGCGGTGCCGCCAGATCCGAGGTCTTCTCGCGAGCACCCGTGACGCCCATCACGGCCGTGGCGTAGACGAAACCACGGCAGTTCGCCGTCGTCATCGAGATCCGCGCGTCGGTCGAGGACGGCGAGACCAGGAACACCTTGTCCAGCTCGTTCTTGTCCGCCGCCGCGATCCACTCCGCGCCCTCGTCCGGGGTCAGGTCGGGCGTGATCAGCCCCGCTCCCCCGGCGGCCGTGAAGTCGGCGGCGAACCGGTCCACGCCGTACCGCTCGATCGGGTTCCAGTACGTCATCACGAGCACCGGTACGTCGGAGTACGCGGCGAGCTGCTCGACCGTGCTCAGCACGTCCCGCGTGCGCAGCCCTTGGGCCAGCGCGGTCTCCGCGGCCCGCTGGATCGTCACGCCGTCCATCACCGGGTCGCTGTACGGCAACCCGATCTCGAGCACGTCAGCACCGCCGTCGATCAGCGCTTTGATCGCGTCGATCCCGCCCGCGATCGTCGGGTACCCCGCCGGCAGATAGGCGACCAGCGCGGCGCGCCCTTCGTCGTTGGCCTTCCGGATCGCGGCCCCGGCGTTGCCCAGGGCAACCAGTTCGCTCATTTGCTGCCGCCTTCGGCGTCGATCAGGCCGAACCATTCGCCGGCCACCAGCTCGCTCATTTTTTGCCTTCTGCATCGATGAGGCCGAACCATTCGCCGGCGGTGTCCATGTCCTTGTCGCCGCGGCCGGACAGGCAGACCAGCAGGGTCGCCTCCGGGCCGAGCTCCTTGGCGATCTCCAGCGTGCCGGCGATCGCGTGCGCCGACTCGATCGCCGGGATGATGCCTTCGGTCCTGGCCAGCAGCCGGAACGACTCCATCGCGTCCGCGTCCGAGACCGGCCGGTACGACGCGCGCCCGGTCTCCGCGAGCCACGAGTGCTCCGGCCCGACGCCCGGGTAGTCCAGGCCGGCCGAGATCGAGTGCGACTCGATCGTCTGACCGTCCTCGTCCTGCAACAGGTAGGACCGGGCGCCGTGCAGTACGCCGATCTGGCCGGCCGTGATGGTCGCGGCGTGCCGGCCGGTCTCGTACCCGTCGCCGCCGGCCTCGATGCCGTAGAGCTTCACATCGACGTCCGGAACGAAGGCAGCGAACAGACCGATCGCGTTGGAACCGCCACCGACACAGGCGATCGCGGCATCCGGCAGCTTGCCGAGCAGCTCGAGCGACTGGGCGCGGGCCTCGTCACCGATGCCACGGACGAAGTCGCGGACCATGGCCGGGAACGGGTGACCGCCGGCCGCCGTACCGAGCAGGTAGTGGGTGTCGTCGACGCTGGAGACCCAGTCGCGCAAGGCCTCGTTGATCGCGTCCTTCAGGGTGCGGCTGCCGGTCTTCACCGGGATCACCTCGGCGCCGAGCAGCTTCATCCGGGCGACGTTCAGGGCTTGGCGCTCGGTGTCGACCTCGCCCATGTAGACGACGCAGTCGAGATCCAGGTAAGCACAAGCGGTGGCCGTGGCGACGCCGTGCTGGCCGGCGCCGGTCTCGGCGATGACGCGTCGCTTGCCCATCCGCTTGGTCAGCAGGGCCTGGCCGAGCACGTTGCGGATCTTGTGCGCGCCGGTGTGGTTGAGGTCCTCGCGCTTGAGCAGGATCCGGGCGCCGGCGACTTCGGACAGCCGGGTCGCGTCGTAGAGCAGGCTCGGCGTACCGGCGTACTCGCGGAGCATCCGCTCGAACTCGTCGGTGAAGGCCTTGTCGGCCATCGCCTCCTGCCATGCCTTCGTGAGCTCGTCGAGCGGGGCGATCAGCGCCTCCGGCATGAACCTGCCGCCGAAGCGGCCGAAGTGCCCGAGTTGGTCAGGAAGCACAGCAGTCATCATTCGCCTTCCAGTGCACGGTTTCCTCCACGGCAGTGGAGGAAACCGCGGACGTCTTAGTGACGCTGCTGGATGGCGGGGTGCGATCCCGCAGCGACGAGGTCGGCGACCGAGGCGCGCGGATCGCGGCCGGTCACCAGGGTTTCACCGACGAGGACGACATCGGCCCCGGCGCGCGCGAACTCGATTACATCATGCGGCCCGCGGACACCCGACTCCGCCACCCGGACCAGGTTGGTCGGGATCGACGGCGCGACCCGGGCGAAGGTGTCCCGGTCGACCTCGAGCGTCTTCAGGTTGCGGTTGTTGACGCCGATCAGCTGGGCCCCGGCGTCCACCGAACGCAGGGTCTCCTCGGTGTCGTGCACTTCCACCAACGGGGTCAACCCGATGGACGTGGCCCGCTCGATCAGCGAGACGAGCGCCTCCTGCTCGAGCGCCGCGGCGATCAGCAGCACCATATCGGCGCCGGCCGCGCGCGCTTCCCAGAGCTGGTACGAGGAGACGATGAAGTCCTTGCGCAGCACCGGTACGTCGACCCGGCCGCGGACCGCACGGAGGTCTTCCAGGCTGCCGCCGAACCGGCGCTTCTCGGTCAGCACGCTGATCGCCGCCGCACCACCCTCGGCGTACTCGTAGGCCAGCGCCGCCGGATCGGCGATGTCGGCCAGCGCGCCCTTGGACGGGCTGGAGCGCTTCACCTCGGCGATGATCGCGATCCCGTCGCCGCGGAACACCGGCATCGGGTCCTTCGCGTCGGGCTTGCGCTGCGCTTCCTGCTTCAGGTCGTCCAGGCTGACCCGCGTTTGGCGCTCCGCGAGGTCCTCCCGAACCCCGGCGAGAATGTCGTCAAGCACAGTCATGTCTGTGGTCCGTCCGTCAGTGGTGGTCGCTGGACTTGGCACCGAAGCCGAGCAGCTGCATCACCTTGCCGACCAGACCACCGGCCACGGCGATCGCGGCGGAGATCCAGAACAGCACCCAGTTCGGGCCCATCACCATCGCGATGGCGCCGAGGGTGAAACCGACGAGCACGATCACCACGGCGGTCCAGGCCGCCGGAGTGCTGCCGTGCAGGCCGCCTGCGTGAGCGTCTTCGCTCTCGTAAGTCGCCGCTTGATCCGCGGTCGTATTGTCCACCATTGGCGCCACTCCTCGTTGTCGTCCCGTCCTATTGTGGCGGTACCCCGCCGAACTCAGATCGTCGGGTCCTCACCCGCGTCGATCGCCTTCCACTGATCAGCCGGTGTGGCGGCCGGATCACGCTCGTACCGCGCGGTGGGCCGCCGCCATCGATGAGCGGTCAGTACGGCGATCACGCCGGCCGCGAAGAGCACGAGACCGCCTGCCAACGCGAGCCACGGGGCAGGTCCGGTGCTCAAGGTGACGTGGTCGGTGACGGCCTGGCTGAGCTCCGGGCGGAGCCTGCCGAGCTCGGTCGCGTTGGGCCGCACCTGCAGGGCAACGCCGATCGCGGCCGCACCCATGAACACCAGCAGGCCGGAGATCACCCGGCGCAGCGCAGTACCGGCCAGTTTGGTGACGATCACCGCCACCACTGCCGCCAGGCCCAGCGTCACGGGCGCGTGCGAAACCGTGTAGCCGTTGAAGTTCACCTTCGGGCGGCCGCTGCCCGGGTCGGCCCTGGACCACGTGAGGTAACCCGAGAGGGCCAGCAGCACGAGGGCTACCAGGGTCAGCAGGTCCACCAGTCGTTGTGGGCGCATCAGACCTCGGAGAACGTTCCGGCGACGGCGATCGCGTTCAGGACGGCGGCGGCCTTGGTGCGGCACTCGGCGTCTTCCGAAGCCGGGTCCGAGTCGGCGACGATGCCGGCGCCTGCTTGGACGTAGGCGGTGGTGCCGCGAAGCACCGCAGTACGGATCGCGATCGCTGTGTCGGCGTCACCGGCGAAGTCGAGGTAGCCGACGACGCCGCCGTACACGCCGCGTCTGGTCACTTCGAGCTTGTCGATGATCTGCATCGCTCGTGGCTTCGGTGCGCCGGAGAGGGTTCCGGCGGGGAACGCTGCGGTCAGTGCGTCGAACGCCGTCTTCCCTGCTGCCAGCCGACCAGTGACGGTCGATTCCAGATGCATCACGTGGCTGTAGCGGCGGACGTCCATGAAGTCGACCACCTCGACCGTGCCGGGTGCGCAGACGCGGCCGACGTCGTTGCGGCCGAGGTCGACCAGCATCAGATGCTCGGCGCGCTCCTTGGCGTCGGCCTTGAGCTCCTCCTCCAGCGCGTGGTCCTCTTCCGGCGTCGCGCCGCGCGGGCGGGTGCCGGCGATCGGGTGCAGGATCACCTTGTTGTCGGTGACCTTCACCAGCGCTTCCGGGCTGGAACCGACGATGTCGAAGCCGTCGAGGCGGACCAGATACATGTAGGGGCTCGGGTTCGACCTGCGCAGTACGCGATAGATGTCGAGCGCGCTGGCCTTGGTCTGCAGTTCGAAGCGTTGCGAGACGACGATCTGGAAGGCCTCGCCTGCCCGGATCTCTTCCTTGGCGGTCTCGACTGCTTCCCGGTACTCGGCGCTGGACCGTTGGCGATGCGGGTCCGGTTGCGCCTGGCGGTCAGCGTGTACGACGTACGACGGGGTCGGCTGAGCGAGATCGCGTTCCATCGCGTCGAGGCGGCGTACTGCGTCGGCGTACGACTCGTCGACGCGCTCGTCGGAGTCGTCCCAGTTGACCGCGTTCGCGATCAGCCAGACCTCGCCGGTCTCGTGGTCGAGCGCGGCCAGGTCGGTCGCGAACAGGAAGGTCAGCTCCGGCAGGCCGAGGTCGTCGGTCGTTGTGTCCGGCAACCTTTCCAGCCGGCGGACCGCGTCGTACCCGAGGAAGCCGACCATGCCACCGGTCAGCGGCGGCAGGCCCGGCAGACGTGGGGTGTGCAGGATCTCGAGAGTCTCGCGCAGCGCCTTGAGCGGGTCACCGGTCTGCGGCAGGCCGACCGGTGGGTTGCCGGTCCAGAGGGCCTGGCCGTCGCGTTCGGTCAGCGTCGCGGCCGAGCGGACGCCGATGAACGAGTAACGCGACCAGACGCCGCCGTTCTCGGCCGACTCGAGCAGGAAGGTGCCTTCGCGCTCCGCGGTGAGCTTGCCGTAGACGCCGATCGGGGTCTCGGCGTCGGCGAGCAGCCGCCGCGTCACCGGGATGACGCGGCGGTCCTTGGCGTATTCGCGGAACGTCTCCAGATCGGGGGTGTTCACTGCGTGACCTCGATTTCGCCGTGTTCGAAGCAGCTCCGGGTGCCGGTGTGGCAGGCGGGACCTTCCTGGTCGACGAGGACGAGGAGGGTGTCGGCGTCGCAGTCGACCAGGATCTGCTTCACGTGCTGACGATGACCGCTGGTCTCGCCCTTCACCCAGTACTCCTGGCGGCTGCGCGACCAGAACGTGCTGCGCCCGGTCTTCGCCGTACGCCGTACCGCTTCGGCGTCCATCCAGCCGACCATCAGCACCTCACGCGTGTCGTGCTGCTGCACCACAGCAGGAATCAACCCCGCCGAGTCGAACTTCAGCTCCTCGATGCTCACGGGTCTCATTCTCCCGCATCCCTCCGACACTTCCGACCACACGGGTAGGTTCGGGACGTGAACCTGAAGGCGTACTACGCGGAACAGCGGCGATGCGCTGGGCCGTCCTGGGCAACGACCGGAGGGCACCCGTGCCGCCGGACAGACTGACGAGGCTGGTCCTGGCCGCCGACCGGGCCGGTGCCCTTGCGATCGCCTATGCCTCACTGACCGGCCTTACGGCGTACGACGTACTGGTGAAGGTGATGGACACGTTTGTCACCCCGCGCGCGAGTTTCGAGCAGTCCTGACAGGATGGCGGGATGACGACGAGTGTTGCGCGGGTGCAGGGTCTGTTGCAGGAGAATCCGCTGATCGACGGTCACAACGATCTGCCGATCGCGTTCTACGAACTGTGCGAGTACGACCTGGACGCGCATGACCTCAGCGTCGGCGTACCGGCCTTGAACACCGACCTGCCGCGGCTGCGGGTCGGGCAGGTCGGCGGGCAGTTCTGGTCGCTGTGGGTGCCGGAGGACGAGCACGCCGTACGGCGCACCTTCGAGCAGATCGACTTCGTACGCCGGCTCGTCGCGCGCTACCCGGATTCGCTCGCGCTGGCGTCGACGGCCGACGAGGTCGAGGCCGTGTTCAAGGATCGCAAGGTCGCCTCCCTGATGGGGATGGAAGGCGGGCACTCGATCGACAGCTCGCTCGGGGTACTGCGGGTGATGCGGGCGCTCGGCGTGCGGTACATGACGCTGACCCACAACCACAACGTGCCGTGGGCGGACTCCGCGACCGACGAGCCCGTGCTGGGTGGGCTGAACGCGTTCGGTGAGGACGTGGTCCGGGAGATGAACCGGATCGGCATGCTCGTCGACCTCTCGCACGTCTCGGCGGACACCATGCGCGACGCACTCCGGGTGACGAGCGCGCCGGTGATCTTCAGCCACTCGTCGGCGCGCGCGGTCTGCGACGTACCGCGGAACGTACCCGACGACGTGCTGCAGACCCTCGCTGCGAACGACGGTGTCTGCATGGTCACCTTCGTCCCGTACTTCGTCTCGCAGCCCTTCGTCGACTGGGTCGCCGAGGCGCAGGAGGTCGCTGGGTCGCTCGACCTCGACCCGTTGCGGCCCGCCGACCAGCGCAAGCTGATGGAGGCGTACGACAAGCCGAAACCGCAGGCCACTCTGGACGACGTGGTGAAGCACGTCGAGCACGTCCGCGAGGTGGCCGGCGTCGACCACATCGGCATCGGCGGCGACTACGACGGCTGCCCCGAGTTCCCGGCCGGCCTGTCCGACGTCGCGACGTACCCGTCCCTCTTCTACGCCCTCGCCGACCGCGGCTGGAGCGACGCCGACCTGGCAAAACTTGCCGGCGGCAACATCCTCCGCACCCTCCGCGCCGCCGACGAGGCCGCCGCCTGACTGTTCAGTCGTCGAGCAGCCAGGTGTCGCACGGCGAGGTGTCGAGGGGTTAGTTGTCGCGGACCAGGTCGCGGGTTTCGGGGAGGGGGACGAAACCTGCTGCCTGGTAGGTCGCGACGGCGCCGACGTTGGAGCTCGGCGTCGCGACCACCGCGCTCGACGAACCCAGTTCGCGCAGCATCGCGGCCGCGGCGAGCGTGATCGCCTGCCCGTACCCGTTGCCGCGGAAGTCCCGGTGGACACCCATCGGCTCCAGCAAACCAGGCTTCCCCGGCCCGGCCGACCACACCGTCACCGCGGCGACCCGCTCGCCATCCGCGTCGCGACCGACGAGACACCGCGCATCGGCGTACGGCGCTCCCCCGGCCATCGCGTGCCAGCGTTCTTCGGTAAAGGTCGACCCGTCGAACGCGGCCCGCTGCACCGCAGTACGGACCGGCGCGCTCTCCGCGTCGATCACCTCGATGCTCAGCCCGGGCTCCTCGACCGGCTCCGCGAGCCCGCGCCGGAGCGGCGTCCACGGCGCATCGACAGCCCACCCGTCCTTGAACAACAGGTCCTTCACCCGCGAGTCGGTCGGCGCCTCGAGGTACACCTTGCCCTCGATCAGTACGCCGCGCTCCGGATCGGACACATCCGCAACGATCTGCCGGGCGACCTCCTCGTCCTCGAACACGTCCGGCGCCAGCGCCAGCCGCAAAAGATCCGGCTCATCCAGCAACCCGACCGCGACCGTCACCCCGTCCCGCTCCCACACCCGAACCGCCCCCGCGGTCCTTTCCCCACCAAACCGCCAGAACCACCCCAGGTCCCCCGGATGCAATTGGAACACCCCCGCATCCGTCTGCCACTCCCCCAGCACCCGCGCAACCCCCGCCAACCCCTCCACCGAGGCCGTCCCCAACGAAATAGTCATCCCCCCATCCCACACCACCCCACCCCCACCCCGCACCCCAGTTCCCCCGCGGCCCGACCCCAACTCACGCCCACCCAGCCACCCGCATCGCCGCCTCGCGTCGCCGCCTCATTCCGGCGACTTTGTGCCCGGCTTGACCAAACGGGCTCGACCTCGGCGGTGAAGTGGGGCACAAGGTCACCCCGAAGGCGCGCGTCGGATGCGGGTTGTGGGTTATCCACAGGAGGGCAGCGGGAGAGAGCGGCGGCACGGGTTCGTCCGGCAGCATCTGATGATGGAAAAGCTCAGCGTCGAGGTCCGGGAGTCGCTGCAGGCCGTTCTCTGGACGCCTCAGCGGTACAGCGATCTCCGACGACTCGGTCTGCTCGACCACGACGTCCGGCGGCTATTACGCAACGACACCCTGCAGAGATTTCATCACCACTACATCAGCGGCACCCTTGATGTGCAGTTGGCTACAGCTCGCTGCGTGCAGGCGGCGTATGCCCATTCGGTGATCAGCCATGTCACCGCCGCTCAACTACGTGATCTCCGCGTCTGGTCCGATGGACACCCCCCTCCACCAGCGAGGACCTGGCTGACCTACCCACCGGGTAAGTGTCGACGCAACCGGAACAAAACCGACCTCGTACTCCGGCGAGCGACTCTCCGACCGGGCGATCTCCAGCGCCACCTGGGATTGGTGCTGACCTCGGATGCCCGGACGACGATCGACCTGGCCCGGGAACTACCGTTCGCCGAGGCGGTGGTGACGGCCGATCACGCACTCGCCGTCGCGGTCACCCCTGAACAACTGGAGGATGTCGTCCGGCGCCAGCGCCGCTGGCCGGGCATCGCCGGGGCAAGGTCGGTTCTGGCCTTCGCAGACCCTCGCTCGGAATCCCCCCTCGAGTCGTTCGCGCGAGTGGTGTTCGCCGAGGCCGGACTGCCGGCGCCGGTGCTGCAGGTCCAGTTCTGGGAGGGGTCGTGGTGGATGGACGAACGGGTCGACTTCTGGTGGCCGGAATACCGCACCATCGGTGAAGGGGATGGTCTCGGCAAATTCGAGGCTGCGACGGCAGCCGAGCGCCGCCGACTTCTCCGGCGCCATCAGCACCGAGATCATCGACTCGCAGACCTGGACGTCGAAGTCGTCCACTTCGGATGGGAGGACGTCGGTCGTCCCGCGGAACTCGCCGACCGGTTCCGGGCCGCGTTCAGCCGCGGACTCCGCCGTACCGGTGACAGCCCCGTATGGCGCACACCCGACTTGGCCGACTACCCATTCCGCCCCCACCCCGGCCACGACGCCTTCACCTGACCGCCATCGCCCGCCCCCTTGCTCGCGACCCACTTTGTGCCCCATTCCACCAAACGCGCGCCGACCCGATGGATATCTCGGGCACAAGGTGCCCCTCCAAAGGCGGGCGGGGCGCGGGCGGGCGCGAGAGGTGGGGGC